>CAZPJM010000006.1:0-2953 GCA_964586865.1 uncultured Enterobacteriaceae bacterium
TCGACGACGGCCGCGTCTCGGGCGAGCACGCTTCGCTGTGGTTCCGGGGGGGGGGTGCTGGTGGGTCCGGGACCTGGGCTCCCGCAATGGCACCCGGGTCGACAGCGAGCTGCTGCCCCCGGGCCAGGAGCGCGCGCTGGCGGTGGGCAGCACGCTGATCTTCGGGGGGCTGCAGGCGTCGGCCTGGACCCTGTCCGATGCCGGCCCCCCCCGCCCCCGAGCCCGGGAGCTGGGGGGGGATGCGCGGGTGGATGCCCGGGGGGGCGTGCTGATCCTCCCGCCCGGGGAGTCACCCGAGCTCTCGGTGATCCGTCAGCAGGACGGGACCTGGTTCGCCGAGGGTGACGCGGATCGCTACCCGGTCGAGGACGGTGCCACGGTGGTGGCCGGGGACCGGGCCTGGCGTCTGCTCCTGCCCACCGCCCTCGACCCGACGGCCCTCGAGCGGCCGGATCTCGAGGTGCGCTTCGCGGTCAGCGCCGACGAGGAGAGCGTCGCCATCGAGGTGGTGCTGGGAGAGGCGCGGCACGCCATGCCGAGCCGGAGCGAGAACTACCTGCTCCTCCTCCTGGCCCGTCACCGCCTGAACGACCTTCGGCAGGGCGTCGAGCTCGCCGAGCAGGGCTGGATCCAGCGGAGCGCGCTCGCCCGGATGCTCGCGGTGCGCCCTCGGACCGTGAACGTGCAGCTCCATCGCCTGCGGCAACGGCTCGGCGAGGTCGAGGACGGCCTGGCGGGCCGCCTGCTCGAGGTGCGGGGCACCCGGACCGGCCAGGTCCGCATCGGCACCCACGCCCTGTCCGAGCAGGCATACGTCCCGGCGCAACCGCCGTAACGCTGGGAAACCCACCCGGTGGCGGAGGGCCGGTAGCTTCGGTGCGCACCCTGGACCCTGGAGCCCACATGCTGCGCACCACCTTGCTTTCCCTCGCCCTCTTCCTGCCCTCCGTCGCGCACGCCGGCGGCGCCGAGGATGACGAGGCCACCGCCGATGAGGTCGCCTCCGACTGCGAGGCCGATCCCGACTGCATCGGCCCCGATGGCTACACGCCGCCGCTCTACTCGGCGGTCGAGCTGCTGACCTTCCTGTCCACCGTGCCCACCGTGGCCGCCGACCCGGCCTCGCTGTTCACCGGCTTCTGGACGAACTGGGACGAGGAGGACACGGAGCCCGCCCTGGTCAAGCTCGCCGTACAGCGGATCTTCCTCGAGCGCGCCAACCTCCACCCGACCTACCTGCCGGGGGCGCTGGTGGACAACCTGGAACCCGGCGACATCGTCTGCGACACCGACATCCTGACCCAGCGCACCATCGACGGCACCTGCAACGACCTGGCCGACCCGGCGGCTGGCGCGGTGCACACGCGCTTCGCGCGCAACGTACCCCTCAGCGAGGTCTACCCCGACACGGCCAACCTCATGAACCCGGACCCCCGCGAGATCAGCCGCCGCCTGCTGCGCCGCCGGGGGCCGCCCAAGACCATGAACCACCTGAACATGTGGGCGGCCGCCTGGACCCAGTTCCAGATCCACGACTGGTTCGACCATGGTCCGGCGGACATGCGCCGGCCCATTCGGGTTCCCCTGGCGCCCCACGATCCCATGCGCCTGCGCACCGGCCAGACCCACATCGTCTTCGGCAGCACCCCCGCGGATCCGAGCCGCCTGCCCTCCGAGTCGAGCCTGCCGCCCACGTACCTGAACGACGTCACCCACTGGTGGGACGCCTCGCAGGTCTACGGCAGCGACCTCGCCACGGCCGCCCGCCTGCGGACCTACAAGGGGGGGAAGCTGAAGCTCGACGCCCGAGGTCGCCTCCCGCTGAACGCCGACGGCTTCGGGGACACGGGCTTCACCACCAACTGGTGGGTCGGGCTCGAGCTGCTCCACACCGTCTTCGCGAAGGAGCACAACGCCATCGCGGACCACCTGGCGGCCCAGTACCCGGGCATGTCCGACGAGGAGCTGTACCAGAAGGCGCGGCTCATCAACGCGGCGCTCCTGGCCAAGATCCACACCCTGGAGTGGACGCCGGCGATCATCCCGAACCGCAAGCTGGACCTGGCCATGAACGCCAATTGGTACGGCCTTCAGCGCTACGTGGACCCGGACCCGGTGCAGCAGGCCACGCTGCGGGCCCTGGCGCCGCCCCCCAGCGCCGAGATCTACGGGATCATGGGCGGTCCCAAGGACGACAAGGGCGCCGCCTTCGCCATGACCGAGGAGTTCACCGCCATCTACCGGATGCACCAGCTCACGCCCGACCGGCTGGTGCTCCGGGATCGTCGCGGCCGCATCCGGGGCCTGGTCCGCACCGAGGACGCCATCGACGCCGATGCCCGCGCGCTCTACGAGCGGGTGCCCATCGACGCGCTCGCCGTTTCCTTCGGACTCCAGCGGCCCGGCGCCATCGTGCTCCAGAACTACCCGCGCTTCATGACCCGCCTGGAGACCTTCCCCGGCAACGAGATCGATCTGGCCACCATCGACATCGTGCGCGACCGGGAGCGCGGGGTGCCCCGCTACAACGCCTTCCGCAAGCTCATCGGCCTGCCCCCGCTGGCCAGCATCGACGACCTGACGCCCGACCCGCGGCTCCGGCGTGAGATGAAGGCCATCTACAGGGACATCGACGAGGTCGACCTGTTCGTGGGCACCCTGGCCGAGGCGGATCGCCCGGAGTGCTTCGGCTTCGGCGAGACCCTCTTCCAGACCTTCATCCTCATGGCCAGCCGGCGCCTGCAGGCGGACCGCTTCTACACCGACGACTACAAGGCCAGCGTCTACACCCCCGAGGGTCTGGCCTGGATCGAGAACAACACCTTCAAGAGCGTGCTGCTGCGGCACTACCCCTCGCTGGCCAGCACCGGCCTGGCCGACGTGGACAACGCCTTCACGCCCTGGACCGACTCCTGGACCTTCGACAGCCCGCGCAACTTCGGCCGCGACGACG
>CAZPJM010000006.1:3053-42186 GCA_964586865.1 uncultured Enterobacteriaceae bacterium
ACGACCGTCGCTGGGGCCGCGACGACGACGACCGTCGCTGGGGCCGCGACGACGACGACCGTCGCTGGGGCCGCGACGACGATGACCACGACGACGAGGACGAGCGGCCGAGGCGCGGCGGCGCCGGCTACTGAGCCTCCTCGGGGACCCCGGATGACGTCTCCGGGCGTCCCCGGGGCCCGCGTCGAGGGAGGCCGCCTCCGATGCAGGCGGTGGCGGGCGAGGCGGCGGCCCCCCCCCCCCGCTAGCGCATGGCGTCCAGGGTGGGCTCGACCCCGTCCCCGGGCCCGCGTCGAGGGAGGCCGCCCCCGAGGCAGGGGGTGGCGGGGGGGGCGGCGGCCCCCCCCCCCCCCTGCTAGCGCATGGCGTCCAGGCTGGCCTCGACCGCGTCCGCGTGCCCGGCGTAGACCTCGGCCTCGCCCGTGGCCTCGGCCAGGATGAGGTGCCGGCCGTCCACCCGGAGCCCGATCACGTAGGTCTGGTCCCGGGGGCCGTTGGCGGCGCCGAGGGTGAGGACGTAGGTCCCGCCGTCGCCCATCATCTCCTCGGAGAGCACGGTGTAGCCGGCCGCCTTCTGGCGCTCGAGCAGGGCTTCCTTCCAGAAGTCGAGGTCCGCCTTCGGCTTGTTGCGGGCCGAGCGGATCCGGAAGACCACGTCGTCCGGGGTGACGGCGCGGAAGCGCCCTCGGCGGCGGTAGGGCGCGAAGCCCACCGGGGTCGGCGCGTCGGCACGGGACCGGCTGGCCCGGACCCCGTTCTGGAAGTCGGACAGGAGGTCGGCCATGTTCATGGTGTTGAGCCACGCGAAGCTGCTGGAGCCGTCCCGCCGGGGGGCGGTCCGGTCCCGGAAGCGGAAGCTTACGGCGAGGGTGGCGTAGTCGAGCTGGTTCCGCAGGTAGCGCCGCCGCCCCTTCAGCTGCTCGAGCGAGGCGATGGCGTTGGTGATCTGCCGCTCCACGGTGACGATGTTGCGGGCCTGGCTGCTCTCGAGGACGGTGCGATACCGCTGAAGGACGTCCTCCCGACCCTCGATGCGCTTGTCGAGCAGCGCCAGCTCCTGGCTGTGATCCTCGCGCTGGTAGTCGCGCGCCACCAGCTCGCCCAGCCCGGCCAGTCCATCCAGGACGGCATCGCTGCGCGGGGTGGGCACCCGCAGCACCACCTGGTTCGGGTCGAACCGGGTGAACCATCCCCCGGCCTCCCTGGCCAGCGCGATGGCCTGGGCGGCGGAGGCCTTCTTGTCCGACACCCGCAGCACCAGCGTCGCGCGGACCGCGGAGCCGGTCAGGTCGCCGGGGTCGGCCTCCTCGGGCTCGGCCTCCTCGGGTGCGGCCGGCGGCGTGGCGCCGTCGGGGGACTCGGCCGCGTGGGCCCGCACCGGCCCGGCCAGCAGGAGCAGGGTCCCCCACACACGCATGGCGCGGCTCATGCCTCACCCCCGCGGTCCCCGATGACGGCCCGGACGGCCGGGAGGAAGCGCTCGGCCGCCTCGGGGCTCGCCAGATAGGCCTCGACCACCTCGAGGTGCCGCCCGCGGGGTCGAATGGCCACCACCCAGGTGTAGGGGGCCTCGTCGCGGGAGGTGAAGGTCACCACCCCGAACTCGCCGAGCATGTCGACCTCGGCGCTGGCGAAGTCCTCGCCCAGCCGCTCCTTCACGGCCTCGACCCAGAAGGTCGCCTCGGCCTCGACGCGGGTGTCGAGCTTGCCGCTCCAGATGCGGGAGCCGTCCGGTGCCTCCGCCACGTACTCCCGCCAGAGCTTCAACCCCACCATGCCCTCGGGCACGTCCAGGTTGACGAAGCCGCCGGCACGCACGATGTCGGAGCCGAAGGGCGAGAGGCGGCGGATCCACGCGAAGGCCTGGCTGTCCTCGCCCGCGCCCTGGTTGGCCAGGGCCTCGCGCTCCACCAGGCTCACCACGATGCGCGAGAGGTCCGCCAGCCGCCGAAGCGTCGTGGACTGGGCGGTCATCTGGTCGATCTGGTCGGTGAGGCGCTGAATCTCCTGGAGGAGCGCCAGCTTCTCCTTCTCGTCCTCGGTCTGGGCGAGGAGCTCCAGGAGCCGGTCCCGGGTCGCCCGGGCGGTGTCCAGCCGGAGCTGCACGTCCTGGAAGGCCTCGGTCACGTCGCTGGCGAAGATGCGCTCGTCGATGACGTCACCGTGCGCCTGCACCGCCGCCAGCCCCTCCTCGAACCGCGCCACCGGCACCCGGACCACCACCCGGGACCCGTCCACCCGCTCCACGAAGCCTTCAAGCGCCTCCACCGTGGCGGTGATGGCGTCCACGGCGGGGCGGATGCGGGCCACCCGCAGGGTGGTCGACCCCTCGTAGACGATCATGCGCTCGGCCTGCGGCTCCCGGTCCCGGGCCACCCTGTCGGCAGGCTCGTCGGGGCGCATGCCGCCCGAGGCCTGGGGCGGCGGGGCCGCTCGCTTCGCGGCAGGGCGGCGGGAGGGCCGCTCCTCCCGGGCGGCGCGGGCGAACTGCACCCGGCCCTCCGACACGGAGTCCATCTCGGCCAGCTCGTCCTCGTAGTAGCCGTAGTCGCTGGCGCCCGTCGAGCGCTTGGCGCAGCCGGCCAGGGCCAGCAGCACCGCCATCCACGCGATCCAGATCCGCATCTCGCCTCCCGGTTCGACCCCGCCAACGGAGCGACCGCCCTCTCCTTACACCAGGACGGCCGCGGGCGATCACCGGGATGTCCGCCGCTCCCTCTACCGGCCCCGTCTCGTCCGGGTAGGGTGTCCGGTATCGGAGGACCCATGCGCTGGACCGCACTCGCCTTGCTCGTCGCCTGCAACGACGGTGGCGGCTCGACCCCGGGAGACGACACGGGAGCCGACACCGACACCGACACCGACACCGACACCGACACGGATGCCGACACCGACACGGATGCCGACACCGACACGGACACCGATACGGATGCCGACTCCGACACCGATGCCGACACGGACACGGACACGGATTCCGACACCGACACCGACGACCCGCCGGGACCCTGCGACCGGATCTGCGGCGTCCGGGCCACACCCGACCCGGCCCTGGGGCTGGGGGCCTTCGCCCCCCCGGGCTGTGACGTGACGGGCCAGGACTGGCGCGTGGCCTTCACGACCATCCTGGGCAACAACGCCAACAAGTCCACCCCGATGGGCGCCGACATGAACGCGGACGGGACCCTGGACCTGGTCATCAACGCGCGGGTGACGGACGCGGCCCAGTGGCTGCCCGGCCGGGGGGCCCTGGGCTATGACGCCGCGGTCAACCTCCCTTCTGCCGGCGTCTTCCCTGGCGGGTGGGGGATCGATGTGGGGGACATCGACGGCGACGGCGACCTGGACGTCGCGACCGGTGATCACGTGATCGGGGGGTGGCCTGGCTCAACGACGGCACCGGCGGCTTCACGGTGGCGCGGACCGGACTCCCGACCTGGCTGGCCAGCGGGGGCAACCTCCTGGACGTGGACGACGACGGCGACCTGGACCTGTCCATCGGCGCCGACCAGTTCGGCTATGGCTCGGCCGTCTACACCTGGGAGGGCGCGGGCTGGGCCGAGCTCCCGGACGCCGGGGTCTCGGGCCACGCGGAGAGGCCGGGCGAGGACCGCCTCACCGACGTGGGATGGCACGTCGGCGGGGACATCGACGACGACGGGCACATGGATCTGGTGGTCTTCGGTCAGCAGGACGACGGCACCCAGGTGGCGCGGGTCTACCTGGGGGACGGCGCCGGCTCCTTCACCGAGGTCGGCCGCCACGACAGCGCTCATGTGAGCTTCATCGGGGGCCCGGATCAGGGAGGTCTGGGCGATGTGGACTGCGACGGGGACCTGGACCTGCTCATCGGCGGCTCCCTCTACCACTGGGACACCGGCATGTTCACCCCGGCCCTGACCGTGGACAACGCAGGGATCGGCCAGCTCGCCGATCTGGATGGGGACGGCTACCTCGACATCGTCACCCACTCCACCGCCGACGGTCTGCAGGCCTGGATCAACGACGGCAGCGGAGACCGCTTCTCGGCCTCCCGGCGGGGCCTGCCCCTGCCGACCCGGCGGCCCAACGTCCCAGGGACCCTCACGCGCGCCCTCGACCGCGTCTACAACATCGACCTGGTGGATCTCGACGGCGATGGCGCGGTGGAGATCGTCCGCACCTTCAAGGCCGAGGTGAGCGGGGACGTGTCGGTGCTGGAGGTCTGGACCCGATGATCCGGGGCCCCCTCACCGCGCCCCCCACCGCCGGATGGCCCGGGCGAGGGCGTCGGGCTCGAGGGGCTTGGTGAGCACCGCATCCATGCCGGCAGCCCGGGCGGCGTCGCGGGTCTCGGCCAGGCCGCTCGCCGTCAAGGCCAGGATGGGCAGGCCATCGCCGCCGGGCAGGTCCCGGATCCGGCGGGTGGCTTCGAAGCCGTCCAGCACCGGCATCTGGCAGTCCATGAGCACCAGATCCGGGACCCGGCGGGCCACGGCGGCGACCGCCTGCGCGCCATCGTCCACCGCCTGCACCTCGTGGCCGTGCCGCTCCAGGGCCCGCTGGGCCACCATCCGGTTCACCACATGGTCATCGGCGATGAGGATGCGCAGGGAGGGCGCTTCGGGCGTCAGGGACGCCTCATCGGGGGCATCGGGGGCCGCGGCCGGCAGGGGCAGCCGGACCTCCACCCGCGTCCCGACCCCCGGCTCCGACTCCACGGAGACCTGGCCCTCCATGAGGCTTACCAGCCGGTGCACGATGGCCATGCCGAGCCCGCTCCCGCCGTAGTCGCGGTGGGTCTCGGCGCTCGCCTGGACGAAGGGCTCGAAGGCGGTGGCCACCTGCTCGGGGCTCATGCCGATCCCGGTGTCCGAGACCGTGAGGACGACCGCTCCTGGCCGCCCGGCGAGCTCCAAGGTCACCTCTCCCTCGTGGGTGAACTTGACCGCGTTGCCGTCCAGGTTCACCAGGATCTGCCGCAGACGGGTGCGATCCCCCGTCACGTGGCGGGGCGCGTCGGGCTCCACCACCACCGTCAGCCCGACCCCGCGCGGCGCGGCCAGCACCCGGAGCGGGGTGGCGACGGCCTCGAGGAGGGCCGGCAGATCCACCGTCTCGGTGACGAGCTCCAGCTGATCGCTGTCCATCCGCGCCACGTCGAGGACGTCGTCGATGAGCCCCAGCAGCAGATCGGCGCTGGTGTTCACCGTGTGCAGCAGCTCCCGCTGTTCGCCGGACAGGGCTTGGCCATCGATGAGCCGCGCCGCCCCGACCACCCCGTGGAGCGGCGTGCGCAGCTCGTGGCTGATGGCGGCCAGGAACCGGGTGCGCGCCTCCATCGCCCGGGTGGCCCGCTCCTCGGCGAGGCGCCGCTCCTCGTTCTCCCGGGCGAGGGCCCGGGCCTGCTCCCGTACCGTCTCGAGCGCCCGGCGGTGCACGGCGGCGAAGCCCAAGCACACCACCACCACCAGCACGTTGAGCAGGATCGCGTCGAACCAGTACTGCGACAGGGCGTACGGATCGGGGGTGGGCTTGATTCCCGCCAGGTGGAGGGCGTACATGGCCCCCAGGAGGATCAGGTTGAGGAGGCCGGTGACCAGGGTGGCGCGGGTGCCGATGAGGAGGGCCGCCACCAGCACGAGCACCGGCAGGAAGTGGTGGCTCGTCTCGTAGAGCGTGCGGGTGGTGAGCACGATGGTGCCCAGCATCACGTAGCCCCCCGACAGCAGCAGCCAGGAGGCGGCGGCCAGGTCGCGGGTGCGCGCCAGGACCCCCACCGACAGGCCGCTCGCCACCGCCCCGAGGAGGAGCGCCACCGCCGTGATCACCAGACCGTCGGCCAGATCCTGCGCCGCCCGCAGCAGCAGGACGACGGCCAGCCCCAGGCCCAGCGCCACCACCACGCGGTGCAGGATCAGGCGGGCTGAAGAGGCGCTCTCCGGGTCCAGGAAGCCATGGACCAGCGATGACCAGAAGCGATGCACCGGCGGAGTATGGCCCAGACGCCGGATGGCGGCCGGGCTCCATTGCTTCTCACCGGCCCAGGTAGGTGTAGCCGTCCAGGCTGTCCCGGTAGAAGGACAGGATCCGCGCCGCCTGGCGCCGGTCGATGTCGCCCTTCCGGATGGCGGCCTCGGTGGCGCGCCGCACCCGGTGGACCAGGTCCTTGCGCTCGTACTGGACGTAGCTGGCCACGGCCTCGACCGTGTCGCCCTCGATGACCAGATCGATGTCGGGCTGGCCCTTCTCGTCCATGAAGACGTGGACGGCGTGGGTGTCGCCGAACAGGTTGTGCAGATCGCCGAGGATCTCCTGGTAGGCGCCCACCAGCAGCAGGGCGATGACGTAGCGCTCGCCCGGCGCCACCGGGTGCAGCTCGAGGACCTTCTTCACGTCGCGACGGTCCACGAACCGGGAGAGCTTGCCGTCGGAGTCGCAGGTGAGATCGGCGATGATGCCGCGGCGCGTGGGCTCCTCGCCCAGCCGGTGCACGGGCATGCAGGGGAAGAGCTGGTCCACCGCCCAGGCATCGGGGGCGGACTGGAAGACCGAGAAGTTGCCGTAGTAGATGTCGGCCAGCAGCTCGTGGAGCAGGGCCAGCTCGTCGGGGACGTAGGACAGCTCGGCCACCACGCGCTGGATCCGGCCGCAGAGCTTCCAGAACAGGGCATCCACCTGGGCCACCTCGGCGAGCCCGATGACGCCCAGGTCGAAGGCCTGCCGGCTCCGGAGGCGGATGTCCACGGCGTCGTGCCAGGCCTCCTGGTAGCTCCGGACGGTGATGGCCTCGTACACCTCGCGCAGCTCCTTCAGGAGGTCGCTGTCCTCGGGGGTGGTCGGGGCCGGCGGTCCCTGGGTGTCCAGGCTCTCCACCCCGAGGATGTCGAACAGGAGCACCGAGCAGTGGGCGGCGGTGGCGCGGCCGGCCTCGGTGACGATGTCGGGGTGCGGCACACCGGCCTCGGTGCAGGCGCTCTCGATGTGGGAGATCACGTCGAGGGCGTACTCGGCCTCGGTGTAGTTGCGGGAGGCCTCGAAGACGGTCTGGCTGCCGTCGTAGTCCACCCCGAGCCCGCCACCGACGTCGAAGAGGCCCATGGGCGCCCCGAGGCCCACCAGCTCGACGTACATGCGGGTCGCCTCGCGCAGGGCCCGCTTGAACGTCTGGATGGCGGTGACCTGGGAGCCGATGTGGAAGTGCAGCAGCCGCAGACGGTCCAGCCGCTCGCGACTCCGCAGCTTCTCGACCAGCTCGACGATGCCGTACGCCGACAGCCCGAACTTGGCGCGGTCGCCCGCCGAGGCCTGCCACCTGCCGCGGCCCGGGCTCGAGAGCTTGGCGCGCACGCCGATGTTGGGCGGGATGCCGAGCTCGTCGGCCACGTCCAGGATCAGGTCCACCTCGGAGAGCTTCTCGACCACCAGGACGACCTCGCGGCCCAGCTCCTGGGCCATGAGGGCGATCTCGACGTAGCGACGGTCCTTGTAGCCATTGCAGATGATCAGGGCCTCGGGGTCGTCCACCAGGGCGAGGGCCAGCAGGAGCTCCGGCTTGGAGCCGGCCTCGAGGCCGAAGTGGTGCTTGCGACCGGCCTGGAGGATCTCCTCGACGAGCTGGCGCTGCTGGTTGCACTTGATGGGGAAGACCGCCCGGTAGCGGCCCTGGTAGCCGCACTCCCCGATGGCGCTGGCGAAGGCCGACTGCATGAGGGCGATCCGCCGCTCGGCCACCTGGGGCATGCGGAGCAGGATGGGCAGGTCCACCCCGCGCTCCACGAGCTCCTCGGTGAGGACGTGCAGGTCGAGCTCACCCTGGTCGGGACCGGCCGGCGTGACCGCCAGGTGCCCGTGATCGTTGATGCGGAACAGGTGGCGGCCCCAGTACGGCACGCCGTAGAGCTCCGCGCTGTCCTGGATGGACCAGCTCACATCAGTCTCCGAGCAGGTAGGCGAGGATGAGGGGCGCCACGATGGTGGCGTCCGATTCGATCATGAAGCGGGGCGTCGACGCCTCGAGCTTGCCCCAGGTGATCTTCTCGTTCGGGACCGCCCCCGAGTAGCCACCATAGCTCGTGACGGCGTCGGAGATCTGGCAGAAGTAGCCCCAGAACGGGGTGCCCTCGAGCTGCAGATCCTGGATCATGGCCGGGACCGCGCAGATGGCGAAGTCGCCGGCGATGCCGCCCCCGATCTGGAAGAAGCCCACGCTAGGCGCCCCGGCCGGCCGCTCGCCCGTGACCCGCCGGTACCAGCGCATCAGGTGGACCATCTGGGCGGTGCCGGTGACCACGCACTGGTGGTGGGCCAGCTCGCCCCGGTAGACGGCGGCGGCGAACATGTTGCCGGTGGTCGAGTCCTCCCAGCCCGGGGTGTAGACGGGGATCCCCGCCTTGCCGGCCGCCAGGAGCCACGAGTGCTCCGGCTCCTGGAAGTGGGCCGCCACGTCGTCCTCGGCCAGGACCGCCAGCAGGTGCTCGCTGGGCAGGGCCGAGCGCCCCGCCTCGGTCTCGCGCGCCCATCGGGCCAGGAGCTGGCGCTCCATGTGGCGCATGACGGTCTCGGGGATGCAGGTGTCGGTCACCCGGTTCATCCCGCGCTCGTACAGGGCGGTCTCGTCCTCGGCGCGCAGGGCCCGCCAGTCGGGGATGGGCTCGTACTCATTGCCCGCCAGCAGCCGGAAGGCGTCCTCTTCGAGGTTGGCGCCGGTGCAGCTGATCCCGTGGACCAGGCCGGCCTCGATGGCGCGCGACAGGATCCGGCCGAGCTGGGCGGTGCTCATGGCGCCGGCGAGGGTGAGGAACATGCGCCCACCGGCCTGGATGTGGGCCTCGTAGGCACGGGCGGCCCGGACGACCTCGCGGGCGTTGTAGTGCAGGAAGTGATGGTCGAGGAAGTCGCGGACGTTCACGGCGTCTCCGGTCGGGTGGCGAGGGCCCAGCCCGAGAGCTTGTAGAGCAGTCGGGCGCCCACGTTGGCGTCGAAGGGATGGGCCCCCACCTCGCAGAGGTCGAAGCCCACGATCCGGCGCCCCGAGGTGCCCAGGGCCCGCAGCAGGGTCATGGCCTCGCGCCAGGTGAGGCCCCCGGGGACCGGGGTGCCCGTGCCAGGGCAGAGGGCGGGGTCGAGGCCGTCCACATCGAAGGAGACCCAGACGTTCTCGGGGAGGGGGGCCAGCATCCGCCCCACCAGGGCGCCGAAGGCCTCGCCCTCGTGAAGGTGGGTGGCGATGCGGTCGTCGGTCCACCACACGACCCGCGGCTCGGCGGCGGCCAGGGCGCGCTCCCGGGTGCCCAGGTCGCGGAGCCCGACCTGGACGACGGTGTCGAGGCCGTCGAGCTGCAGGGCGTTGAAGAAGATGGAGGCGTGGCTGTGCCGGAAGCCCTCGTAGGCGTCCCGGAGGTCGGCGTGGGCGTCCACGTGGAGGATGCCCAGCCCCGGGAAGCGGCGGACGGCCGCCCGGAAGGCGCCGAGGGGCACGCTGTGGTCCCCCCCCAGCACGGCGGGGATCTGCCCGCGGGCCAGCCGGGCCTCGGTCCACGCCTCGACGTGATCGGCCACCCGATCCCCCACGGCGTTGACCCGGGCGAGGGCGGACCCGTCGCCGGCACGCGCCCGGGCGGCGTCCGCGAGGGCGGTGGCGACGGCCTCGGCCAGCCAGGGCGCCGGGCCATCCAGGGCGATGCCGGCCCGCCAGGGCTCCCCGGTCTCGGGGTCGGAGAGGTCGACCTGCTGGGAGGCCTCCAGCACCGCCTCGGGCGCGCCGGCGGTGCCGTGCCCGAAGCTGGTGGTGGCGTCGAAGGGGACGGGGAGCACCACCACGCCGGCCTCGTCGACCGGGTGGGGGAGCCCGAAGAGGGTGCCGTCGCCGGGGGCGTCGGGGTCGAAGTCGGGATCCAGGGGAGCCCTCCCACGTATCGCGGGGAAAGGGGGTGGGGGCGTTATCCGTCGCCGCCCCGCCAGGTCAACCATCGCCGTGTAGCGACAACGGCCCGTTGCAGCCCGAGGGCCCTCAGACCCGCCCGAAGCCCTCCACCTCGACCTCGATGCCGTCCTTCTCGCTCCAGAAGCACCACAGGCCCGCCACCGCCTGACTCTCGCGGAGGGGGAGCTCGTAGGACCAGCAGACCCCCTCGAGGGGATCGTGGCCGTCCACGTGCACATCCCAGTAGCGGGCCTCGCCCTTGTAGGGACAGGCCGAGGTGGCGTCGGAGGGCCGGAGGAGCTCGGCGCGGACGTCCGTCCGCGGCAGGTAGGGCCGGACCGGCAGCGAGGTCTCGTACAGGAGCACCGCGCGGCTGCTCTCGGCGATGACGCTCCCGTGGGCCCGCACCACCACCCTGCGCCGGGACGCCAGCGTGTCGACACGGTGGTAGGGGTCGCGGGGATGGGGGCCCACCACCTCGTCCTCCTCGAGCCAGGTCGCCGCCACCGAGGGCCGGGGCGCCACCCGCCCCTCGCCCCGCCACAGGATCCGGCCCTCCTCCAGGGGGCTGGCCAGGTCCTCCTCCGGGAAGCAGTAGACCGGGAAGGGCAGGCGCCCGTACAGCAGCTCGACCCGGTCGCTGTCCACCACGACCCGACCATCCTCGGTCAGGCCGCGGACGCGGCGATGCAGGTCTTCTCGGCGGTTCTCGGCCATGGGAATCTCCGGGCAGCACGCCCCACGTAGCGCCCCGCCGCGCATGCCGCGGACCGGGATCCGGCGGTCGGATGCGCGTCGGTCCGCGCACGATACGGCCTCCCTCCCCCCACCACGGAGCGCCCATGTCCGTCCGTGACCTGCTCGGTCTGCCGCCCGGCACCCCCGATGCCGACGTCCTGTCCCACATCGAGGCCTCGCCGGGCAAGGCGGCGCTCCGCCTGCTGGGCCTGGACATCCAGCCCCTCAACGACGTCCAGCAGGCCATCTGGGGGGCCGAGGGCCGCCTGGTGGGCCCGGCCGGTCAGCACCCCCGCGCCATGACGGTCAGCCACCTCCACGGCACCATGCTGCTCTACGTGGACCTCGAGGCCCTCGATGAGCCCGGCTTCCCGCCCCACCACCTGCCCGTCAACGTCTTCGCCGTGGCCCCCGCGCCCGACGACGAGGACGGCGAGCGGCCCGACCTGTCCTGGATCCACCTGCAGTACGGCCCGGGCGAGGACGACCACGTGGCGGTGTGGGCCCCCGACGACCTGGAGCTCATGATCCCCCAGGACGGCCTGATGCCCCTCGAGGACGACGAGCTCGAGGACGACTCCGACGACGACGTGGACGGCGGCGGCGGGGTCCAGTGGCAGTAGCGCTGGGGGTGGACGTGGCCACCCGGCTCGGTCGGGTGGGGGTGGCCACGGGGCGCTGGGACGGTGAGCGGGTGCGGATCACCTCGGTGGCGGCCGGCGGTCGTGGGGACCTGCCCGGGCCCCGGACCGGGCCCACCGCGGACATGGTGGAGCGGGTGACCGCGTGGCTGGCAGCCCGGGTCCCGGCGGACGAGCCGGTGGTGGTGGGGCTGGATGCGCCCCTGGGCTGGCCGGTCCCCCTGGTGGAGGGCCTGCAGGGGCACCGGGCCGGGGGGAGGCTACCGGCCCCCGACGCCCCGGATCGCCTGTGGCGCCGTGCCGCGGACGTCCACGTGCACGAGCAGGTCGGCAAGCTCCCCCTCGAGGTGGGCGCCGATCGCATCGCCCGGGCGGCCTGGGCGGGGCTCGAGATCCTGCACGCCCTCCGGGCCGCCACGGGCCGGGCCCTCCTGGTGCCCCTCGACCCCACCGGTGTCGACGATGCCGCCTTCGAGGTCTACCCGGCGGCCACCCTGGCCCGGATCCTCGGGGCCGTCCCCTCCTACAAGGGCGCGGCCCGGGCGGCGCGAGAGGATCTGCTCGACGCCCTCGCCCCCCAGGTGCGCGTCGAGGGGCCCCACCGGGAGACCGCCCTGGACGTGGACCACGCCTTCGATGCCGTGATCTGCGTCCTGGCCGCCCTGGATGCCCGCCGGGGCCTGGCCGCCCCCGTCCCGGATGCCCTCCGCCCGGTGGCGGCCCGCGAGGGCTGGATCCACGTCCGCGCCTGAGGCGGACGAGACGCCCCCCCGCGCCGCCGCGCCCGTGACTCCGCCCTGGCGGCTCCGTGTCGCCCACCTCGCCACCAGGACCCTCCCGCCTTGCCGCCCCCCCGGGCCCGGGCCAAGCTCCCGGCGGAGGCTCCATGCGTCCCAGCCTGATCGCCCTGCTCGCCTGGCCCGTGCTGGCCCTGGCGGCTCCTTCGGTACCCGAGCGCCAGCTCGAGCAGCTCCCGGTCGAGGTCCTGGAGGAGCATCAGCCGCTGGCCGACGCGGTGGCCGAGGCCGAGGCCGAGGTGGCGGCTGCCCGCGCCCGGGTGGAGGCCCTCGAGGTGAAGGCCGACGCCGCCCGGGAGGACGTGGGGGACGCCCGGGATCAGGTCTCCGAGGCCCGAGAGGCGGTGGGCGACGCCCGGGACCAGGGGGCTCGCCAGATCGACGCGGCCCGCGAGTCCATCGACGCGGCCCGGGCCAGCGTCCGGTCGGCCAAGGAGGCCCTGAAGGCGGAGAAGCTGCGGGTCAAGGCCGCCAAGGCCGACCTCAAGGCCGCGCGCAAGGACGACGGGGACGTGCAGGGGGCCAAGGTGGCCCTCCAGGAGGCGAAGGCCCGACGGAACGCTGCGAAGGACGCCCTCAAGGCCGCGAAGGACCGGGTGCGCGCCGCCAAGGACGAGAAGAAGGCCGCCAAGGAGGCTCGGGACGCCAAGGTGGACGCCGCCTCGGAGCAGGTGGATGCCGCCCGAGAGGGCGTCGACGCCGAGAAGTCCGACAAGGCGGGCGCCCGGGCGACGACCGCCGCCGCCGAGGCCGAGCTGGCCTGGCGGGAGGCGGTGCGGGATCGGGCCCGAGCCGAGCTGGAGCTGGCCCGGGCCGAGGCCGTGTCCGCAAATGGCCTCGAGGTCGACGTGGGGGCCTTCCGCGAGGCCCTGGAGGGGGCCCGCGACGACGAGGCCCGAGCCCGCATGGCCCGCGACGAGGCCCGCGGGGCCGCCGAGTAGGTACCGCCCGCGGCGGGCCCGACCCCGGGCGCGGATCAGGATCCGGGAAGGATGGAGCCGTCGTCCACCGGGTCTTCCACAGGCCCGGACTCGCCGTCCGGGGGCGGCCCGGCCACCGGAGCCCACGCCACCGCCAGGAGGGCGCCGACCACGGCGACCGAGAGCACGAGGACGAGGAAGGCGAGACGACGATCCATGCGACCCCCAGGGCCCGCAAGATACCCGGATGGCCGGGGATGGTGGTGGGGTCGGGGCCCCTCGTCGCCGATGGAGCGCTAGGGCTCGCCCTCGGGGACCTCCCCACCCCCAGAGCCCTCCCCCGAAGGAGGCGGGGCGGGGGGCTGTGCATCGGCCGATCCGGCGGGTCGTCCAGAGGCCGGAACCGCCCCAGGGGCGGCCAGCAGCCGCTCCAGCCGGGCCACGTTGGCGCGCGCCTGGGCCACGTAATCGTAGCTGCCAGTGGCCACGGGCTGCTCCAGCGGGTCCATGTAGAGGTGGGTGACCGCGTCCGGCAGCGCCGCCCGGACCGCCTCGGTGGGCGGGGCCTCCCACCACAGCAGGACGCCTTCGGGGTAGCGCTCGGCGATGGCGGCCACCGCCTCGGCGTCGGGTGGCTCGGCCGGGTCCAGGTGCAGGCTGGGCAGCTCCAGCTCTGCGCGCCGGGCCAGGTAGACGAAGGCCGGATGGTTGGCGGCCATGGGCCGGTCGCCCAGCTTGGCCAACACATTGTCCAGCGCTTCGCCCAGGGTCTGCAGGTCGCGCTGGAGGCCGCCGTGGTGGGCCGCGTACAGGTCGGCGTTCTCCGGATCCAGCTTGACCAGGGTGTCGCGCACCGCCTGGGCCTGGCGCCCGTACAGCGCCGGATCGGCCCAGGTGTGGGGATCCACGCCCTTGTGGCTGTGCTCGCCCTGGGTGCCGTGGCTGTGGGTGGGCCCGTCGATCTCGATGAGGTCGAGCCCCCGGGCCGTGTCCACCAGCTTGGCGGTGGGGAGGGTGGCGGTCTTCGTCCAGGCCTCGAAGCCGGCCCCGTTGGCCACCACCAGGTCCCGCTCGGGCAGCCCGGCCACCACCTCGCCCGAGGGCTGCCAGGTCGCCGGGTCGGCATCGTCGGGGATGATGACGTCCACCTTCACCTTCCGGGCGCCGATCCGACGCGCCAGGTAGCCCGCCGGGTGGGACAGGGCGGCGATGTCGACGGGGCCGGTCGGCTGGCTGCCACCCCCATCGCTCCCGGTGCAGGCGGTCAGCAGGGCCAGGGCGAGGACGCGCACGGTCACCTCCAACGGGCGGCCTATCCGCCGAGCCAGGCGGCGACGACCGCCAGGCCCGCCAGGGTGGCGCCGGTGGCCACGACCCCCGCCATCAGGGCCACCAGCAGGACCTCGGCCGCCACCATGGCGGTGACGGTGCCCCGCGCCGCCCCCAGCCGCCGCACCAGCCGCAGCTCATCGGCCCGCAGGCGCAGGGACAGGGCGAGCACCAGGACGAAGAAGGCGCCGGTGGAGACGGCCACCAGCCCGAACCAGGCCAGCAGCCCGTCGCGGACCTGGAGCACGATGCCCAGGATGGTCCGCACCACCTCGACCGGCTGGACGGCCTGCTGGGTCTCGTGCAGCGCCCAGTCCCCGAGGAGCTGATCCCGGGCCCGCGCATCGGGCGGGAAGACGAGCACCGCGGCCACCGGCAGCTCGCCGGGGTCGCCGTGGAGGTGGAAGGTGGACCGGTTCTCGTCGCTCACCTCGTCGACCAGGAAGAGGGCGGCGGTGGCCTCCAGGTTCTCGTCCTCGGGGGCGGTCTCGTCGCTGGGCGGGAGGGCGTTGTCCTCCGTGACGGCCTCGTGGCCGTGCAGGTGGCCGTCGAGGGCCCAGGCGGTCTTGACGTCGGCGAACAGCGCCCCGTCGTCCGGCGTCCCCGACGGCGCCAGCACCCCCACCACCTCGAGGGTGAGCGGGTAGCTGCCGGCGATGTTGTAGAGGTTGGAGAGGTCGCTGCGCACCCGATCCCCCGGCGACAGGCGGAAGCGGCGCGCCACGTCGGCGCCGGCGACGACCTCGGCCAGGAGCGCGAACCGCCGCCCCTCGGCGAGGGTGAGGCCGCGGGCCTCCAGGTAGGCGAGCTCGGTGCCCACCAGGGGCACGCCCCCCGCGGTGTGCCGTACGTGCAAGGGCACCGCCTGGCCATAGCCGCGGGCCTCCACCGCCTCGGCCACCCCCGCCGGCACCCGATCCCGGACCCCCGCCCGGAAGTAGAGGGCCGCCAGGGTGAGGTCGAACTCATTGCCCTTCCGGCCGATCACCACCGGCGAGGCCTCTGCCCGCGCCAGGAGGCGATCCTCGACCCGCTCGGCGGCCAGCAGGGTGAAGGCGGGCAGGAAGAGGGCCACCGAGAGCCCCAGGACCAGCACCAGCGTCCGACCGGGGTGCGCCCACAGGTAGCGGGCCGCCAGGAAGACGGCGTGACCGATCACGGGGCCTCCCGGGCCCAGGTCTGCACGTCCCAGGAGCGGTCGAGACGGGCGACGACGCCGGGGTCGTGGCTCACGAGCACCAGGGTGAGCCCGCGCTCGGCGCACAGGCGGGAGAGCAGGGCCAGCACCGCGTCGGTCCGCGCCGGGTCGAGACCGGTGGTGGGCTCGTCGGCCAGCAGCATGGCGGGCTCGGTGACGAGGGCCCGGGCCAGGGCCACCCGCTGCCGCTCCCCCTGGGAGAGGGCCCGGGGACGCCGGCCCACCTTGGCGCCCAGGCCCAGCTCCTCGAGCAGCGACCGCGCCCGCGCCCGCACCGCGCCATCCAGCCCCAGCCCCCCGACCCGGTAGGGCAACAGCACGTTCTCGGTGGCGTCGAGGTAGTCCACCAGCGGATAGTCCTGGAAGACGAAGCCCATCCGCGTCAGGCGGTGACGACGGCGGCGCTCGTCGGAGAGCCCCACCAGCTCCTCGCCCGCCACCCGGAGGCTCCCGCTCCCGGCCGCGAGCAGGCCCGCCACCAGCCCGAGCAGGGTGGACTTGCCGCACCCGGAAGGCCCGAAGAGCCCCACCCGGGCCCCCGTGGGCACCTCCCAGTCGGGGACGTGCAGGGCGAAGCCGCCCGGGTAGGCGAAGCGCAGATCCACGGCCCGGATGGCGGCGCTCATGGGCCCTCCGGGCCGGTGGGGTCGGTGTCGCGCCCGGGATCCGTGTCGGCCTCGCCCGTGTCGGCCCCGATCCCGGCATCGAGGAGGTCGAGGGGGTCCAGGTAGCCGCCGCGCGCCGCCGCCTCGCCGTCCACCGCCTCGAAGACGTCGCCATCCCGACTGGGGCTCCGCACCCGCGCCGCGTTGCGCACCGCCGTGTCGGCGATCCGCCACCCCTCGCCGGTGGGCACCAGGGTGTAGACGGCCTGGTAGCGGTTCACCCGCGGGTGCTTGTGACGCCGGTGGCTGACCACGCCGCCCACCGACCAGGCGGCCTCGATGCGCACCTGGTGCGGACCCACCTCGAGGAGCTCCAGCGCGTCCACCTCGACCCGGCGGATGTCGATGGCGGTGCCCTCCCGGGCCATGCGGGCCTTGGTCGCCCAGTGCTCCACGTACTCGCGGGTGAGGGCGGGCCCGGTGAAGCTCCCGGCCAGCAGCGTCCAGACCCGGTCCCGATCCGGGGGCAGGGCGTAGACCTCGTAGATCCGCGCGTGCAGGTCCTCGAACGTGGCGCGGATCGCGGCCGGGTCCGGGGGCGGGGGCTCGGTCGCGCAGGCGCCCAGCAGGGCGAGGCAGGTCCAGGAAGAGGGGCGCACCGGGCCCGGTTAACCCGACCGGGACGCCCTCCCCCGCCCCCCGGGTTGTTCCCTCGTGCGTACCCGCCTCGCCGCCCTCGCCCTCCTGGCCGCCCTTCCGGCGGGCGCCCATCCCCTCGGGCGCGATGCCTGGAGCCTGCGCGCCGGCCTGGACCTCTCCGAGGAGGGCCTGCGGGCGGTGGTGGTGGGCGAGGTCCCGGTCCCGGTGGTCATCGGGGACCTGGCCCGGGCCGCGGCGGACGGTCGCCCCTCGCCCGAGGACGTCTCGCGGGACACGGCGCGGCGACAGCGGCAGATCGCCGAGGGTCTCTCCCTCCGGGTGGACGGGGCCCCGGTCGAGGTGACCTGGACCCCCTCGGCCAGCGCCCTCAACGGAAGGGCGGTGGACGGCTTCTTCATCTACGCGGTCGAGGCCGCGGTGCCGGCGGCACGCCTCGACGCGGACGTGACGGTGGTCCTCGACGATCGGGCCTGGACCGAGCACGAGGTGGTCTACGCCGCCCAGGTCCGGGCTCGGGACGGCTGGCGGGTCACCCGCTCGACGGCCCCCGCCGACTGGACCGAGGACGACGCCGCCCGCCGGCTCGAGGCCCGCTTCGTGCGCGGCGACTGACCCGGGGGGGGGACCCCGTTCACCACACCGCCGACAAGCCCATGCACACCCCGGCCCCCCCCGCCAGGCCGAGGGCGGTGTAGCCAGTGACGTTGCGGGCCCTGCGCGCCGACTCGGAGGCCGAGGTGTCGCCGTCGTCCAGGGCGCCCCGGTGTCGGGCGTGCGCGCCGGCGGCCACCAGGGCCAGGATCACGGCGCTGGCCCCCATGACCCCGGCGGCGATGCCGAAGGGCCCGGGCCCATCCCCGCGATAGTCCAGGTCGCCGTCGTCCGGGAAGGGCTGGGGCACGTGCCGCGGGCGCGGCGCGAGGGGCCCCGCCGGATCCAGGTGCGGGGACACCGGCGGCGCGGCGGGACCGGGGGCGGAGAGGTGCGCGGGCCGGGCGGCGAAGGCCCGGTGCAGCGCCGGTGGCTCGGAGAGGGGCCCGGCCATGGCGGGGGCGGACCCCACCGGGAGCAGCAGGAGCGTCAGGATGGCGGCGCAGCAGGGCAGGGACACGGGCCCTCGGGTGTCGGGACGATGAGGGCGCGATAACGCGCGTCCCGTGGAGGCCCCATGTACGCCCGCCTGCTCGCCATCGGCATCCTCGCCACCACGCAGGCCCCGGCCCACCCCTTCTCGAAGGACGAGTACAGCCTGGCCCACGCCCTCCAGCTCTCGGACAAGGGCGTGCAGGCCGTGGTCATCCTGGAGGTCCCCGTGCCGGTGGTCCTGGCCGACATCCAGGCGCGGATGGAGGAGGGCACCGGTAAGCGTCGGGCGGTGAAGCAGCACGACGAGGCGCGCTTCGAGGCCCTCGGCCGGAACCTGACCCTGACGGTGGAGGGGCAGGAGCGCCAGGTGACCTGGCGGCCCATCGACCACCCCTCGAACGGCAAGGTGACCGAGCAGTTCTTCCTCTACTGGGTCGGCGCCGACGTCCCCCGCGAGGAAGCCTGGGGCGATGAGGTCACCGTCACGCTGAAGGACGCGGCCTACACCGACGTGAAGATGGTCTACACCGGCTCGGCGGCGGCCCGGGACGGGTGGGCGGTCACGGCGAACAGCGCCGTGGACACCCTGGGGGTGGACCCCACCACCCTGCCGAAGAACGCCCCCGAGGCCTGGTCGAAGGACGAGAGCCTGCGCACGCTCACCGTGACCTGGGCGCGATCGACCCCCGCTGCGCCCGACGCCGGCGGCTGAAGGCCGCCCCCCCGGGTTCAAGACCGCTCCGGGCGGGGAACAGGCGGGGGATCAGGCGCGGGTCTCCTCGACGGGAGAGGCGTCGCGGCGGGCCTCGTGGGCGCGGTGGCCCTCGGGCTCGCCGTCCAGCGGGATCCGGTGCACCAGGTAGCGCACGCCCGTCACCCGGTCCTCGGCCACCACGGTGCCGTCCGGGTGGACCTCGCAGGCGAGGCGCGACACCCAGTCCTCCCGCTCCAGCAGCTCGAGGGCGGTACCCAGGGCGAAGACCCAGTTCTCGGCATCGATGACGAGGGGCTCCTCGGCACCGGGGCCGTAGACGGCGTAGCGTTGGTGCTGGACGGAAAGGGTCACGCGGGGACGCTCCGCTGCGGGCTGGACCATGGGTTCGACCGTGGGGCGCGCCGCTGGTTCCCCCCGGACCGACCTGGGCATGGTGCCGCTCGGTCACCGAGACGGCAACCCGGCAAGGTGGGTTTTTCGGCCGATCCCCGGACCCGGTCAGCGCGCCGCCGGATCCGACGGGCCGCGTTCACCCTCGCAGGAGCCGTCTCGCCGACCCGATCGACCCGGAGCCCCCCTCGCGTTCAGGGTACCGGAACCGTTTCACCGCCGGCGGGAATCGGGCCGGATCGACCGACCTTTCACCTCTCTGGTCGGCGCGGAGCCCGGGGCGCCCTCCCCGGGGCCACGTGGGGCCGCACAGGCGCCGCGGGACCGGGGCTGCCGGGCGGTTTCGGCCACGCTACGCGGGGGCTCCACCACACCCCGGAGCGCGTCATGTCCGACACCCCCATCACCGTGGCCTACGGCGACGGAATCGGCCCCGAGATCATGTCCTCCGTCCTGGCGATCCTCGAGGCCGCCGGTGCCCCACTCGACATCGAGACCGTCGACATCGGCGAGAAGGTCTACGCCTCCGGCAACTCGGCCGGCATCACCGACGAGGCGTGGGCCAGCCTGCGCCGCACCCGTGTCTTCCTCAAGTCGCCCATCACCACCCCCACGGGCGGCGGCGTGAAGAGCCTGAACGTGACGGTCCGCAAGACCCTCTCCCTCTTCGCCAACGTGCGCCCGGTGCGCAGCCTGCACCCGTTCGTGGACACGAAGCACCCCGACATGGATGTGGTGGTGGTCCGGGAGAACGAGGAGGACCTCTACGCGGGCATCGAGCACCGCCAGACCCGCGAGGTCACCCAGTGCCTCAAGCTGCTCACCTACCCGGGCAGCGAGCGCATCGCGCGCTACGCCTTCGAGTACGCCCGGGCCACCAACCGGAAGAAGGTGACCTGCTTCGTCAAGGACAACATCATGAAGGTCACCGACGGGACCTTCTACAAGGTCTTCGCCAAGGTGGCCGAGGAGTACCCGGACATCGAGTCGGACCGGATGATCATCGACATCGCCACGGCCCGTCTCGCCGACACGCCCGAGTGGTTCGACGTCATCGTGGCGCCCAACCTGTACGGGGACATCATCAGCGACGTGGCCGCCCAGATCGCCGGCTCGGTGGGCCTGGCGGGCTCGGCCAACATCGGGGAGCACTGCGCCATGTTCGAGGCGGTCCATGGCTCCGCCCCCGACATCGCCGGCCAGGGGATCGCCAACCCCTCGGGGCTGCTCCAGGGCGCCATCCAGATGCTCGTCCACATCGGCCAGCCCGACGTGGCCACCGCCATCCAGAACGCCTTCCTCCGCACCATCGAGGACGGCATCCACACCGGCGACATCTACACCGATGGGCACAGCAAGGTGCGCGCCAACACCGAGACCTTCACGAAGGCCATCATCGAGCGGCTGGGCCAGGAGCCCCAGGCCCTGCGCTCGGCCCGCTACGACCACGAGATCCCGGTGCCGCCCGCCCCGCCGCCCCCCGCCCAGCAGAAGGAGCTCATCGGCGTCGACGTCTTCCTCGACTGGGACGAGGACGGCCGGGATCCCGACGTGGTGGGCAACAAGCTCATCGCCGCCGCCGAGGGCAACCCGATGGACCTGATCATGATCACGAACCGCGGCGTGAAGGTCTTCCCCGATGGCAAGCCGGAGACCTTCAGCACCGACCACTGGCGGTGCCGCTTCCAGCGGCCCGACGAGGGCGCGGTGACCCGCAAGGACATCATCGACCTGCTCACCCGGATCGACGCCGCCGACCTGGACTTCATCAAGATGGAGCAGCTCTACACCTTCGACGGGGAGCCCGGCTTCTCCCTCGGTCAGGGTCAGTGAGGGCGTCGCCCGCGGGGCCGCGGTAGGCTCGGAAGGAGACCCCCGACCCGGGGGTCTCTGTCGTGCCCTCCTCCCCGAAGGTCCCATGCTCCACCGCCTCGCCCGCCTCGCCCGGCTGCGCCTGGGTCTTCTCGTCCTGTTCGCGGCCGGTCCGTCCCTGGCCGCTCCCGGGAGTGGCGACACCGACACCGACACCGACACCTCCGTCACGGTGGCGCCGGACGGCTCGCGCCTCGAGCTGGTGAACGCCGGCGAGGCCCCCCGCGCCCCGCTCCGCTACGCCCTCGTGCCAGGGGCGGAGCAGCGCGTGCGCTACACCGTGCGCATGGGGATCCGCACCGACGTGGGCCTGGGCCCGATGGACGAGAGCCTGCCGCCCATGGTGCTCGACCTGGCGGCCACGGTGGACCGGGTGCGGAACGATGGCAGTGCCGTCTACGAGGTGGTCTTCCTGGACGCCGACACCGGCGAGGGCGGAGCCCCCGACATGACCGACGGGATGCGCGACAAGGTCCGGGGCGTGGTGGGGACCCGGGCCCGCTTCACCCTGGCGCCCGACGGCCGCACCCTCGACGCCCGCTACACCGCAGCCCCGGGTGCCCCCGAGGGCCTCATGGACCAGGTGGGCACGGCCCTGGACGACAGCAGCGCCATCCTGCCCGTCGAGCCGGTGGGCCGCGGGGCCACCTGGACCCACACGCGGGTGGTGGAGCGCAATGGCATCGCCATGGAGCAGGTCACCGTCTACGTCCTGAAGGCCCGCGAGGGCACGCGGATCACCCTCGATGTCCACGTGCGCCAGGCCGCCTCGACCCAGGCGCTGACCAGCGGCGCGCTGCCCGCCGGCGCGGCGGCCACCCTCACCTCCATGGAGGGCCACGGCCAGGGCCGGCGGGTCATCGACCTGGGCCTCCCCCTGCCGGTCGAGGCGGCGCGCAGCCTCGACCTCGAGACGGTCATGCGCATGACGCCCCCCGGTCGGGAGCCGGTCAGCCTCACCATGACCCTCTCCCTCGAGACCGGAGCCGGGCCGCTGCCGGCGGAGTGAGCGCGCCGGTCGCCCTCCGCGATGACACCCCGGGCCGGGCGCGGTAGGCGCCGCCGGGAGGCCCCGTGATCCGGCTCGACGACGTGACCCTGTCCCCCGGTGGGCGCGACCTGCTCGTGGACGCCTCCTGGGCCCTGCACCCGGGGGAGCGCATCGGGCTGGTCGGGCGGAACGGGACCGGCAAGACCACCCTGCTCCGGGCCATCGTGGGCGAGCGGCCCCCCGATGCCGGGGCGGTCCACGTGCGCCCCGGCCTGCGGGTGGGCTGGCTGCCCCAGCACGCGGTGGCCGGCTCCGAGGCCACTGTCTGGGACGAGGCCGCCTCGGGGCTGGTGGAGCTGCGGGCGATGGAGCGCGCCCTCCGTCGGGCCGAGCAGGCCGTGGCCGACGGGGAGCCCGGGGCCATCGAGCGCCTCGACCGGGCCACCGAGGCGTTCCGGATCGCGGGGGGCTACGCCCTCGACGAGACCATCGGCGAGGTCCTCCACGGCCTCGGCTTCGGCCCCGACGCCTGGCAGCGGCCCTGCAGCACCTTCAGCGGCGGCTGGCAGATGCGCATCGCCCTGGCCCGCACCCTGCTGTCCCGGCCCGATGTCCTGCTCCTCGACGAGCCCACCAACCACCTGGATCTCCACGCCCGCGGCTGGCTGGCCCGGCACCTCTCCCGCGGACCGTGGACCGTGCTGGTGGTCTCCCACGACCGCTACGTCCTCGACCGCGTGTGCACCGGAATCCTCGAGATCCGCCACCACGACCTGCACGTCTATGCGGGCAACTTCTCGGCCTACCTGAAGGAGCGCGAGCAGCGCGCGGCCCAGCACCAGGCCGCCTACGAGGCCCAGCAGACCGAGATCGCCAAGCTGGAGCGCTTCGTGGAGCGCTTCAAGGCCAAGGCCACCAAGGCGAGCCAGGCCCGCTCCCGCCAGAAGGTCCTCGACAAGATGGACCGCGTCGTCGCCCCCGAGGCCGAGCGCCTGCCCCGCTTCCACCTGCCCCCCGCGCCGCCGGCCGACGCCGAGCTGCTGGCCCTCCAGCAGGCCACCCTGGGCTACGCCCCCGACGCGCCCGTGCTCGAGGGCGTGGAGCTGGTGCTGCGCCGCGACATGCGAATCGCCGTGCTGGGGCCCAACGGCGCGGGCAAGTCCACCCTCCTCCACACCCTCGCCGGCCGCCTCCGGCCCCTCTCCGGGCGCCGGATCCCGGGGCGACGGGTGCGGATCGGCGTCTTCGACCAGGACCAGGCCCGCAGCCTGCCCGCCGAGGACACTGCCCTGGAGCACGTGGTCTCCCAGGCCCCCCGCGCCGGTGAGACCCGGGCGCGCGCCATCCTGGGGGCCCTCGGGCTGCCCGGGGACCAGGCCTTGCGCCCCATCGGCCCGCTCTCCGGCGGCGAGAAGGCCCGGGTGGCCCTGGCGGCCCTGGGCGCGGCCGAGCACAACGTGCTGCTCCTCGACGAGCCCAGCAACCACCTGGACGTGGTGACGGTCGAGGTGCTGGTCCGGGCGCTCCGGGACTTCGACGGCGCCATGGTGCTGGTGACCCACGACCGCTTCCTGGTGGAGGAGCTGGCCACCCACGTGCTGCGCGTGCAGGACGGCGGCATCCGCCTCACCGAGGGGGTGCGCCCCGAGGACCTGGAGCCGGTGGCGGCCCAGCGGGAGGGCGCCCGCGATGAGGGCGGCTCGGACGGAGCCGAGAGCTACGCCCGGCGGAAGGCCTTGCAGCGCGCCGCCGAGAAGGCCCGCCGGGAGCAGGCCCGCCTGGAGAGCCGCCTCGAGGAGCTGGACGCGGCCATCGCCCGGGTCGATCAGGCCCTCTTCGAGCACGCGGCCGACTTCGAGAAGGCGCGGAGCCTGGGCGAGGAGCGCGAGGCCCTCGAGGCGGAGCAGCTCGAGGTGATGGAGCGCTGGGAGGCCCTGGACGCCGACGCCGAGGCGGCGCCGGGGTGAGGAAGCCGGCCGCGCGGGGGCCCGCCCGTAGCCTGGACCCCGGCCCCGCCGGCCCGCGGTGGGCGGCAGACCGGACAAGCCGTACGATCGGAGCATGATCCGTGCCCTCGCCCTGGCCCTGCTGCTCGCCACCCCGCTCGCCAGCGGGGCGGCGTCCCCGGGGTCGGCCCCCCCGGAAGCGCCCGCGCCACCGGCCCCCTCCGAACCGCTCCCCCCGCCGGACCTGACCGGCTCACCCCCCCTCGCCGACCAGGCGCGCCTCGAGGTGCTGGCTCGGGGCGAGGATCGGACCCGCCGGCGGGCGCTGGCCGTCCTGGGGACCTGGGCCACCGCCAACCTCGCCGTGGGCGGCGTGGGCTGGGCCACCGCCGATGCCCCTCGGACCCGGGCCTTCCACCAGGGCAACGCCCTGTGGAACACCGTCAACCTGGGAATCGCCGGGCTGGGCCTGCTGGCACCCCGCCCCTCGGCCCCCTTCGACCGCCCCGCGCTCCACCGCACCTCGCGCAACCTGGATCGGGCCCTGGTGGTGAACGCAGGCCTGGACCTCCTCTACATGGCCGGGGGCCTGGTCCTCCAGCAGGTCGGGAAGGACCGGTCCGATCCGCGCCTGCAGGGCTGGGGGGACGCCCTGCTGCTCCAAGGCGGCTTCCTGCTGACCTTCGACCTGGGCTTCCTGGCCGCCCACCTGCCGTGGACCCGGCGCCTTCGCCCCACCGGCCCCTGACCCCTCGGGTCCGCCGGACGGGGCCGATCCCACGGATCCGGCGAGCCGCCTCACCCCGGGTTGACATGCAACGTCACGCGGCCTTGCCACAGGCTCGTGCAGCCGGCACATTCCTGGCACTCCCCCCGGAGATCCGCCCCGTGAACCGCCTCCTCCCCGCTGCGCTGCTCCTCGCCGCCTGCACCGGCGACGACGAGATGGTCTGGGAGCCGGTGGTCGAGGCCGACGATCGCGGCGCCTACCTGATGGCCTGGGCCGCGGCGCCCGGCGACGTCTGGGTGGTGGGCGGGCAGCCCGAGTCGGGCGTGGTCCTGCGCGGCGACCGGGATGCCCTCGAAGAAGTGCCCCTCCCCGAGGGCACGCCGCTGCTCAACTGGGTCCACGGCACCGGCCCCGACGATGTGTGGGTGGCCGGCCTCTCCGGCACCCTGCTGCACTGGGACGGCACCGACTGGACCGACCGGTCCCGCTCCACCGAGGCCGCCTTCTGGGGCCTCCACGCCACCGGCCCCGACCGCGCCCTGGCCGTCGGGGGCACCTCGGCCTGGGGCGGGGAGCTGGCCGAGGCCTGGTCCTGGGACGGCACCGACTGGACCGCCCTGGATCTGCCCCCCGAGCTCGCGGATCTGGGCAACCTGTTCAAGGTCCACCATGACGGCGAGGCCTGGTGGGCCTGCGGCTTTCGCGGTGCGGTGGTCCGCTCCCCGGACGGCACCGACCTGACGGCCATCCCCACCGGCTACCCGGCCGACATCGTCACCCTCCACGGCCAGCCCGGCATGGACCCGATCATGGTGGGCGGCCGCGGCACCGGCGCCATCCTCGAGGCCGACGGGACCTCCGTGTCCGTCACCACCCAGGCACCCGCCGGCCTCTCCGGCGTGCACGTCGTGGACGGCACCACCGCCGTGGTGGTGGGCGAGCGGGGCTTCGCCGGCCTCTACGACCCCTCCACCGACACCCTGGAGCCCTTCCTGGTCGACACCGAGGACGTCCTGCACGGCGTCGTCGTCGATGGTGACACGGCCTGGGCCGCCGGGGGCAACCTCTACACCAGCGGCGACCGCTTCCTGGGCTCCCTGTGGGTCGCCACCCTCCCCGACCGCAAGGAGTGACCATGCGCCGCTCCGTCCTGCGCCCTTCCCGGGCCCTGCTCCCCGCTCTGGCCGTGCTCGGCGCCTGCTCTGGCCCCTCCGCCGAGCCGGACGAGGCGTGGCGCCACTACGCGGATCGTCTCGGCGACCCCATCGAGGGCCTCTCGGCCTCCGACCTCGAGGCCTTCCGGCGGGGCGCCGACGTGATGGGCCGCGACTTCTCGCCCGAGCTGGGTCTGGGCCCGTCCTTCAACGCGGACTCCTGCCACTCCTGCCACGGCGTGCCCGTCGCCGGCGGGGGCGCACCCCGGTACCGCGACTTCTTCCTGGTCCGCGCTCCCCGTTGGGACGGCACCCTGGTCGACGTGGGCACGAACGGCGCCTCCCCGGTCCGCAACCTCTACGCCTTCGACGGCGGGGGCCACGTCGTCCACCTCGCCGAGCCCGGGGAGACGGCCCTCTACGCCCGCCGCAACGCCCCGCCCATGTTCGGGGTGGGCCTGTTCGCCTTCGTGAGCGACGCCCACATCCTCTCCCGCGAGGACCCGGCCGACGAGGACGGCGACGGAATCAGCGGGCGCGCCAACTTCGAGCAGGGCCGGGTGGGCCGCTTCGGCGTCAAGGCCCAGGCGAGCAACCTGGAGTCGTTCAACCGCGGCGCCATGCTGAACCAGATGGGGCTCACCTCGAACCCCCTCTTCCACATGCTGCCCGAAGATCCGGTGGAGCACGCCTCGCTGGACCCGTCCCGCCTGCTCGACCCCGCCCAGGCCGCCCCCCTGCTCGGCCCGCTCACCGCCAAGGCGCAGGTCTCGGCCCCGGGCGAGCCCACCACCGACGACGACGGCGTGCCCGACCCCGAGCTCTCCGACCGGGACCAGCTCGACCTGCTGCTCTTCAGCACCTACCTGGCGCCGCCCCGCCCGGCGCCGCGCACGGACGAGACCCGGGCCGGGGCCAAGGTCTTCGACAAGATCGGCTGCACCGACTGCCACGTGCCGACCCTCGACAGCGCCATCGGGCCGCTGCCCGCCTACACCGACCTGCTCCTGCACGACCTGGGCGCCGAGAACGCCGACGGCCTCGCCGCGGGCTTCGCCTCGCCCCAGGAGTTCCGGACCTCGCCGCTGTGGGGCGTCGCGCTCACCGGCCCCTTCCTGCACGATGGCAAGGCCGACACCCTGGCCGAGGCCATCGGCTTCCACGGCGGCGAGGGTGCGGCCAGCCGCGATGCCTTCGAGGCTCTGGACGACCGGGATCGCGAGCTGCTCCTGGGCTTCCTCGAGAGCCTCTCGGCCGATGGGCTGGACCAGCAGGGCCTCCTGGTCGACGCGGACATCCTCCCCGAGGGTGTCGCGGCCCCGGGTCCCGACGACGTGGGGATCCCCGGTGGCCCCCTGCGGGAGCTCACCGCTGCCGAGCGGGCCCGCTTCACCCGCGGCCAGGCCCTCTTCGACCGCAACAAGACCCTCGGCGAGGGGCTCGGCGGCACGTTCAACGGCGACTCCTGCCGGGCCTGCCACCAGGACCCGGTCCTGGGCGGCGCCGCCGGCATCGACACCAATGTCCTGCGCATGGCCGGGTTCGACGCCGAGGGCAACCCGGTGGCCCTCGACCACAAGTTCCTGTGGCGCGGGGTCTCCGACGGCAGCCCGGTGCGCCTGCCCGGCGAGGCCGACCTGGTCGAGGCCCGCCAGCCCCAGAGCCTGCTGGGTCTGGGCCTGGTGGAGGGCATCGACCGCGAGGCCATCCTGGCCCAGGCCGACCCCACCGACCTCGACGGGGACGGGATCAGCGGCCGTGTCCGGTGGGTCGGCGACCGCCTGGGCCGCTTCGGGTGGAAGGCCCAGATCCCCACCCTGCAGGACTTCGCCGCCGATGCCCTCTTCGTCGAGCTGGGGCTCACCCTCCCCTTGGACACGAGCCCCTTCACCGGCACCGACAACGACCCGGTGCCCGATCCCGAGGTGGCGCCCCAGGTGGCCGACGATCTGACCTTCTTCATGCAGATGCTCGCGCCTCCGGTACGAAAGGTCCCCAACGATCCGGCCGGTCAGGCGGCGGTGGACCGGGGCGAGGCGCTCTTCACCGAGCTCCAGTGCGCCGCCTGCCACACCCCCGAGCTGGACGGCGTCCCCCTCTACAGCGACCTGCTCCTCCACGACGTGGCCCCGCCCTGGACCCCGCTGGTGGATCAGGATCCGGGGTTGGCGCCGAGCGAGTTCCGCACGCCGCCGCTGTGGGGGATCTCGGACACCGGCCCCTGGCTCCACGACGGGACCGCCTTCACCCTCGATCAGGCCATCGAGCGCGGTCACCACGGCGAGGCCGCCGCCAGCCGCGAGGCCTGGCTGGAGCTCGACCCCATGAAGCGGGACGACCTCCGGGCCTTCCTCGAGAGCCTCTAGCCCGCAGCCGGCCCACGCCTCTCGTCGAGACGCGGGCCGAAGGGGGGCCTGCCAGGGCGCAGGCTCGTGCGACCTGGGTAGCGATCACTCGCAGATGGACACCGTCGCGTCCGCCAAGGCGTCGGGCTCGACGTTGTTCTCGAACGCGAGCCCGGTGCAGCCCGTCAGGATGGAGCCGTCCAGAACGATGTACGGGTGCCGGGCGGAGTCCGCGAACCGGGTGTTGTTCACCTCCACCACCGCATTGAACAGCGCCAGGTTGCCGGCATGTCGGAAGTTGCCGGTCCACGCCTCCCCGGCTCCCCCACGGAGGATCACCCCGTCGAGCTTGTTGCGGCTCGACCGGGTCGAGATGAAGGCCAGGCCCGTCCAGCTCCCGGGAGCGGACTCGGTGGCCTCGAACACCACGGGCTCCTCGGCGGCACCGACGGCACTGAGCGAGCCCCCCTCGAGCACCTGCATCCCCGTCGTCCGTCCCCGGCCCTGGACCGTCGTGCCCTGCTCGATGCGCAGGTCGGCCCTCACGAAGACCTCCTGTTCGAGGACCAGCGGCACCTCCGGACGCCACCTGGCGTCGCGGAGGACCGAACCGCCGGTCACGTGGATCCGATCGTCCACGTTCCCCGTGAAGTCTCGGCTGATCTCGGAGACCGCCTCGACGCTGTCTGCCGAGACCCGGGCCGATACCTCGTGGGCGCCGATGAGGATCTCGTCCAGCTCCAGACGCGCCTCGTCACCGCGCACGTGGATGCCGGGTCCACCCCCCTGGACCATGAAGGCGTTGCGGACCTCGACCGCGGATGCGCCGGTGATGTACAGGCTTCCCCGGCTATCCGCCGAACCCGTCCAGGGCTGCCCGCCGGCACCCCGGATGTCCACGAGCTGGAGAAGGGACGGCTCCATCGCGTTCTCGAACCAGATCCCCCTCCAGGTTCCGACGGCCTCGGTCTCCCCGCGGATGACCACCCGCTGGACAGCCGCGCCGTTCACGCGGAGCGAGCCGCGGTCGGTCACCCGAATCCCTCGGCCGGTGGCGAAGGTCAGCTCGGCCCCGGCCAGGACCGTCAACCGGCCACCGGTGACCCAGAGGTCGGTCGAGAAGGCGAGCTCGACCCCGACGAGTCCGGGGAGCTCCATGTCTCGCGGCACGGTCGCACCCACGACGTCGATGCGCTCGACGAGGGGGTCTGGCCCCAGCGCGGCCTCCTCCAGGGTGGCGACGGTGGCGAGCGGCAGCTGCGCGGGACCCCCGGCCCCGTCCACGGTGAGGGAACGCAGGGTGACGTCCGTGTCGAACGCGGTCACCAGCGCGGCCCGGTTGCCGGCGTTCTCGACTCGCAGGTCGTCGATGTCCAGGGTGACGTTCTCCCCGACGTACAGGGCCCCGGTGGAGTCGGCAGCCCCGGTCCAAGGCCCCCCGGAGGCGTCCCGGATGATCATCGTGCCGATCCGGTTGTCCGCGGAGACCGAGTTCCCGATCGACAGGCCGTTCCAGTAGCCGGCCACCGCCTCGTCACCGACGAGCTCCACCGGCTCTTCCGGGGTGCCCTCGGCGGTGATGCGGCCCGTCCCCGAGACCACCAGGCTGGCATCCTGGGCGAACGAGATGCGGGTGCCCGGCGCCAGGGTGAGCACGCCATCCGAGACGAAGGCCGCGCCGTCCACGTGGTAGCACCGGCCGTCGAGGGTGACCCCGCCAGAGACCTCGACGCTGGTCAGCTCGATGCGCGGCACGCCCTCGCACGGGTCCACCTCGGGGACGTCGGTGTCTTCCCCCGCGTCGGTGTCGTCCTCCGCGTCGGTGTCCGTGCCCATGTCCGTGTCCGGATCGACGTCATCCGGGCAGGGGATGCAGGCCGGGAGGGCCAGCGCAGCAGCGAGTGAGATGAGTCGCATTCTTCCTCCACAGCCCCGGTCGGTCCCGGGACGTGGAGAGCATGGCCCGACGCTTCGCCGGGAGCTTTCGCGCAGCCATCGCAGAGGCTTCGCGCCTCCCGGGCACCGCGAATCCTTCGCGAAGGGTGCGCGAAGGTCCGGAACCCGCGGCTCGCTACATCCGCCGAGCCAGGAGGTTCCATGTCCATGCTCCCGAAGCTCGCTCCCCTGCTCGTCCTGCTCACCGGCTGCGGTGACAGCGTGAAGATCAGCGCCTGCCGCGGCTCGGACTCCCAGCTCGAGTGCCAGATGTGCTGCAGTGAGGAGGGCTGCGACCCCGACCGGGCCAACTTCACAACCGGCGTGCAGTTCGGCTGCGCCTGCTTCCCCCCTGAGTCCGGGGACACGGACGCCTGTCTGTGAAGGCGGCGAGGGGACGACGGGCCCCTGCTCCGGGCCGGCCTCGGAGGCGCGCCACAGGCCCACGCCCGGCCCCTCGGCCACGCGGGATCACCGCTGCTCGACCGTGACGTCCTCGGCGGCGACGCAGATCAGGTAGCCGTGCCCGCGCCTGTTCGCGATCACTCGCCTGAGCAGCGCATCGTCGTCCGCCGGCGCCTCCCCGAGGCGCTCCCGCACCGCCCGGGCCAGGTCCTCGCGCAGGGCCTGGGTGAGCCGCGATCGAATGGCGGTCCGGGCCAGGCTCACAGCCTGGGCCAGGTTGGTGGTCGGGCCCACCCGGTCGAGCAGGTCCCACCGGTGGACCACCTCGGGGGCGTGCTCGAGGAGGGTCGCCAGCACCTTGGTGGGCACCGGCGGCAGCTCCAGCAGCGTCCCCTCCAGCGCCACCGAGCAGGCCCCCGCATCCCACACCACCGTCCACCGGCTCCGGGCCTCGGCGACGAGGGGCGTGGTGACCGGTCGGGTGTCGACATCGGCGACGGCATCGCGCAGGTCGGGACGCACCGAGACGCGGAGGATCACCCCGCCGAGTTGCAGGGGCGTGGTCGGATGGGCGAGGAGGCCCCGATCCCCGACCGCCTCTCCGTCGATGAACAGCCCGTTGGAGGTGCTGATCCGCTCCACCTCGACGCCCTGGCCCGGGATGACCCGGAGCCGGGCGTGCCGCCGGCTGATGGTCGGGTCGGGCAGCACCACGTCGGCCGCCTCCCCCCGGCCGAGGACCGCGACCCGGTCGGGCACGGCGAGGGTCTGCCCCGGGGCGAGCACGCTGCCGGGGGGGCGCCCGGTCCACGGTGAGGGTCATGGGAGGAAGGCTCACGAGCGCGCCCCGCGGGCCGGGTCGACCGCTGGAGGGCCCAGGGCGGCGGCGCGCGCCATCTCGCGAAGGCGGGACGGGAAGGTCCGGGGCACATCCGTGTCGCCCCATGGTTTCAGGATGTACGGTCCGAGTCGGGGAGCGGTGGCCATGGGCGACCGTACACCGGAGCAGGCCGGTGGCCGGGTACGCCACCCGACGGTTTCGTAGGGATGCCGCCCGGAAGGGGCCGCTGGCACGCGCCGGAGGGTGCGCTGGCCTCGACGTGGAGGTCTCGCGACGCCGGGATTCGGCCGGTGAACGAGGGACGCCGGCCGAGGCCGCGAGGGCCTGGCCGGCGTCGGGGCCCCCGATCAGAACGTGGCGCCGATGCCCACCATGCCGGCCCAGCGGACCTGGCGATCATCGCCGAAGTGGTAGGTCGAGACGACGGCGGGCTCGACGCGGACCGCCACCGTGCCCTCCTCGTCGCCGATGGACGCGCCGAGGGTCGAGTTGGTCATCCAGCCCACCCGGGAGCTGGTGGACTCGCTGAACCAGGTGTCGGTCTCGGTCACGCCGAAGACCGGGCCGATGCCCAGGTCCAGGTAGGGGCGGAAGGGCAGCTCGTTGAGCACCTGGAGGCGCAGACTGGCGGGGACCTCGATGACCAGCCGGTCCGTCGAGATGCCGAAGGCCTGGGAGCCGCTCGAGGTGAAGGTCACGGGGAGCACGCCGCCGACGGCCAGGAGGTCGCCATCGGTGAGGGGGCTGGAGCCCCGGATGGACAGGCGCGCGGTCTGCGGATCCTCGTCGAAGGGAGACCCGACGCCCAGCAGGAGGGATGCACCGCCGTCACGAGCGCCTGCATGAGCGGCGGCGGGGAGGAGCAGGCCGAGGGCAAGGGGGAGCAGGGCGCGCATGGGGCCTCCAGGCGTGCAGGGTTCATGGAGGCTATAGGCACATTCCATACAGAAAGCAAGATGATGATGCAGTCATAAGCGACCCTACAGGAGCTTCTGCGCCATCAAGCACGGACGGCACACCCTGTGCTTGCATCCATGCATGCAACACCATAACCCTGCAACGCAACCTGGCACGACCCCGGAGGTTCCATGCTCTCGCTGTTGCTGCTCCTGGCCGGACCGGCCCAGGCCCAGGACTCGACCACCACGACCACCGTGGATGTCGACCTCGCGGGGCCCCCGCGCGGCTTCGGACTCGGCCTGGTGGTCGGTGAGCCCACCGGCCTGACCCTGGCGCTCCGCCCGGGGGTCAACGACGCGGTGCAGGCCCACGCCTCGTGGAGCATCCTGGACGATCGCTTCCGGGTCAGCGCCGACTACCTCCGCAGCCTGGCCGTGGTGCGCGCCGAGGGGTGGGAGGTCCCCTTCTACCTGGGTCTCGGTGCGGTCACCGCCTTCTCCGAGGACACGGTGGCGCTGGGCGGACGCATCCCGCTGGGCTTCGCCGTGCACCCCGGCGATCTCCCCATCGAGCCCTTCCTGGAGGTCGCGCCCGGGCTCTACGTCTTCCCAGAGACGGAGCCGCTCATCGAGGGCGCCATCGGCATCCGTTACTACTTCTGAGCTGCGCTGATACCCCACTCCGACCGGGAGGTCGCCGATGACCCGCTCCATGGTGGCCACCGACGACGTCCCCGTGACGGGACGGCTGGACCGCGCCCGCCAGGTCCTGCTGACCCTGCACCGCCACGGCTTCGGGCCCGCCCGGGACGTGGACGAACCGGTCGGTCCCCGCCTCCGCGCGGCCCTGACCGAGCTCGGCACCACCGCGGTGAAGCTGGGGCAGTTCCTGGGTCAGCGCCCCGATCTGGTCGGCAACGAGCTCGCCGCCGAGCTCGAGGCGCTCCACGACGACGTGGCGCCCGAGTCCACCGACAGCGCCTTCGCCACCTTCGAGGAGACGGTGGGGGACCACCCCGAGGCGGTCTTCGGCAGCATCAGCGCCGAGCCCCTGGCCGCCGGCTCCATCGGTCAGGTCTACGAGGCGGAGCTCCCCGGGGGCCGCGAGGTGGTGGTCAAGATCCGCCGCCGGGGCATCAAGGCGAGGTGTGCCGCGGATCTGGCCGTGCTGGAGGACCTGGCGCGCATGACCGAGGTCGCCGACTGGGCGCCCCACCTGGACCTGCCCGACATCGTCGAGCGGTTCCGGCGGACGCTGGCCCACGAGCTGGACTTCCGACTCGAGGCGGCGAACCTCCAGCAGTTCCGGGCGACCTTCGCCGGGGATTCCCGGATGGAGATCCCCGCCCCGGTCGAGGAGGCCTCGAGCGAGGCCGTCCTCACCATGACCCGCATCGACGGCGTGCCGTGGAGCGACCCCGACGCCCTGCGGGCCCGGACCGACGATCCGGAGGGCCTGGTGGAGCTGGGGGTGGGGCTGGTCCTGGACATGGTCCTGGCCGGCTGCTTCCACGCCGACCCCCACCCGGGCAACCTCTTCCTGGTGGGGCCCGACACCCTGGGGGTGGTCGACTTCGGCATGGTGGGCTGGCTCTCCCAGGCCCGGCGGCAGGCCCTGCTGCACGGGGTCCGGGCGTTCCGGGACAACGACGCCGACGGCATCGCCCAGACGCTCCTCCACCTGACCGACGGGGATCCCCTCCCACGCGGGGCGCTCACGCCCGACGTCCGCACCCTGCTCCAGCGCCACCGGCGCCAGTCCATGGCGGATGTGAACGTCAACGAGCTGCTGAACGACGTGGTCTCCCTCCTCCGCGAGCACGGGCGCACCCTGCGGGGGAACGTGGCGCTGCTGCTGCGGTGCGTGGTGGTGCTGGACGGCACCGCGCGCAACCTCTGCCCCGACTACAATCTGGCCGCCGCCATCGATCGCTGGTCCAGTGCCCGCAAGCGGGAGCGGCTGGGTCCGTGGGGGGCGTGGCTGTGGAAGCAGCTCCCCGATCTCTCCCCCCTCGTGCCCCAGGGACTCGGCCCCCTCGAGGAGCTCCCCGAGGACGTGCAGCTCCTGCTCCAGCAGCTCGAGCGCGGGGATCTGACGGTCCGCGTCAAGCCGGTGGGCCTCGAGCGGGCCGTGCACCGCATGACCATCGCCATCGTCAACGCCGCCGTCATCCTGGGGGCCACCATGATGATGGCGAACCGGGTTCCGCCGGTGCTGTGGGACATGTCCATCTCGGGCCTGGTCCTGATGCTCCTCGGCCTCTGCGCGGCCGGGATCACCTTCCTGGCCATGTGGCTCGACCCCGAGGCCGGCTGACGGGCCGCCTACCGGCGGTGCGCCAGCAGCCAGTCGACGATCCGCGCCGGCCCGAAGTCCCGGTCCGTCGGCCCGATGTCCTGGGCGGGCTGGTACTGAAGCCCGTCGGGCCAGGTGTGGCCATGGCCGCGGATCCGCCACAGGGCCACGTCGGCGTCGCAGCCCTCCCAGCGCGTCGCCAGGGTGTCCAGGCCGTTGCCATCCGCGTCGGGCCAGGTCTCGCGTCGGGTCGAGGCCCCGCAGCCGTTCCGGGAGGCCCACTCCCAGGCCGAGGGCTCGGCGCCGATCTTCCGGCCGAAGCGACCGGGGCCGCAGGATCGGTCGGTGGTCTCCCAGGTCCAGCAGGTGTCCCCATCGCCGTGGACCTGGAGGACCGCGACCTGCTCGACCGGTTCGCAGTCCTCGACGGTGGCGTACTGGTTGGCGGCGCCGACCGAGGCGATGGCCGCGAACGCCTCGGCCCGGGTGCAGGCCAGGCGATGGGTCAGGGCCCCTCCGTTGGACAGGCCGGTCAGGAAGGTCCGGGAGGGAACCACGCGGGACCAGCCGCTCACCGTGTCCAGCACCGCGTCCAGGTAGGCCTCGTCGTCGGTGCCCGCCTCGCAGGCACCCGCGCTCACGCAGTGCCATCCATCCTCCCCGCCCCCGGCGTTCCACGTCCGCCGCCCGTCGCCGGACACGTCGGAGCCGTTGGGGGCGATGAGGACGGCGCCCGCCGAGGCCACCGCCCGGTGCAGGCAGCCCGGGTCGTCGAGATCGGCCCGACCGCCCCGCCCCGGCGGACAGGTGATGGCCAGGCCGGCGAAGGCGTTGCCTCCCCCGCCGTGCAGGGCGATGACCACGTCGACCGGCGCGGACAGGTCCAGCCCATCCGGGATCAGGACCCACATGGACCGGTCGGGGTGCCCGGCCACGGCGCACTCGGTCAGGGCGCCTCGCGGGGCGCAGGGCTCGGCGGTGGCCCGCCAGGCGGGATCGGTATCCTCCCCATCCGCATCGATGGGGTCGGTGTCCTCGTCGACGGCGCTGGTGCAGGCCGCGAGGGGGAGCAGGACAAACAGGGCGCGCATGGGGCCTCCGGGAGCGGAGACGGCTGCGAGGCGCGGGTATTGCCTCGGGCCTCGAGCCCTACCGCACGAACGACGCCACGAAGTCGCGCATGTGGGGCTGCCGGACCGGGCTCTCCGCGAGGGCTCGGGCGTCCTTCGCGGCCTTGTACGCGGGCGCCTTGTTCTTCAGCCCGGTGGTGGACAGGATCACGTCGTCGGTGAGGGACTTCAGGGTGGCGAAGTCGGCGTCGGACATCTTGTAGGTGTCCCGGTCGGCGCTGCTGATCTGCACCCGGGCCACGCCGGATCCGGTGCGGAAGGCGGGGCCGGACTCGTCGAAGGTGTTCCAGGCGATGTGGTTCAGGGCGTCGACGACCTCGTGGCGCTTGACCTCCTTCGCCTGGGAGCTGGCGGTGACGTTGGACTTGAAGAAGTCCCCCCAGACGTGCTTGCCGTTGGACTTCTCCTCGCCCTTGTCGGACTCGAGCCAGTACAGCCGACGCTCCGAGACCGAGAGGGTGCGCATGTCGCGCTTGTTCGCGGGCGTGGGCTTCCCGAGCCGGTGGCGCTTCTCGGCGCGGCCGAACTGCCAGACCGCGTGCCCCAGGGCGCCCGGGGGCTTGCCCGTCTTGTCGATGGGCGCGTCTCCCTTGTAGTAGGCGGCCAGGAACCGCTCCTCCATCCCGGGGTAGCCGATGTCCTCGCTCGGATCCGGGGTCTTCGGGGCGCCGTCGGGGGTGAGGCCCCTGGCGAGCTCGATCCAGGTGTTGGTCTTCTTGTCGCGGGCCCACTGGGCACCCACACCGCCGAGCTTGACCAGGGCGGCCGCGACCCCCACCGACAGGACGATGGGCAGGCCGACGCCGCTCAGGGTGAGGGCGCCCCCGGTGGCGCCGAGGGCCCCGCCCACGACCTTGTGGGCGCCATCGCGCCGGGCCTGACCCTGGATGCCGATCAAAGAGTCGACGACCGCGCTCGCCTCGCCGAGCTGGGCCTCGAAGCCGTCCAGCCGGTCCAGATCGACCCGGGCGAGGGCCTCGGCCGCGGCGACCGAGGTGTCGGTCACGGCCGCATCGTCGGAGGTGGCGGCGAAGGCCTCGGCCTGGCGCAGGACCGAGCGCCGCTCGGCGGTGACCGCGCGCAGCCCCTCGTGCAGGGCGTCCTGGGCCTGGCCGAGCGCCTCGGCCTTCCGGCGGGCGTCCCGGATGGCGAGGGCGCCCTGCACCAGGTCGAGCGCGCCGGTGACGATCCCCGCCACCGCAGCCACCCCGCTGGCCTCGGCCACCGTGCTCGCCACCTCCAGGCTGCCGTTCGCCGCACCGGCCACCTTGGCCCCGCTGGCCACCGCGCTCGCGCCGCTCCCGACGGCCCCCGACACCTTGCCGCCCACCGTGGTCGCCTTCTCGGACGCCCCCAGGTGGCTGGCCCTCGCCGCGCGACCGGCCTCCCGCAGGCCGGTGACCACGCCGAGGGCCTGGGCGCCCCCGAGGAGTCCGTCGGAGAACGTCCCGAAGGCCGCCCCGGCGGCGTTCAGATCGTCCTGATGGGCCGCCAGCTCGCCCGAGGGGTGCTCGCCCAGGGTCGTCGACACCCCCGAGGCGGTCTTGTAGACGTTGCCCGCGAGCGACAGCCCCGCCGCAGCCCGCTCGGTCTTCGAGGCCTCGGCGTCCCGCAGGGTGGCGATGGCGCCGACGGAGCCCGCCACCCCCTCGGCGATGTTGTGCTCCGAGCCATTCCCCGAGAACACGTGCTCGTCGCCGGCGGCCTGCCTGTGGAGCTCCGCGATGCCGAAGGCGGCGTGACCGTCGTGGGCCAGGTCGCTCGCCTCGGCGGACTTGCCCGCGAAGGCGGCGATGGCGTCCATGCCTTGCATGGCGAAGCGCCGCTTGCGGACGGGCGCCGCGTCGCCCCGGCTGCGCGGACCCCGAGCCGGCGCCACCCGGTCGGCCTGGCCGGAGGCCCCGTTGACCACGTCCTCCCCGGCCTTGCGGATCGTCGCCAGCCGGGGGTCCGGTCCGCTCGGCGCGGCCACCGAGGGCTCCGGCGCGAGGGCGGCCGTGGACGCCGCCGTCGCATCGCCCAGGAGCGCATCCAGCTCGTCGTTGGCCGCGCCCCCGTCGAGCAGCGCGTCCAGCTCGTCCAGGTCGACGTCCCCGCTGGGCCCCACCGGGGACAGGATGGCGTCCAGGTCCAGGTCGTCGTCGACGGCCGGCGGCGCGTCCTCGAGCAGCTGGAGCAGGTCGCCCAGGGGGGCGGCCGACGGGCCCGGTGCCGGCACCTCGGCGGCGCGGACGCTGTTGTCCCCCAGCTCGAGCCGAGGCAGGGTGAGCAGCGGGTTCTCGGTCACGACCACCGAAGAGGAACGCGACCGCGCACGCTGCTTGCCGGGCATCAGACACCTCGGAGGAGATGAGATCTCCGAGGGCATCGGACCGCGGCAGGTGGGGCTTGAGGCCGGGCTGGCGAGCGCGTCGCGTCGACAGGGAACACCCCGGCCTCACCCGTCGGTGACCTCGATCCAGTCCTCGATCAGGTACTCGCCGCTGCCGCACACCCGGGGGGTGAAGCAGCCGCCGAGGACGGGGAGAAGCAAGGCCGTCGCGAGCCGGGCCATGGGGGACCTCCACCCGCATCGTAGGGCTTCACGCCCCGTCCCGCCGCCTGGCGTACCCTGCCCACGGAGGCCTCATGCGTACGCCCCTGCCCCTGCTCGTCGGCGCCGCCGCCGGCCTCGTGCTCACCGCCGGGGCCATGGGGGCGGGCATCGCCGGCCACACCGGCACCGCCCTTCGTCAGGTCCAACAGGTCGGCCTGGACCTGATCGTGGGGTCACCGTCCTATGTGGCCACGCCTGTCGGTCCCGTGGCCACCTGGACCGCCGGTCCCGCCGATCGGCCGATGATCGTGCTCATCCACGGCTTCGGTGACGCCGCCGCCGGCTGGACCCCCGTGGCCGCCGACCTCGCCACCGAGTACCGCGTCGTGCTCTTGGACCTGCCCGGCCATCGCCGCTCCGCCCCCTACGGAAACGCCCTCTCCATGGCCGACGTCCAGGCCGGCGTCGATGCCGTCCTCCTCGACCTGGAGCCCCCGTACACCCTCGTGGGCAACAGCCTGGGCGGCTGGGTCTCCGCGCACCACGCCCTGGCCCACCCCGACCGGGTCGAGCGGCTGATGCTCGTCAACACCGCCGGACTGCCCAACGACGTCGACAAGGCCACCCTGCTGCCGACCACCCGCGACGGCGTGCGGGAGAAGAACCGGATCGTGATGGGCGAGCACACCCCCGACGTGGCCGGCCCCCTCCTCGACGCATTCATCGCGCTGAACCAGGATCCGCGCCTCCAGAGCCTGTGGGAGGACCTGGACACCCGCCCGCGCTACCTCACCGATGACCTGCCCGACCTCGACGTGCCGGTCGCGCTGATCTGGGGCACTCCCGACGCCTACTTCCCCGTCGAGGGCTACCTGGACCGGCTCCAGCGCCTGGTCCCCGACGCGCCGCTCACCCGCCTGGACGGCTGCGGTCACGCGCCCCAGTACAGCTGCCCGGCGAGACTGGCCGAGGCGGTGCGTGGGTTGGACGGGGGGTGAGGGCGAGTGCCTCCAGCATGTCGCGCATGTCGTCGCTCATGAACGGTCCTCGGGCCGCACGATCCGCACGGGCAG
>CAZPJM010000007.1:0-35238 GCA_964586865.1 uncultured Enterobacteriaceae bacterium
CCCCGCCCGCGGACCGGGCGGGCGGCGGTGGCGCTCTTCATGCGGGTCTGGCGACCGCCGACCTCGCCAAGGGCGGCGCCGCGACGGGCACCCCCCGCCGTGCCCACATCCATGAGCGCCTTGCCGCGCCGGGTGGTGGTGCGGACCTGGGCCATGACCTCCTGCAGGCTCTCGCCCTGGAGGGTGCTGGGATCGGCAGCGGCGCGCACCGCCTCGACGAACTCCCACGGGTGCTCGTACCGGCCGATGGGGTCGAAGGCGAGGGCGTGGACGAAGGCGTCGTGCAGGGCGTCGGGCACCGTGCCCTTCTGCTGGATCATGAGACCCTGGGCCTCGCCCATGGTGACGGCCTTCTTGAGCTCGGCGGCGCGTCCCTGGAGGAGGGACTTGCCGGTGATCATCTCCCAGGCGATGAGCACGACCGCGTAGAGGTCGGTGGAGATGTCCTCGTAGCCCGAGGTGAGACGCTCCGGAGGGCAGTACTTGTAGCTGTCGTCCCGGACCTTGAGGCTGTCATCGTCGCGGAGGGCCTCCATGTCCATCTGGGGCAGGCCGTAGCCGAGCAGGTGGACGTTGCCGTCGGCGTCGAGGGCGATGCGCCACGGGGTGATGCCACCGTGGCTGTAGATCCCCTGCATGGGCCCGTTCTCGCTGGCCTCCTGCAGCATGTCCCCCACCGCGAGGACGATCTCGATGGCGGCCTTCAGGCCGACCTGCTTGCGCTGATCCCGGTAGGCGCGCAGGACCTCGACCAGGGCCAGGACCGAGCCGGTGTCGTACTGGAACAGACCCTGATCCAGCGAGGCCCGGGAGAGGCAGTCGATCCCCTCGACCATGGGGAACTCCATGAAGCTCTGGACGAGCTCCACGCCGGTGGTCAGCCGGTGGTGCCCCCGCCACCGCTTGTCGTAGACGATGGCCGTCTGCTTGTGGCCCTCCGGGTTCTCCACCTCGATGAGCTCCGAGTCGGGCCCCACGGTCTTGCGACCGGTGGGGGTCCACCCCCCGAAGTCGAGATCGTCGCCGTCTTCCTGGCTCGTCGCCGCCGCCGCACCGCCGCTCATCTGCGCTCCGCGTGTCCCTGCTGGCCGGGCGGGGACCATACCACCCTGGCTGGCGACGTCCGCCCTGTCGCGTGAGGCTTCCTCACGAGGAGGGTCCCATGCGATTCGAGGTCATCGATCCGAGCACCGGGCGTACGGTGCGCGTGGTGCCGGGGCACGATCCCGGCCAGGTGGAGGCCCGGCTCGACGCCGCCGCCCGCGCTGCCGAGGCCTGGCGAGACACCGATCCGGCGGATCGGGCCGAGGCCCTCCGCGGCCTCGCCGCCCAGCTCGAGGAGCGCTCGGACGAGCTGGCGCTCACCATGGCCGAGGAGATGGGCAAGCCCGTGGCCCAGGGCGTCGCGGAGGCCCGCAAGTGCGCCTGGGTCTGCCGCCACTACGCCACCCACGGGCCGGGCTGGCTATTGGACGAGCCCGCCGAGAGCGACGGCCAGGCCGCCTGGATCCGACACGATCCCCTGGGGGTGGTCCTGGCGATCATGCCGTGGAACTACCCGGCCTGGCAGCTGCTGCGCTTCGCCGCGCCCGGCCTGATGGCCGGCAATGCCTTCCTGCTCAAGCACGCCCCCAACACCCCCGGCGTGGCCCTGGCGCTCGAGGGCCTGTTCGACGAGCTGGACGTGCCCGAGGGGCTGGCCCGCGTCCTGCTCGTCGACGTGGAGACCACCGGCGAGGTGCTGGACGACGATCGGGTCGCCGCCGTGACCCTCACCGGCAGCACCGGCGCCGGCCGCTCGGTGGCGGCCCGGGCCGGGCGGGCCCTCAAGCCCTCGGTCCTGGAGCTCGGGGGCAGCGACCCCTTCATCGTCCTGCCCGATGCCGACGTGGACGAGGCCGCCCGGGTGGCCGCCAAGGCGCGCCTGCTCAACAGCGGTCAGTCCTGCATCGCGGCCAAGCGCTTCATCGTGGTGGAGGCCGTGGCGGACCGCTTCGTCCAGGCCTTCGGCCACCACCTCCGGGCGGCCCGGGTGGGCGATCCGCGCGATCCGGAGACCGAGGTGGGCCCCCAGGCGCGCCGGGACCTGCGGGGCGCCCTGCATCGCCAGGTCCGGGACAGCGTGGACGCCGGCGCCGTCTGCCAGTTCGGGGGCGAGATCCCCGACGGCGACGGCTTCTTCTACCCGGTCACCCTCCTGACCGGAGCGGCACCGGGCATGCCCTGCTGGGACGAGGAGATCTTCGGGCCCGTGGCTGCGGTCCGCACCGTCTCCGACGCCGACGCCGCCCTCGAGGCCGCCAACGACACCCGCTACGGGCTCGGCGCCAGCGTCTGGACCTCCGATCGCCGCACCGCCGAGCGCTTCATCGCGGGGATCCGCGCGGGCAGCGTCTTCGTCAACGGCCTGGTCAAGTCCGACCCCCGCCTGCCCTTCGGCGGGATCCGGGAGAGCGGCTACGGCCGCGAGCTGGGCCGCGACGGAGTCATGAGCTTCGTCAACCGCAAGACCGTGTGGCTCGGCCCGGGGGTCTGACGCCCCGCGCGCGGTTGCAAGCTACCAGATGTGTGCAGAAACGATAAATTGCATGTATGCAATATCACTCCGCAACGGGACGATGCATGAAGGGGGCGAGAGAGGCCGGTAAGAAATCCAGGCTTCTCCCAACACTGTTTCCCGAGGCCCCGCATGACCCCGGACGCCTATGTCCTCTCTGTCGAGGCGTACGAGATCGTCAGCCATGTGCTGACGCTCGGCTACGCCGGCATGGCTGCTGCCCTGCTGTACTTCGTCCTCACCATGAACTGGAGTGCGCGGAAGTACCGCATGACCTCCGTGCTCTCCGTGGTGGTCATGGTCTCCGCCGCTCTCCTGCTCTATGCGCAGCAGAACTCGTGGACCGCCGCCTACGCCTACGAGGCCGGCCAGTACGTCCTCGAGGACGGCGCGGACCTGTTCACCAACGGCTACCGCTACCTCAACTGGCTCATCGACGTGCCCATGTTGCTCATCCAGATCCTCTTCGTGGCGGGCATCACCGGAGCCGCGCGCACGAAGAACATGGTGTGGTTCTCGGTGGCGGGTACGCTCATGATCGTGACCGGCTACATCGGCCAGTTCTACGAGCCGGGTCGCCTGAACGCCGACCTGGGTCTCTGGATGATCTGGGGCCTCGTCTCGACCGCCTTCTTCGGGTGGGTGCTCGTGCTGATCACCCGCGTGATGCAGAAGGGGAAGGCGAACATGCGGCATGCGCCCCGCGCCAGGAGCGTCTTCAGCGCCATCCTGCCGCTGTTCTACGTGGCCTGGATGCTCTACCCCGGTGCCTACCTGATGCCGGGTCTCATGACCCTCGGCGTCGCCGACTATGAGTTCGCCATCGTGGCCCAGCAGATGACCTACACCGCCGCCGACATCTCTTCGAAGATCATCTACGGCGTCATGCTGGGTGTGGCCGCCATGCGCCTCACCGAGGTCGAGGAAGGCGAGCTCGAGACCTCCTATGCCGAGGCCGCCAAGTAGACCCTCTCCCACCCGCGCCGTCGCCCCGAGGGTCCCCATCGATCCTCGGGGCGCCGTGCGTTCGGGGCGGATCAGCTCGAGGCGCTCGTGTAGCGGGCCAGGCTCGCCTTCCAGGCCATGCGGCTGCCCACCACGAAGGCCAGGCCCACGCCGAGCCCGGTGAGGAGCAGCCAGCCGTCCCAGTCCCCCCGGAGGGCCAGGGCGGGGAAGGAGGTGCCGATCCCGATGGGCACGAGCACCACCAGCACCCACTGCACCCACCGGGCGAAGATGGGCAGGGGCCAGCGCCCCGCGTCCACCACGCTCCAGAGCAGGTAGCGGAGGCCGTCCACCTGCACGAAGAAGAAGCTCATGCACACGGCCAGCAGCCACAGACCGTAGATGGCCCCCATCCCCGAGACCGCCAGCACCGCCGCCACCAGCACGTCGAGCGGGCTCGCGGGGGGCGCCTGCCAGAGGGCCCACCCGATGAGGCCCACCCCCACCGGCAGATCCACGAGCGGCGCCACCGCCACCCGCTGCAGGCTGGTGAGGAGCTGGGCATCGGCGGGCTTGAGGAGGAGGAAGTCGAGGGTGCCCTGGCGGATGGCCTCGACGATGGCCCCCAGGTTGGGCTCGACCAGGGCGGCGAGCACGGCGTGCATGGTGAAGTAGAGGCCGATGACCACGGCCAGATCGATGGCGGTGAAGCCCAGCAGCGACTCGCGGTGCCAGAGCAACAGGGCGACCGGGCCCAGGGCCAGGGCGGTCCGGAGGAAGCCGCTCAGGGCGTCCAGCACGAAGTCGAGCCGGTACTGGAGTGAGGTTGCCAGGGAGGCCCGCAGGAGGCCGGCCACCACCATCCGGGTGCGCGGGGTGCGCGGGGGGCGCCGCTCAGCCACCGAAGGCCCCGTAGCGTCGCAGGCCGGCCCGCCACAGCACCGCGCCCACCAGCAGGGCCACCGCCAGCCACCCCACGCCGGCGAGGAGCTCGGGCAGGGCGTGGGCGGGGGCGAGCTGGCCGGCCAGGAGCTCGGTGGGCAGGCCGTGCATGGCCCGGAAGGGCAGGAAGCGCAGCGCCGGGCGGACCGCGTCGGGGAAGAGGGCCAGGGGCGCGACGTAGCCGGAGAGGAAGGCGAAGGCGGCGAAGAAGACCATCCACAGGCCCTCGGCCCGGTCGATCCAGAAGGCCAGCATGGCGAAGCAGGCCTGGATGGCGAAGTGCAGGGCGAAGCCCAGGGCCAGGGCGGGCACGAAGAGCGCCAGGGCGAGGGGCTCCGGGACGGCCAGCAGCTCGGGGCGCCACAGGACCACCGCGCCCACCAGCGGGACGAGGAGGAGCAGCCGGATGGGCATGGCCGAGAGCATCTCGAAGAGATCGTAGAAGAGCGGGTGCATGGGCTTGAGCAGCCAGGCCGAGAGCCCGCCGGTGCGCACCTCGTAGGGGAACTCCCACACGATCCAGACGCTGGTGAGCTGCCGGACCACGAGCGTCGCGGCGAAGTAGCGGGCCAGATCGGCCTGGGAGAGGTCGGCGACGGGGCCCTCGCTGGCCACGCTGGACCACAGGGCCAGCATGATGAGGGGGAGGGTCGCCGTGAGGGCCCAGATGACGAGCTCGGCCCGGTAGGCCACCACCTCGGAGAAGCTGACCCGGACCAGGGTGGGGATCATGCGCAGGTACCTCACCGGGCACCCTCGGCGTCGTCGTCCGCCGGGGGCGGATCCGCGCCGAAGGCGGCGGCCAGGACCTCCTCCAGGGGCGGGTCCTCGACCGTGATGCTGGCCTCGGGGAGGCGGGCCAGGACGGCCTGGAGGAGGGGATTCACCGCCTCCTTGGACACATCGAGGCAGGCCTGGCCGCGATCGTCGGCCTGGAAGCCCAGGTCGGAGAGGCCCTCGGCGGCGGTGGCGACCCGGACCCGCCGACCGGGGTGGAAGGTGGTGCGGAAGGCCTCGAGGGAGCCGTCGAAGCGGAGGCGACCGGCATCGATGAGGAGGATGCGGTCGGCCAGGGCGAGCACGTCGTCCATGTCGTGGCTGGTCAGGAGGACGGTGGCGCCGTGGCGCTGGTTGTAGGACCGGACGAAGCGGCGGACCAGGGCCTGCACCTCCACGTCGAGGCCGATGGTGGGCTCGTCGAGGAAGAGGACGTCGGGGCGGTGGAGGAGGGCGGCGGCGAGCTCGCAGCGCATCCGCTGGCCCAGGGAGAGGTTGCGCACCGGCCGGTCCAGGATGGGCCCCAGGTCGAGGAGCGCCACCAGCTCGTCGACCGTCTCGCGCCAGGTGGCCCGGTCCAGGTCGTAGACGGCCCGGTTCAGCAGGAAGGTCTCGGTGGCCGGCACGTCCCACAGGAGCTGCTGCTTCTGGCCCATGACCAGGGTGATGGCCGAGAGGAAGGCCGGGTGCCGGTCCTGGGGCCGATGGCCCGCCACCCGGCAGGTCCCCGACGTGGGGTGGAGCAGGCCGGTGAGCATCTTCAGGGTGGTGGTCTTGCCGGCGCCGTTGGGCCCCAGGAAGCCCACCCGCTCGCCGGGCTCGACGGTGAAGCTGATCCCGTCGACGGCCCGGACCCGGCGGTGCTCGCGGTGCCAGAGGGACCGGATGGAGCCCCACAGGCCCGGCGGCTTGATGGGCACCCGGTAGACCTTGGTGAGGTCCGAGAGCTCGATGAGGGGCGCCATGGGCTCAGAGCCACCGGTCCATGGCCCGCACCACCGGGTGCTGGGCGCCGAGCTGCTCGGCCACGGCCGCCCGGGCCCGCACCATCCGCGGGAAGCCGTCCTCCATGTCGCCGCAGTCCACGTCGTAGCGGGCCATCTCGAAGCGGGTGATCCAGGTGTCCACGTGCTCCCGGCCCAGCAGCTCGGCGGTGGCCAGCAGGGCGCGCGCCATGGTCTCGCGGGCGGCCAGGAAGTCGCCGGTGTGGTGGAGGGCCTGGGCCAGGCGGTGCAGGCACGCGCTGGCCGGTCCGCTGTCGACGCCCGTGGCCGCCTCCCACCGGGCGAGGGCCTCCCGGTGGGCCTCGACGGCATCGAAGGGCCGGCCGTCCCGCCGGGCGCACAGGCCCAGTCCGTCCAGGGCCTCGGCCTGCAGGGCGGGGGCGGCGTCCCGGTCCCGGCGCAGGGCCCAGGCCTGCTCGAAGGCCCCGGTGGCGGCGTCGTTCTGGTCGCTGGCCCAGGCGCAGTGGCCCACCATCACCAGGGCCTCCTCGACGGCCAGTGGGTCGTCGCCGTCGGTGGCGCGCTGGAGCCAGGCCAGCGCCTCGCCGTAGCCGACCTCGGGCTCGCCGAGGGCGCGCAGGATCCCGCAGCGGGCGAGACCGACGGTGTGGGCGGCCAGGGGGTCCCCCTCGGGGAGCGCCGGGGTGAGGGCGGTCAGGCGGGTGCGGGCCTCGCCGGGGTGGCCGAGGGCGAGGGCGGCCTGGGCGCGGGCCAGGTGGCCGAGCCAGTGCCGGCCCCGGGCCAGGGCGGCGTCGGCCAGGTCCCGGGCCCCGTCCACCCGCCCCAGGTAAAAGGCGGCGAGGGACCCGGCGGCGTGGACGGCCCCAGTCCGATCCCGGGGGGCGGCCTTTCGCGCGCGGCCCAGGACCTGGACCCACAGGCCGTGGCGCAGGTCCCGGTGGAGCGCGGTGGCGACCGGGTCAGGCATCCCGGTGCGACCAGTCGCCGGCGAAGTGGACCTCGCGCTCGAGGCGTACCCCGAAGCGGGCCTCGACCGTGTCCTGCACGTGCTCGATGAGGTCCCGCACCTGGTCGGCGGTGGCGCCCCCCGTGTTCACGAGGAAGTTGGCGTGCTTCTCGCTCACCTGGACCCCGCCGATCCGATGCCCCTTGAGGCCGGCGGCCTCGATGAGGCGCCCGGCGTGGTCGCCCGGGGGGTTGCGGAAGGTGCTGCCGCAGGAGGGCTGGTCGAGGGGCTGGGTGGAAGCCCGGTGGGCCAGGTGGTGCTCGACCGCCGCGCGCATGGCGGAGCGATCGGCGTCGGACCCGGCGCGGGTGCGGAGCCGGGCCCGGGCCACCACCGCGCCGGTGGGCAGGTGGCTGGTGCGGTAGGCCATGCGCAGGGCCGCGGTGGGCAGGGTCTCGAGCCGCCCGTCCGGGTGGACCAGGTCGACCTCGTCGAGCACGTCCACCGTCTCGCCGAGGCGGGCGCCGGCGTTCATGCGCACCGCCCCGCCGACGGTGCCGGGGATGCCGGCGAAGACCTCGAGCCCGAGCCAGCCGTGACGGAGGGCCTTCTGGAGGAGGGGGGCCAGCTTCTGCCCCGCGCCGGCCTGGATCCGAGGCGGGTCGGTGCCGGGGAGGGCCCGGGAGCGGGCCAGGTCCCGGACGAGCTGGAGGACCAGGCCCCGGATCCCCCGGTCGCTCACCAGCAGGTTGGTGCCGTTGCCCAGCACGAAGACGGGGCAGCCGGTGGTGCTCGCGGCGCGGAGGGCCGCCTGGAGGTCCTCGATGGTGCCGACCTTGACGAAGCCGTCGGCCGGCCCCCCCACCTGCCACCAGGTCTTGCGCGCGAGGGGGAGGTCGTGGCTCACCGGCAGGCCGGCGGCCTCGAGGGCGGCGGTGGTGGCGTCGGGCAGAGGCATGGCCGGCCCCTATCGCGGCGTGTTCCGCCCGCCCGGCCGGGGTAGGCTCGCCCGCCGGAGGCCCACCATGATCCTCATCGGCGCCGGCCGCATCGGCACCGCCCTCCACGACGCCGCGGTGGCGCGGGACCTGCCCGCCACCCTGGTGACCCGCGACGCGGGCTGGGACGCCCTCGAGGGGCCTCCCGGAGATCCGGTCATGGTCTGCACCCGCAACGACGACCTGCCCGAGGTCATCGCCCGGGTGCCCCGCTTTCGCCGTCGCGACCTCTGCTTCGTCCAGAACGGCATGATCGGCGATCTCCTCGCCCGTCACCACCTGGCCGACGCCACCCGGGGCCTCCTCTTCTTCGCCGTGCCCCACAAGGGCGCCGACATCGAACAGGGGCCCGAGCCCAGCCCCTTCACCGGCCCCCTCGCCCTCGAGGTCGTGCGCTGGCTGGTGCGTGCGGGGGTCCGCGGGCAGGTCGTCGAGTGGCCCCGCTTCATGGCCTGGGAGCTCGAGAAGACCCTCTGGCTCTCGGCCTTCGGCCTCCTGGCCCAGGTCTTCGACGCGCCCGTGGGGCCCATCTGCGACCACCACCCGGACACCCTCCGGGCGCTGGTGGCCGAGCTGAACGCGGTGGGCCGGGCCAGCCACAACGTGGACATGCCGCTCGACTGGCTGCTGGACCGGCTGGTGGCCTACAGCCGCTCCATCCCGGACTACCGCGGCGCCGTGAAGGAGTGGCCCACCCGCAATGGCTGGTTCGTGCGCGAGGGCATCCGGCGGGGCGTGCCGACCCCGGTGCACCACGACCTGCTCCGGCGGGCCGGGCTCGGGGACCGCATCCCCACCTGATCAGGCCCGACGGCGCCGGCGCAGCAGGACCAGGGAGAGGGGCAGCAGGAGGGCCAGGGGCGTGGTCCCGCCCAGGCTGTGGCAGCCGCCGCTGCGCTCCCCGTCGTCGTCGTCTCCATCCTCGTCGTCCGGGTCGGGATCCACCTGGGCGGGGCCCACCGTGAGGCTCACCGTGGCCCAGCCCTTGGTGCCGGGCGTGAAGGGCACGGTGGCGCTCCACACCCCCTCGACGGCCGGGGGCGGCGCCGCGGTGCCCACCAGGCGCAGGGTGATCGTCTCGCCCTCGGCGAGGCCCAAGTCCTCCGGGGTGGGCAGGGAGAGCTCGGCGTCGGCCTCGAGGCGCTGGTCGTCCAGGTAGGCCACCACGCGCTCCACCCCGTCCGGGTGGCTGGCCTGGATGGCGATGGGCCGATTGAGCGGCACCGTCTCGGCCGTGGTCAGGACCGGCCGCTCGGCGAAGGGCGCGGTGAGGGGGTCGCCCAGGTAGGTGTTGACCCAGTACAGGTAGCGCTGATTCGCGAGCCAGGCCTCGCCGAGCGAGTAGCCGTGGGCGTACAGGAGCATGAAGCCGGCGTTGGGGAAGACGTTGTTCAGCGGCTCGGCGACGGTGCCGTGCACGCCGGTGGCCCCGGCCCGGACGAAGCGGGCGATGGAGGTCTGGGACTCGCTCCCCGGGCAGGTGGTCCCGGCCTCGTCGCAGAAGAAGTTGCCGGGGGCGGCGCCGAAGCTGGTGATGTTGTCGGCCACCGCGCCCGGTGCATAGGTCAGGCCGTCGATCCCGCCACGGAGGTTGGCGGTGCCGGTGAAGTAGGCGATGATCTCGCGGTCGGCGAGCTCCCCGTCGAAGCCGGACACCCACTCGGTCTGGAAGCCCGCGGCGCTCAACATGCGCAGGGCGTGCTCGCACTCGGCGTCGCGCACCCCCCGCGCGCCCTCCGAGCCCCGCATGCACAGGAAGGGCGCGTCCGGGAAGGTCCCGTCGGCGGCCACGCCCCGGTCCACGAGGGCCCGGGCGTCGGCGTGGTCGAAGCCGTCGAGGCGGGTGACGATGAAGAGATCGTCCGTCCAGTCCACGAAGACGTCGTCCCGCTCGGTGACGCGCTCGAACGGGGCCGGCACCGCCTCGCCCCGCACCAGGCGCGGCGAGGTGATGTAGAAGATGCTCGGCCCGAAGGAGGCCGGCATGTCGTCGAAGTAGACGCCGCCGCGCACGTAGACCGGGTTCTCCACGCTGGCCACGGCCAGGTTGCCCTGGCGGGCCTGGGGGCTGCCGGCGATGGGCCGATCGGTGCGCTTGTCGATGGCCTCGCCCACCTGGAGCAGGGCCGAGAGGGAGACCCGGTAGCCGTTGTCGGGCAGGTCGACCCGGTAGGGCAGGCCTCGGACCAGCACCAGCGTATCGATGTCGTCGGGGTGCGGGAGGGCCTCGAGGCAGTCCCACACCGGCTCCACCACCAGGGTGGCGGCCTCGGCGTAGGGCAGGGCCCGGCGGGTGGGGTCGATGCCGGTGAGGCCGCAGCGCTGGGCCTCGGGGATCTCCCGCGCCGCGCCGTAGTGGGCGGCCGTCTCGACCGCCTCCGGGTCATCGGCGTTGTAGACCACCAGGACGTCGTCCGGACCCAGCCCTGCCAGCGCCACCTGGGCGAGTGCCCACAGCATGTGCCCTCCTCGGTGGCCCCCAGGCTAGCCGAGGCGGGCGGCATCCGCGCCAGGGGCCTTCCGCGAAGGGCCCCGGATCAGTGGGCGGTGCAGGTCTGGTCCTCGGGCCAGCCGAGGTCGTCCACCGTCCCCGCCACCAGGACCACGTGGCCGCCGGGGAAGACCAGCTCGCCCTCGTAGCGGCAGCCGCCCATCACGTCGTCGACCACCAGGCTGCCGCCGCTGGCGCGCGTCTCGGTGGTGATGCCGCCGTGGGCATCCCAGGACCGGAGCCGGGCGCACCCGGGCTCCAGCTCGTGGTCCTGGCAGTCGGGCCCGCCGATGGGGTGGATGCCGTCGGGGCAGCCCGGGGCCCAGGGCTCGTCCAGGGCGACGAAGACCTGGGTCCCGCGGATCCCCAGCTCCCGGTGCTCGGATTCGGACAGGCCACAGGCCAGGGTGCCGGGCTCGGTGGTGAAGGAGAGCTGGTAGCGGTCGTCCACCCGATGGACCGAGAGGTGCTCGAGGTCGGCGCTGACGCCGTCGCAGCCGGTCTCGCAGCCGAAGGCGGGGGAGGTCTCCCGCTCGAGGACGATGCAGCCCACGAGGAGCGGGGCCAGCGTGAGGAGCCAGGTGGTGCGCATGGGGCCTCCGTGGTCGGATCGAACGACGCACGACGGGCCCGGTCCATTCGGCTCAGGTGCCGCTGAAGTCCACGTCCTCGAAGACGAGGGTGGGCAGCCGGGCCGCGCTGTAGGTCCAGGGGTCGTCGCCCACGCCGACGAGCCGCTGGAGCAGCTCCAGGAGGTTGCCCGACACGTTCATCTCGGAGAGGGAGCGGGTGGGCTGGCCGTGCTCCAGGAGCATCCCGCGGATGCCGAAGCTGAAGTCCCCGGTGATGGGGTTGGCGTTGCCCCCGAGGAAGCTCTGGACCAGGATGGCCTTGGGGTGGTGGGCCACCAACTCGGACCAGGGCCGGTCCCCCGGGGGGATGACCCAGTTGCTCCGGCTGCCGCTGGTGGGGTCCATGCCGAGCTTCCGCCCGTAGTAGACGTTGATGTAGTAGGACTCGAGGACCCCCTCGCGGAAGACGGTGCGGGGGCGGGCCACCAGGGCGTCGCCGTCCCAGGGGCGGCTGCCGAGCCCGCGGGGGACGGTGGGGTCGTCGACGAGGGTGAAGAGCGGGCTGCCCAGGGTCTCGCCCAGCTTGTCGGCGAGGCAGGAGCGGCGCTCGTAGAGGGAGCCCCCGGAGAGGGGGCCGCCCAGGATGCCCAGCAGCCGGCCGGCGGTGCGGTTCTGGAGCACCAGCGGGTAGCGACCGCTGTCGGTGGGCCCGGCGCCCACCCGCTCCCGCACCCGATCGAGGGCCTCGGCGGCCACCTGGTCTGGGGCGGGCAGATCGGCCAGGTGGCGCGCACCGTAGCCGGCGCCGGCCTCGGGCCGGCCGCCCTGGCCATCGTCCAGGGTCATGTCCACGCCGATGGAGAAGCCGGCGCTGGTGTGCTCGCCGGCGAAGCCGTTGGAGAGGACGCGACCGGCGGTGGACCGGCCGTCGGCGCACCAGATGGAGGCCGAGACCTGGCGGTCGTCCTCGTGGGCCCTGGCGGCCTCCTCGAGGGCCACGGCCAGCGCGGCGCGCTCCTCGGGGGTGCGCGCCCCCCAGCCCGGATCGTCCTGGTCTAGCTCGGCCTCGGAGCTGCCCCGGCCACAGAGGGCGGCATCGGGCAGGGCCCGCTCGGGGTCGGGCTCGAGGAAGCGGGTGGCGGCCACCGCGCGCTCCAGGAAGGCCTGCAGGGCGTCAGGGCGCAGGTCGCTGGTGCTGTGGCTCGAGTAGCGCTCGTCCACGAAGAGGCTCACCGAGAGGCCCCGGGTGGTGGCCTCGGTGGCCTGCTCCACGCGACCGTCACGGCGGGTGATGGTGGTGTGGCTGCCCTGGCTGACGGTGGCCGACACCTGGTCGGCCCCGAGGGCCTGGGCGCGCTTCACCACGTCGTGGGCGAGGTCGAGCAGCTCGCTCATGGGGGGCTCCGGGGGAGGGGGACGGGCCGGCGGCCCGGGTTCAGGCGCGGCCGCCGACCGAGAGGTGTCCGACCTTGATGGTGGGCATGCCCTGGCTCACGGGCACGGACTGGCCGTCCTTGCCGCAGGTCCAGCCGCCCTCGTCGATCTCCAGGTCATTGCCCACCATCTCGATGGACTCGAGGACCTTGGGACCATTGCCGATGAGGTTCACGTCCTTGATGGGGCGGGTGAGGCGCCCATCCTCGATGAGGTAGCCCTCGCGCATGTAGAAGGCGAAGTCGCCCGCGCCGATCTGGACCTGGCCGTTGCTGAAGCCTTCGCAGTAGATCCCCTTGTCGACGCTGCGGATGATCTCCTCGGGGTCGTAGGGCCCGGGCTGCATGTAGGTGGCCCGCATGCGGGGCAGGACCGCGTGGCGGAAGGACTCGCGGCGGCCCGAGCCGGTGGGGCGGACGCCGTAGTGGCGCGCGCTGATCCGGTCGTGGAGGTAGCTCTCGAGGATGCCGTCCCGCACCAGCACGGTGCGCTCGGTATCCTCGGCCTCGTCGTCCACGTTCAGGCTGCCGCGGGCGTGGGGCAGGGTGGCGTCGTCGATGATGGTCACCTGCTCGGGGGCGATGCGCTTGCCCAGCTTGTCGGCGTAGATGCTGATGTCCTTGCGGTTGAAGTCCGCCTCCATGCCGTGGCCGATGGCCTCGTGGAGGAGGATCCCCGAGCCGCCGGCGGCCATGACCACGGGCAGCTCGCCGGCGGGCGCGGGGCCGGCGGTGAGGGCCCGGGTGGCGCGGGCCGCGGCCATGCTGACGAGCCGCTGCTGGCGGTCGTCGGTGTAGTAGTCGAGGCCGGCCCGGGCCGAGACGTTGTGGCTGCCCCCCTCGCGGCGGTCCCCATCGACGGCGGTGCAGGACACCGAGGCGCGGGTCATGGGCCGGTAGTCGGCCACCCGGCGGCCGTCGGCGCGCACCACCAGCACCCGCTTGTCGGTGTCGCCCAGGTAGACCTGGACCCGGTCGATGCGGGGGTCGGCGGCGAAGGCGCCCTCTTCCCAGGCGCGGATCATGGGGATGCGGGTCTCGATGGGCACGGCGGACCACGGCTCGGAGAGGGCGTAGAAGTCCGGGTGCCGGGCGCGGGTCACGTCGACCGGGGCCTGGAGGCGGCCGCCGCGGGCCACCTGGGCGGCGGTGCGGGCGGCGCGGAGCAGGGCCTCGCGGGAGAGGTCCTCGGTGTAGGCGTAGCCGACCTGATCGCCCACCACGACGCGCACGCCCATGCCGAGGTCGATGGAGGTGAAGGCGCGGTTGACCTTGTGGTCGGACAGGGCCACCGTCGTCGAGGTGGTGTGCTCGAAGTAGAGGTCGGCGTCGTCGGCGCCATAGGTGGTGGCGGCGGCGAGGGTCTCGCGGATGAGGGCGTCGGTGACGCCAAAGGGCTCGAACCACTGGTCGGGCGGGAGCATCGGGCCTCCGGATGCGGACGGGTCCCGTAATCGACGGGACGATCCGGCACACCCTCGGCGACGGGACGGGACCGACCGTGGCGTCTCGGGCCCGGGTCCCGGTCATTCCCCGATGGCCCGGTCGAGCCAGGCCGCGGCGGCATCGGGGCTGGCCCCCTCCTCGTCCACCCGCCGGTTGGCCTCGCGCATGCGGGCGAGCGTCACCCCGCCCACCAGCGGCGCCAGGGCCCGCCGCGCCGGCTCGGGCAGATCCCCATCGGCCAGGAGGATGGCGTCGTAGGGCGGCAGGGCCTGCTCCGGGTCCGCCAGGGTCACCAGGTCGTAGGCCGCGATGCGCCCATCGCTGCTGAAGGCGGCGATCACGTCGACCTCGTCCCGATCAACGGCCTCGTAGAGGAAGGCCGGGTCGAAGGTCCGCCGGGCGGTGGGGGTCAGGTCGTAGGCCGCCCGCAGCGCCTCCCACTCGGGCCGCTGGAAGAACTCGTAGTCGGCGCCGATCCGGAGGTCCGACGCCCCGGCCAGATCCCCCACCGTCTGCCAGCCCCGGTCCCCGGCACGCTCCCGCCGCACCGCCATGGCGTAGGCGTTCTCGAAGCCCAGCGGCCCCAGGAGCTCGGCCTCGTGGGTGTCGGCCACCCAGCGGCCCAGGGTCTCCAGGACCTCGTCGGCGGGGCGGGTGTCGCTGCGGCCCAGGTGGTTGGCCCAGACGGTCCCGGAGTAGTCGACGTAGACGTCCACGCCGCCCTCGCCCAGGGCATCGAAGATGATGGTGCTGCCGAGCCCCTCCCGGATCCGGACCCGGTAGCCGGCCCGCTCGAGGCGCCGGGCCATGAGCCGGGCCAGGATGAACTGCTCGGTGAAGCCCTTGGCCCCCACGGTCACGGTGGGCTGCTCGGGGCGCACCGCCTCGACGGCCGCGGGGGTCAGGGCCACGCCCAGGAGCACCGTCGCCCCCACCCCGCCGAGCCAGGCGCGCACCCGACCCGATCGGGCCCGCTCGAGCCCCCCCAGGAGCCCGTCCAGGACCAGGGCCAGGGCCGCCGCCGCCAGGCAGCCCACCACCACGCTCGACCAGGTCCGCGTCTGGAGCCCGCCGAAGATCAGATCCCCCAGGCACCGCTGCCCCACCGGCGTGGCCAGGGTGGCGGTGCCCACGATCCAGACCGCGGCGGTGCGGATGCCGGCGAAGAGGACCGGCGCCGCCAGGGGGAGCTGCACCTGGCGCAGGACCTGGCCCTCGGTCATGCCCAGGCCACGGGCGGCCTCGACCAGGGTGGCATCGACCCCGGCGAGCCCGGTGACCGTGTTCCGCAGGATGGGGAGGATCCCGTAGAGCGAGAGGGCCGTGACGGCCGGGAGGAAGCCCAGGACCGGGGTGTCCAGGCCGAGTCGGGCGGCCACCAGGTGCACCCCGGCGAAGAGGGGCACCATGAGCGCCAGCAGGGCCAGGGAGGGCAGGGTCTGGAGGACGCCGGCGGCGGCCAGGGCCGGGCCACGCAGGGCCGGGGAGCGGGCCAGGAGGATGCCGCCGGGCAGGCTCACCAGCAGCGAGACGGAGAGGGCCACCAGGGTGAGCTGGAGGTGGGCCGAGAGCAGCGCCGGCAGGACGGCGAGGGCCTCGGTCATGGGCGCTCCCGCAGGCCGGTGAGGGCCTCGGCGTGGCGGAGGGGGGTCTGGAGGAGGGCCTCGATGTAGGGGTCGGGCGGGGCGTGGAGGAGCTCGCCGGGGGCGCCCTCGCCCACGAGCCGCCCCTCGCGCATCACGGCCACCCGGTCGGCCAGGGTGAGGGCCTCGGCCATGTCGTGGGTCACCAGCACCGTGGTGAGGCCGAGCTCGCCGTGGAGCCGGCGCACGTCCTGCTGGAGGGCGTCCCGGGTCACCGGGTCCAGGGCGCCGAAGGGCTCGTCCATCAGCAGGATGGGTGGCTCGGCCGCCAGGGCCCGGGCCACGCCCACCCGCTGGCGCTGGCCGCCCGAGAGCTGGGCCGGGAGCCGGTCGCGGTAGGTCTCGGGGGGCAGGCCCACCAGATCGAGCAGCTCGTCCACCCGGGCGCGGATCCGGGCCGCCTCCCAGCCCAGCAGCCGCGGGACGGTGGACACGTTCCGGGCGACGGTCCAGTGGGGGAACAGGGCGATGGCCTGGAGCACGAAGCCCATCCGCCGCCGCAGTCCCACCGGGTCCACCCCCGTCACATCCTCGCCGCCGACCTCGATGCGCCCCGAGGTGGGCTCCACCAGGCGGTTGATCAGCTTGAGGGTGGTGGTCTTGCCGCTGCCCGACTCCCCGACCAGGGCCAGCAGGGCGCCCTCGGGCACGTGGAGCGAGACGTGGTCCACCGAGAAGGTGGCCCCGCCGTCCCACGACTTGCACACATCCCGCAGCCGGATCATGGCCGCAGGGTATGCGATGAGGGCCATGACGGCCTCGCGGGAGGGTGGATGCGGCGGGTGCTCCTCTGGGTCGGTGGTCTGACCGTGCTGGTGATCGCCGCGGTGGTGGGGCTCGTGGTCTGGCAGCTCCAGCCCCGCCCCCGGCCCGAGCCGGTCCCGGTGACCTTCGAGACCCTCGACCCCGGCGACCCGCCGGCCGCCATCACCATCCGCGGCACCGCCCACTACCGGGGGGTGGTGCGCCAGCGCGTGCCGCCCAGCCTGGCGGGCGGGGCGCGTGAGTACCACGTCTACGGACTCTTTCCCCTGTACGACACCGAGGGCCGTGAGATCCGCCTGCTGGTGCGGGATCCCGAGCCGCCCCCACCGCGGATCGACCTGGAGTTCGTGGAGCTCACCGGGTGGCTCGACCGCCCCCGCCCCCACACCATCCCCTTCCGCACCGAGGAGCTGCTCGCGCGCTCCGACTACTTCTTCAGCGACGAGGTGCTGGTGCTGGAGCCGTGGGCCCGGCGGACCCTGGACCCGGCCGATGCACCCGCGGGGGCCAGCCTGGACCCCTTCGAGCGGGCCATGCAGGAGCGGCGGGCCCGGCGGGCCGACACCGACGCGTCCGAGGGCGAGGGGAGCGACACGGACGGGGCTGCCCCCGAGTGATCAGCGCAGGATGTGGCGCCCGGCGTAGCGGGCGGCGCCGCCCAGGTCGGCCTCGATGCGCAGGAGCTGGTTGTACTTGGCCACCCGGTCGCTGCGGCAGGGCGCGCCGGTCTTGATCTGGCCGCTACCCACCGCCACCGCCAGGTCGGCGATGGTGGTGTCCTCGGTCTCGCCGGAGCGGTGGGAGAGGATCGAGGTGTAGGCGTGCCGGTGGGCCAGATCCACGGCCGCCAGGGTCTCGGAGAGGGTGCCGATCTGGTTGACCTTGACCAGGATGCTGTTGCCGACACCCTCGCGGATGCCGCGGGAGAGGCGGTCCACGCTGGTGACGAAGAGGTCGTCTCCCACGAGCTGCACCCGGGATCCGAGCTCGGCGGTGAGGTGGGCCCAGCCCTCCCAGTCGTCCTCGTGCAGGCCGTCCTCGATGCTGAAGAGCGGGTACTCGTCGCAGAGGCGGGCGTAGAAGGCGGTGAGCTCGGCGGCGCTCCACCGGACCCCGCCGTCGCCCTCGCCGGCCAGGTGGTACACCCCGTCCTCGTAGAACTCGCTGGCCGCCACGTCGAGGGCCAGGACCACGTCGTCGCCGGGGGTGTAGCCGGCGGCGCCGATAGCCTCGACGATGAGGTCGAGGGCCGCCGTGTTGCTCGGCAGGTCCGGGGCGAAGCCGCCCTCGTCGCCCACCGCGGTGGCCAGGTCGCGGCCCTTCAGGACCTTCTCGAGGTGGTGGTAGATCTCGGTGCCGCAGCGCAGGGCCTCGGCGAACGAGGTGGCGCCCACCGGCAGGATCATGAACTCCTGGATGTCCACGTTGTTGTCGGCGTGGGCGCCGCCGTTCAGGATGTTCATGAGCGGGACCGGAAGGGTGCGCGCGTGGGTCCCGCCGACGTAGCGGTACAGGGGCTGGTCGGTGGCCACCGAGGCACACCGGGCCACGGCCAGCGAGGCCCCCAGGATGGCGTTGGCGCCGAGGCGCGCCTTGTTGGGGGTGCCGTCCAGCTCGACCAGGAGCGCGTCGATGCCCTCCTGGTCGCGGGCATCCAGGCCGATGAGCTGGTCGGCGATGGGGCCGTTGACGTGGTCGACCGCCTGCTGCACGCCCTTGCCCAGGTAGCGGGAGGCATCGCCGTCCCGGAGCTCCACCGCCTCGTGCTCGCCGGTGGACGCCCCGGAGGGCACCGCCGCGCGGCCCACATGGCCATCCTCGCTGTGGACCTCGACCTCGACCGTCGGGTTGCCCCGGGAGTCCAGGATGGTGCGACCGACGACCTGGTAGATGCGGGCCACGCGGGCCTCCTCGATGCGGGTGGCCGGCGGCGTATCGAGGGCCTCCCCCCGGAGCAACCGCCCCGGGTTGTGCCCGTGCGGGTCGTCGGCTACGGTGCGCGGCCGACCGGGGTCCGCGCGCTCCGGTCGCCCGCCCGTCGCCGGCTCGCCACCCAGGTGTCGCCTCATCGGCCCGGTGAACGACGCCGGCGGGCGGTCCACTGCCGGTGGGGGGAGCCCCCCTCCGCCTCCAGGAGCCCCGATGCGTCCCGTCCTGCCCCTCGCCCTGGCCCTCGCCGCCACCCCGGCCCTCGCCGAGAACCCCTTCGACTTCCTGGCCGATGGCGCGGGCGCCGCGGAGCTGGACGGCACGGTCAGCGTGGACCTCCTGCGCGGGGTCGACACGGACGGCCAGAACATGGTCTTCGCCACCAAGCCCGACGCCGGCGAGGGCGACGACCCCTTCCTGTTGGGCCTCAGCCCCGGGAGTGGCGCGAACCTGTGCACCGAGGCGGTGGTGGGGGCCCTCGGCGGCTGGGTCAAGGACGAGACGCTCACCCGGCGGGTCCGCCTGGGCAAGAAGACCATCAAGGTGGTCACCAAGGTGGGCTACCTCCCCGGCCTCCAGATCGGCGACCTGGTCCTCCGCGATGTCCACTGCGAGATCGACCCGGCCAAGAACCTGCTCTCCCTCGCCACCCTGGACGAGGTGGCGGTGGCCGTCCTGCCGAGCGAGGGCCAGGTCCGCTTCGCCCCCGCTGCCCAGGCCGAGTCCCTCCTGACCGCGGTGGGCGAGCCCGTCGAAGCCGAAGTGGCCGACGGAGGGGTGTCCTGGCTCTACGACCAGAAGGTGGCCATTGCCGGTCGCTTCCTGCTCGTGCCCGCCACGGTGGCGGGTCGCGAGACCCGGGCGCTGCTGACGCCGGTCGAGCGCAGCTTCGCCGATACCCGCCTCTTGGAGGATCAAGCCCCGACCTTCACCCGGGCCGGGGCCCTCTACAGCGTGCTGGCGCCCGAGGTGGCCGGCCAGACCCTCCCCGACGAGCCGGTGGCGCTCTCGCAGGACCTGGCGCGGACCATCACCGCCGTCGTCCCCGTCGCGGGCTCCACCGACCCGGAGGCCCCGCCCGCGGTGGCGCTGGTGGTGGGCGCCGACCACCTCATCGGCATGGACTGGGCGGTGGATGCCGCGACCGGCCGCGTCGCCATCGCCCGGGCCGACGAGCTGACCTGGACCGACCCGAGCGATGTGTTCCTCGAGGCGGCCCGCGAGGCCTACCAGGAGGGCGAGGACGGCTCCGCCATCCTCCTCCCGGCCCGCTGGTCCGACGGGGGCCTGTTCGCCGCGGCGGCCCGGACCGCCCCCACCTGCACCACCCGCGAGGTCGTCAGCGATCCGGGGCGCGGGAGCCTGAACGGGGTGCGGGCCTTCGGCGAGGCGGTGCGCACCGTCGATCTGGTCGAGGACTGCCCCGACCCTGTCGACGCGCGGTCGGCCCGCTCCGAGGCCCGACGGGCGGCCCCGAACCGCAGGAACCGCACGAACCGCACGATCCGCCCGGACCGCCAGTCCGCCGACGAGGATCCCCAGACCGAGGGGACCGCCGAGGGGTCCGACGACGACGCCAGCGCCAAGAAGGAGGCCCGGCGCAAGGCCGATCTGGCCGACGTCCTGTGGACCCACGGCGACTTCGACGAGGCCCTCGACCTGTACGCCGAGGCCCTGGAGGGCGCAGGCGAGGACTGCAGCTACTACCACGACTTCGCCCAGAAGGCCCTCGTGATGGGCCGCACCAAGGGCGCCATCACCAACGCCGGCGAGGCCGGGGAGCTCTACGAGAAGTGGGCCTCCCAGCCCCTCGAGACCCGCCTCGAGATCCAGGGGGGCAGCACGGTGGACGGCGCCTACAGCACCCCCCAGGCCGACGTCTGCCACACCGCCTGGGGCATCCGGGCCGCCGGCTTCCTGGCCCGTGACAGCCACGACCAGGTGAGCTCCACCTACGACGAGCGCATGGACCTGGATGAGTCCCTCGCCCTGGCCTACGCCATGTCCCAGCTCGAGCGGGGGCGGCCGGACCGGGCCCACGGTCCCCTCATCCAGGCCCTCAACGTCGGGGGGCGCGGCGACCTCGCCATCCACCTCGCCCTGGGTCTGGCCGCCGAGGCCGAGGGCCGCCCCACCGCGGCCGAGGGCAACCTGGAGCGACTCCACCACACGCAGGTGTTCCGGCTGCTGCATGGCCTGGGGGGCCTGGAGCTGTCGCGCCGGCTCGGCGGGGCCGAGCGGGCGCAGGACTTCGTCGAGCGGGCCCGGGCGGAGCGACCCGGCCAGGTCGTGCCCATGGCCCTGGCCGCCATCGAAGCCCGGCGCCGCGGCGATGTGGCCACCCTCGAGGCCATGGCCGAGACCGCCCGCGCCGACGCCCGGGCCGGTGTGGATCGCCGGGCCGGCACCGCCGCGTCCTGGTGCAACGGCGCCGCCCTGCTGGCGGCGGTGGGCGACGACGAGGGCGCCCGCAGCTTCATGGACGGGGCCCGCGGCCGTCCCGGCCCCGGCGGCGCCTGCCTGACGGCGGCCGTGGTGATGGCGGCGGCCTCCGGCGATGCCCAGGCCACCACCAAGGCCCTCGAGGAGGTCGCCCTGCGCTTCCCGGGCCACGTGGTGGGCACGCTGCGCCTGGTCCAGCCCCTGCCGCCCCTCGACGGCTCCGCCGATGGTGGGGAGCCGGCGGGCGGGACGCCGGTCGAGTAGGGGGCGCCCATGCGCGGGCGCTCCGCCCCTGCGACCCCCCGACCGGCCGGGCATCCTCCGAGGGCCCCCCTCCCGCGAGGTCCCGTGTTCCTGCTCGCCCTGCTCGCCGCGTGCACCTCCCCGGCCACCGGGACCGCCGATGCCCCCGAGGCCCGCCCTCCCGCCGCGCCCGCCGGCTCGGCCGAGGGGGCGCCGGCCGAGTCCGGTGGGGCGAGCGCCACCTTCGACCACGACCACACCGCCTGGGGCCGGATCCTGGACGGCGCCGTCACCGAGGCGGGCCGGGTGCGCTACGACCTGCTGCGCAAGCGCGACGACGCCCTCGACGCCTACCTGGCCACCCTGGCCGACGCCCCCGTCGGCGCCTTCTCCCGCCCGCAGCGCATCGCCTTCTGGGTCAACGCCTACAATGCGCTGACGGTGGACCTCATCGTCGAGAACCCAGGCATCGGCAGCATCAAGGAGCTGGACGAGGGCCAGGTCTGGAAGCGTCGGACCTTCCGGGTGGGCGGGCAGGAGCTCACCCTCGACGCCATCGAGCACGAGAAGGCCCGCCCCCTCACCGACGGCCGGGTTCACGCGGTCATCAACTGCGCCTCCATCGGCTGCCCGCCCCTGCCGCCGGACCCCCTCCGTGCCGCCACCCTCGACGCCCAGCTCGACGCGGCGGCCCGGGCCTGGGTGGCGGACGGCGCGCTGGTCGAGCAGGGGAGCACGCTGGCGCTCTCGCCCATCTTCAAGTGGTTCCCTGGCGACTTCGAGACCTGGCGCCAGGATGCCATCCCCGGCGCCAACGAGGCCCAGACCCGCGCGCTGTGGTTCGCCGCCGCCCACGCCCCGCCCGGCACCGACACCGCCGCCTGGACCTCGGGTGGGCGGCCCGTCACCTGGGCCGAGTACGACTGGTCGCTGAACGAGGCCTCGCGCTGATCCCCGGCCCCCGATAGGTCGGGGGCATGTCCGGGACCTTCTGCAGCGACTTCGACGCCCGGCTGGCCCACGAGGGGCCGGCGGCGGTCTTCCTGCCCGACCGCGAGGGGCTCCTGCGCTTCGATGCCGAGTGGACCCGCGACGCCTGGGAGCGCCACCCGGGCCCCCACCCCCGGGCCGAGGCCTGGACCCTGCTCCGGGACCGGGACACCCGCTACGTGATGCTGGCCCTGGTCACGGCGCCGACCCTGCTGCCCGACCACCCGCGGATGGACGTCCGCGCCTTCCCCTCCCGCGCCACCGCCGAGGCGGCCCGCGACACCCTGGGGCAGCCCCCCCTCGCCACGGATCCGTGGTGAGGCCCCGGATCCTGCTGCTCCTGTCCCTGGCGATCCTGCCAGGCCGGGCATGGGCCTCGTCCGACACCGACCAGCCCGGTGCGGACCCGGACGCCGCCCCCGAGGACGCCGCCCCCGGGGACGCCGCCCCTGGAGATGGAGACACCGCGCCCGAGGGCCCCCTCGCCCCCGAGGGCACGGTGGCGCCCCCCTCGGTCGACGCCCAGCGCCGGGCGCTCGCGGGCGAGGCCCCCGCCGAGGAGGGCGAGGACATCGACACCATCGTGGTCTACGGCGAGTGGCGCGTCGGCCACGCCCGCAACCAGGTGGCCCGGGCGCTCGAGTCCGAGGGCTTCGACGAGCGGATCCGCCGCGACGGCTACACCGTCTTCCGCCACGACCAGGCCTGGAAGGGCGAGGTGCTGGTCTTCGACGATGGTCGCGTCCGCCACAAGCGGCAGCCGGTCCAGATCGGCCCCACCGCGGGCCGGAGCTGGCTGCCCTGCCTGCTCATCGTGACCGGCTGCATCCGGGCCGGCGGCCAGACCGTCTCCAAGCGCAAGCTGCGGGCCCAGCGTCGGGAGGTCCTGACCTCGGTGGAGCCGCTGGTCGACACCTGGGTCGACCGCATCGCCGATCTGCGCACCGACGAGAACCTGGCCAGCCTCCCCGAGCGCCTCGACGCCCTGTGGACCGAGGGCACCCCCCTCGACCCGGGAGAGCCGCGCCTCTCCACCCCCGCCGCGCGTCGCCAGGCCCTCCTCGACTACTGGGACAGCCGGACCGACACGGTGTGGGGCCGCCGCATGCAGGCCGCGGTCGAGGTCTTCCTGCGCGAGGTGGTGCAGTACAGCGCCCACCCCTTCACCGACGACGAGCTGCGGGCCTTCGAGGCCCGCCGCCGCAGCGCCCGCCCGCTGGACCTGGACCGCCCCTGGGAGGCGGTGATGGCCGACCTGGAGGCCCGCGGCGGGGAGTGAGGCCGCTCCCCGCGTCCGGCGGCACCGCGCCCGGGCCCGGCGGCCGCCTTGCCCTCCGGGACCCGAGCGATACGGGGCCCGCCCCCCCGATGGAGGCGCCCCATGGGCCACGGAGTCGACCGCCGCACGCCGATCCGCGTCCAGCTCGCCACCGCCCGCCCTGGCGAGGATGCCCTGGTGGAGGGCTGGATCAAGACGTCGCGCTTCTCCAAGAACGTGAGCTTCATCCACGTCTTCGATGGATCCACGCCCAAGACCGTGCAGGTCGTGCTCACCGAGACCCCCGGCGAGGATCTGAAGCCCCGCCTCGGGATCCACACGGCCGTGCGGGTCCGGGGCACCTGGGCGGCCTCGCCCGGGGGCGAGCAGGCCCTCGAGGTCAAGGCCCACCCCGACCAGGTCGAGATCGTCGGCGAGAACGACCCGACGGAGTACCCCATCCAGCGCAAGCGCACCTCGCTGGAGCACCTCCGGAGCATCGCCCACCTCCGGCCCCGCACCAACACCTTCCAGGCCGTCTTCCGGGTCCGCAACGCCCTCGCCGACGAGATCCACCGCTTCTTCCAGGACCGCGGCTTCCTCTGGATCCACACGCCCATCATCTCGGCCTCCGACACCGAGGGTGCCGGCGAGCTCTTCAACGTCACCGTCGGCGAGAAGCACGAGCCCTTCTTCGGCCGGCCCACCTACCTGACCGTCTCGGGCCAGCTCCAGGTCGAGTGCTTCGCCAACGCCTTCACCGACGTCTACACCTTCGGCCCCACCTTCCGCGCCGAGAACAGCAACACGGTCCGCCACGCCAACGAGTTCTGGATGATCGAGCCGGAGCTCGCCTTCGCGGACCTGGACGACGTGGTCTCCCTGGCCGAGGACTTCGTCCGCCAGGTGGCCCTGCGCACCCTCGAGCGCTGCGCCGACGACATGGCCCTCTTCGACCGCTTCGTCGAGAAGGGGGTCATCGAGGCGGTCCGCGGCACGGTCGACCAGGAGTTCGCGCGGATCACCTACCGCGAGGCCCAGGAGATCCTCGAGGCCTCGGGTCGCGACTTCGAGTACCCCATCGGCTTCGGGACCTCGCTCCAGGCCGAGCACGAGCGCTTCCTCGCCGAGGAGCACTTCCGGGGGCCCGTCTTCGTCACCGACTACCCCAAGGCCCAGAAGGCCTTCTACATGCGCCTGAACGACGACGGCGAGACGGTGGCGGCCACCGATCTGCTGGTGCCCCGCCTCGGCGAGATCATCGGCGGCAGCCAGCGCGAGGAGCGTCACGACGTGCTCGCGCGGCGGATCCGCGAGGAGGGCATGGAGCCCGAGGACTACGACTGGTACCTGGACCTGCGCCGGTTCGGCGGCACCCCCCACGGCGGGTTCGGCCTGGGCTTCGAGCGCATGCTCATGTGGCTCACCGGCATGAAGAACATCCGGGATGTCCTCCCCTTCCCCCGTACCCCGGGTCAGGCCCGCTACTGAGCCGCCCGAGCGGGCTCGACCTGGGCTGTCCCGGCCTCCCCCACGCCACCGGGGCGCGGGTCGGGGCGGTCGCGGCTACCCTGGGCCGCCGAGGTCCCCATGCGCCGCTCCGTCCGCTCTCCGCTCGTCCTGCTGCCCCTCCTGGCCCTGGCCTCGGGCGGGTGCGATCCGAGCGTGCCCGAGGACTCGGACGCCGAGGACACCGGGCGCCCCGACACCGGCAGCCCCGACACCGACCGCCCCCCGCCCGAGGACGCCGATGGTGACGGCTACACGGCCGATGTGGACTGCGACGACTTCGACCCGCGGGTGAACCCCGGGGCCGCCGAGGTGCCCTGGAACGGCGAGGACGATGACTGTGACGGGCGCGTCGACGCGGACGGCACCCTGGAGGGCACCGGCGACGTGACCTTCGTGGTGGTCTACGAGGGGCAGCGCTACGCCTGGCGCCTGAGCTGCCCCGCCACCCTCTCCCGCAGCGGCTGGCAGGTGGACTGGTCCATGACCTGCACCCCTCCCGCCGACGACCCGGTGGCCCGGCTGGCGCTCGGGGAGGAGCTCACCCTGGAGGAGCGCGACAACATCGCCGACGACGGCTCCTGGGTCGGGGACATCACCGTCTCCTCCACCGACGGCTGGAGCGTCCGGGGTGAGGGGAGCCTGTCCTGGCAGGGGCTCGACCGGGTGGTGGGCGAGGTGGAGATGGAGAGCCGCTTCGCCGGCCTGGGCGGGACCGTCCGCTTCGACCGCGACTGAGGCCCGCCGGCCAGGGCCCGATCGAGGACAGGGCGGGTCACGATACGAAGAGCCCGGCCTCCGAGGCTGGAAAGCTGGAGAACCGACGCATGAGCGGGTACGCCTCCCTCCTCGCCCGTCCCGACGAGTCATCCCGGGCGCTGCGACCGCCCCCGGACCGGATGCCCCCGGAGCCCCCTTGAGACCCACCGTCCTCTCCCTCGCCCCCACTGCCTTCGCCGTCTTCGCCGTCGGCTGCGGCTTCGGACCCCCCGCCGAGGAGGTCCCGGCGCCGCGGACCACCGAGGCGGATCCGGTGCCGGGCCCGCCCCCCACCGACTCCTTGAACCTGGGGGCCCGCATGCCCGACGTCCCCGACGGCAGCCGCTTCGAGCAGGCCCTGGCCGACGTGGAGATCGGGATGGCCTACGACGCCGCGGTGGCGGCGGTGGGCATCGCCCTCACCGAGGACCCGACCACGGAGGGGCTGTGGAAGATGGCCCGCTTCCAGGAGCCCCACGGGGAGGGGTGTCGCAGCCTGGTGCTGGTGGAGCACCAGGACGTGCTCGGCAATGTGCGCCTCCACGAGCGGCCGGACGCCTGCGGCGCGCCCCCGGCCAGCGCGGGCAAGCCGGAAGGGGTCCAGAAGATCGACCACCTCCAGCAGCTCGTGCCCTCGGGCGCCCCCGAGTCCGCCGCCGTGCGGGTGGCCTCCGAGGTCATGGGGGGCCCTCCGGTCGACGGGGCCGAGGCCCCCACCTGGCGGGTCGCCCTGGACGAGGCCTGCCGCGAGCTGGTCCTCGAGGTCGATGACGGCCGGGTGAGCGCCGTCAGCAACCGCCAGCGGCCGGGCGCCTGCCCCTGAGGCCGCCGCGGCGCGGCGGTCCCGCAGCACCGCTCACTTCGCGTCGGGCGAGGCCTCGTCGGGCAGCTCCATGACCCACCAGGTCCCCGGCGCATCCCGGCGCTCCAGGCGCCCCTCGACCTGGGCGGTCAGGCTCTGGACCAGCCGCGTGCCGAGCGCCCCCCCGCGCACCGTCTCGGGCGCGCCGACCCCGTCGTCCTGCACCTCGATGCGGGCCACCCCGTCGACCTGGGCGGTCCGCACCACCAGGCGCCCGGCGCCCCCCTCGGGCCAGGCGTGCTGCAGGGCGTTCGAGACCAGCTCATGGAGGATGAGGCCGCAGGGGATCGCGGTCTCGAGGGGGAGGGTGACCGCCTCGAGCTCCAGCGAGACCGCCACCCGCTCGTCCTGGCGGTAGGTGGCGATGAGCTCGCCGACCAGGCCCTCGACGTAGCGATCGAGCTCCACCCGGGCCAGGTCGGGGCCGCTGTAGAGGCGCTCGTGGACCCGGGCCATGGCCGAGACGCGGGCGCGGCTGGCGGCGAGGGCGCGGCGGGCGGCCGGGTCGGTGACGGACCGGGACTGGAGCGAGAGGAGGCTGCTCACCACCTGGAGGTTGTTCTTGACCCGGTGGTAGACCTCCCGGAGGAGGATCTCCCGCTGCTCCAGCGCCCGGGAGAGATCGGCCTGCTTGCGGCGCAGGGCCTCCTCGGTGCGGCGGATCCGGCTGAGGTCCCGCCACACCACCAGGCCGCCGGTGATGGCGCCGTCCTGGCCGCGCAGGGGGCGGAACTGGATCAGGTGATGCCGGCCTGCGTGGGAGACCTCCTGGTCCACCTCGTGGCCGGCCAGGGTCCGGCGGTACATGGGCTCCAGGACCCGTGCGAGGGCCGGATCGACCAGCTCGTGGAGTCCGTGCCCCTCCATGGCCGCCCCGTCGAGCCCGGCCACCCGTAGTCCGGCGCCCTCCACCACCTGGTAGCGGAGGTCGTGGTCGAACACGATGGCGAAGGTGTCGGGGAGGGTGGCCAGCAGGGTCCGGTAGCGGCGGGCCACGTCCGCCAGCCGCCGCGCCCGGGCCTCGGAGAGGGCGGTGAGGGTGTCGGCCTGGAGGGCCCGGGCCTCGGCCTCGTCGGCGCGGGCCTCGGCCTCGTCGGCCCGGGCCTCGGCCTCGGCCAGTCGGGCCTCCAGGCGCTCCACCCGGCGCGCGAGGGCGGCCGCCTCGTCGCGGGCGGCGTCGGCGTGCTGCTTCTCCGCCACGAGGGCGTCGCGCAGGGCGTGGAGGTCGAAGGCGGGCTCGGCCACGGTGGCTCCGGAGGGGTCCCGCCCGGGACATCGGCACCGGATCAGCCCGCTTGAGCCCCGTCGCCGGGGGGCCAGGGCGCGTGGGGGTAGCGGAAGTCGACCTGGCGGGCGTAGCGGTACAGCCGGGCTGCGTAGCGCGGGAAGGGGGTGGGGGCGCGCCCCAGCTCGGCCACGATCCGCCCATTGTCGAAGACCGTGTCATTGGTGACGTAGGGCAGGAAGACCCGCAGCAGGGCCGCCATGCGCTGGGTGGTCCGCCCGGGGGCCAGGGCCTCCACGGCCTGCACGCCGCCCTGGAACGGCCCCGTCATCCGGGTCAGGAAGGCGGGCGGGCGCCGCCCGCTCTCGGCCAGGAGGGCCCGCATGATGTCGGCGGTGGTCGCGGAGCCGGTCCCGGCGGTGAGGTGGTAGGTGTGGTGCCGGCAGCGCTCCCGCAGGTGCAGCGTGGCGATGGCATCGCCCACGAAGTCGGCCGGCACGATGTCCTGGCGGATGTCCGGGCCCCATGGCAGGGCGGGCAGGTCGGCGAAGAAGACGTAGGCCCGCACCATGTCCCACTGGGTCGTCTCGGGGCGGCGGCTGTCCCCCATCACGGACGAGGGGCGGAAGACCAGGCGATCCACGTCGGGGAGGAGCTCGTGGACCATGTGCTCGCCCAGCGCCTTGGTGCGGGCGTAGGGGTCGTACTGCCGGTTCCACCAGTCGATGGCCTGGTCCTCGGGCACGACCTCGCGCCAGCGCTCCCCAGCCACGGCCGCCGTGCTGACGAAGCTGAAGCGTCGCAGCCCGCCGCCGTCCGCCATGGCCCGGGCGAGGCGGAGCACCGAGAGCAGGCCCCGGACGTTCGTGTTCAGGCAGGCGCGCTCGCTGTTGCGGTTGAGGGAGGCCGCCACGTGCAGCACCGAGTCGGTCCCCTCCACGAGACGTGCCCGATCCTCCTCGGCGAGGCCGAGGCCTGTGGCGTGGAGATCGCCCGGCACGAAGCGCACCCGCTCAAGGGCCGCGCGGAACGCCGGGGGGTCCAGGTGCAGCTGCCAGCCCTTCCAGAGCTTCCGGACGGCGTGGTCCGGGTCCCGGGCCCGCACGAACAGGTCCAGGTGCACGTCGGGGTCGATGTCGAGCAGGCGGGTGCAGGCGTAGCCGCCCAGGTAGCCGGTCCCGCCCGTGACCAGGATGCGTCGCATGGGGCCTCCGCGCCGGCGGCTATCCGTGCGCCGCCCCGGTCGCCTCCGGGATACAGCGGCGCCCGAACCGGAGGTGGGCATGGCGGCGGGCTCCTGGCGCGCGGGGGCGGTGGGCGGCGGCCTGGCCCTGGTGGTCACGGCCGGTGCCATGCTCTCGGGCGCCCTCCACACGCCGGCGCTGCGCGAGACGGTTCCCGTGGTCTGCCCCGTCGATGTGCCCACGGCCCGGGCCGGTCGCCCCCTCACCGTCCTGGTGTGGAACGCCCAGTTCTCGGCCGGCCGCGACCAACAGTTCTTCTACGACGGCGGACGCGGGGTCTCGGTACCGCCGGCCGCGGTGGACCGGACCCTGGACGCCCTGGCTCGGGTGGTCCGGGCCCACGACCCCGACCTGATCCTCTGGCAGGAGCTGGACCGCGACTCGGACCGCACCGGCCGCCTCGACCAGGTCCGTGCCCTGCTCGAGCGCCTGCCGGCCTGGCGCTGCCACGCCTCCACCCCCTACCATCGCGTCCCCTACGTCCCGACCCCCGCCCACGAGCACCTGGGCCGGGTAGACATGCACCTGGCCGTCTTCTCCCGGGTGCGCCTCGGACCGGCCACCCGCCACCAGCTCCCGCTCCTGGACGAGCCGGGCTGGCGGCGCGCCTTCAACCTCAAGCGGGCCATCCTCGAGGTGCGGCTGCCGGTCGAGGGCGGGGCCGACCTGGCCGTGCTCAACACCCACCTCTCCGCCTTCTCCCGGGGCGACGGGACCCTGCCGCGCCAGGTCCGCCGCCTGCACGAGCTGGCCACCACCCGGGCCCGGGAGGGACTCGGCGTCCTCCTCGCCGGCGATCTCAACGCGCTGCCCCCGGGCGAGGATCCGGCCACCGTGCTCGAGAAGGACCGCGCCCTCTACGGCGATGGCGACGAGCTCCTGGCTCCGCTCTACGAGGATCTGCGTCCGGCGGTGCCCCTGGCCACCTACCGTCGGGATCCGGCCCGCTGGTTCACCTATGCGCCCTTCGGCGGCCGGCCCGACCGGGCCATCGACCACGCCTTCACGGCCGGCCCGGTGCGGCTCACCCGGGTGGCGGTGGATCCGGAGCCGCTCTCGGTGAGCGACCACCTCCCCCTGCTGCTGACCGTGGTGCCCGGCGCCCCGACCCCCTGACATGGACCTGACCCGCTCACCGCGGCCGGGCCCCCGCCGGGCCCCCGCACCTCGACATCCTCCGTCGGGATCCGACGTGGGGGTCGATGCCGACCGCGCCCGGGTGGTCTACACTCGGGGCCTGCGACCGCGGAGGAATGCATGCTGCGATTTGGCCTGGGACTGGCCGCCCTGGTGCTCGCGATCCCGGCACATGCCCGGACGGTGCACACCGTCGGGCGGTCGGGCTTCGACCACACCAGCATCCAGGACGCCATCGACGCCGCCTCCGACGGGGATCTCATCCTGGTGGTCGACGGCGGCACCTGGAGCGAGTGCCTGCGGATCGACAGCCTCGACGTGGATGTGGCGGCAGTCCGGTCCGCCGACAGCCAGGCGGTCCTCGAGTGCGGTACCATCGGCATCCCCGCCATCGAGGTCCGGTCCGGCACCCTGCGCCTGACAGGCCTCACCATCCGCCACACGGAGGGTCGCGGGGTGGAGGCCGACGACGCCACGGTCCGGATGTACGGGGTGAGCCTGGACGGCCTGTCCACCAGCGACGGCGGCGGCGCCATCCGGATGGTCGACAGCACCGTGACCCTGGCGGCCTCCGACATCACCGGCGCCAGCGCGGGCGGTTCCGGCGGGGCCATCGCCGCCGAGCGCGGCACCCTGGAGATCTACGACACGACCATCGACGGCGCCTCCTCCACCGCCGAGGGCGGGGCGATCCACCTGTCCGGCGCCTCCCTCATCGCCCGCCGCTCCACGTTCAGGGACAACAACAGCGACGTGTCCGGCGGGGCGATCCACGGCGACTTCGACGACGGCACCGGCACCGGCTCCCGGATCGAGGCGTGGGACTGCACCTTCGAGACCAACACGGCCGCCGAGCGGGGTGGGGCGCTGTGGCTCCCCGCGGCCGCCGACCTGCGCCTCTACGACACCGACTTCATCAGCAACGAGGCCACCGAAGGCGGGGCCATCGCCTCGGTCCTGGGCTTCGACGTGGTCGGCGGGACCTTCGACAGCAACAGCGCCTCGTCGGTCGGGGGGGCCATCGCCACCTTCGACGAGGTCGCCACCGGGGCCACCCCGACGGTCTTCCTCCGCGACACCACCCTCGAGGCCAACAGCGCCTCGGAGGACGGAGGGGCGGTGTACAGCACCCAGGGGTTGACCACCCTGGACGCGGTGTTCCGCGACAACACGGCCGGCGGTGACGGGGGGGCCGTCTACCAGCGCGGGTCCCGGTGGTCGAGCAACCACGATGCGATCGAGAGCAACGAGGCCTCGGGGAGCGGAGGCGGGGGCCATGTGGTGGACGGCGAGCTCGACGCCCAGGGCTCCACCTTCGACGGCAACGTGGCGGGCACGGACGGCGGTGGCTTCTACCTGGGCGGCGTGGACCTCTCCTCCAGCCTCCTCGGGGTGACGATCACCTCCAACACCGCCTCCGACCAGGGTGGGGGCGCCTACTTCCAAGAGGCCGTGCGCATGAGGGTCACGAGCTCGATCTTCGAGTCCAACGACGCCGACATGGGGGGGGGATTCTACCTGGGTCCCCGGCCCCGGAGCTTCAGTGTCCGCGAGTCCCGACTCACGGCCAACACGGCGCGGCTGGGCGGGGGGATCGCCTACGAGGGCGACCAGTTCGGAGACAGCAGCACCTACTACTACCTCTCCCTGTACAGCACCTTGGTCGAGGAGAACGAGGCCACCGAGGATGGCGGCGGCGTCTACCACGACGGCGGCTCCTACGCGACCTACGACTCGTGGTTCGTGGGCAATGTGGCGGGTCGCGACGGCGGCGGGCTCTACAACACGCGCAACGTCTACATGTTCGAGAATGGTGCCCTGTACTGCGCCAACGAGGCGGACCGGGGGGCGGGCGCCGCCCACATCGACGTCTGGGGCTACCGGGACCACTACGGCGCCGAGTTCAAGGAGAACGTGGCCAACGACCTCGGGGGCGCGGTCTTCCAGCAGGGCTACCAGCGGAGGACCTCCGGGGCCTTCGACTACCTCTGGATGCGCTACGTCACGGTGGTCGGCAACGAGGCCCTCGGGCGGACCGACGCGGCCATCCACAACGACAACGGCGTCACGGACGCCACCCGCACGTTCCTGCGGGACGTGAGCCTGACCCGGAACGGCGACTACGGCTACTACCAGCCCGTCCGCTCCGGCACCTCGACCTGCAACAACGTCCTGTTGGACACCCACGGCGTCGCGGCGGTGGAGGGCACCGACACGGCGTGCCGTTCCGGGTCGAGCGGCAATGTCGCGGCCAGGGCCAGCTTTCGCGCCTACTCCGTCGGCGGCTGCTTCGACGACGACCTCACCGAGCTCGCCTATGGCTACGGGCCCGAGAGGATCAACAACCTGAGCAACGGCTACTCGGCGAGCCGCTACGCCGATCACGACCGGGATGGGGTGAGCATCGCCGAGGGGGACTGCTCGGACCGGGACAACAGCCGCTATCCGGGAGCCGTGGAGGTGCAGGACGGCAACGACGAGGACTGCGACGGCTGGGATCTCTACGATGCCGACGGCGACGGCTATGCGTCCACCCGCTACTCGGGCCGGGACTGCAACGACAGCGACGGCACCATCTTCCCGGGTGCCACCGAGGTCGACTACGACGGCGTCGATCAGGACTGCCGCTCGGACTCGGACTTCGACGCCGACGGGGATGGGCAGGACAGCGCCGTCTACGGCGGATCGGACTGCGATGACGCCGATCCCACCATCTACGATGGCGCCCCCGAGGTGGCCTTCGACGGGGTCGACAGCGACTGCGACGACCTCGACTTCGACGCCGATCTGGACGGCTTCATGGCCATGTGGGTGGACTCGGATGGCCGCACCCTCACCGACCCGGAGCTGGAGGGCTTGGAGGAGGACTGCGCCGGCACCGACGCGACCGTCTTCCCCGGGGCCACCGAGACCTGGTACGACGGCATCGATCAGGACTGCGCCGGCGACGATGACTACGACCAGGACGGCGATGGGGACCGAGCCCGGTTCCAGGACCCGGAGGGCATGGGGGGGGACTGCAACGACACCGACCCCACCATCAGCAGCCTGGTGGACGAGACCTGGTACGACGGCATCGATCAGAACTGCGACGGGGAGGATGACTTCGACCAGGACGGCGATGGCGATCGGTCGGACCGGTGGGGTGGGGGCGACTGCATCGACACCAACCCCGACGTCTACACGGGCGCGCCCGACATCCTGGACGGGCTGGACAACGACTGCAGCGGCCGGGTGGACCAGGACACGGACGGGGACGACGTCCTCAACTACTACGAGGATCTGGAGGGCTCGGATCCGACGGTGCGCGACAGCGACGGCGACACCCTCCTCGATGGGCTCGAGTGGGGGGACACCACCACCCACGAGGGGCTGCTCGAGCCGCTCGACACCGACAACGACGGGATTATCGACGCACTGGACGAGGACTCGGACGATGACGGCATCTCGGACCGCGACGAGGTCGGCGGAGCCCCGAGCAGCCCGCGGGACTCGGACGGCGATGGTGACCCGGACTTCCGCGACGCCGACGATGACGGTGATGGCATCCCCACCCGCGACGAGTCCCCGGACGGGCTGACCGACACGGATGGGGACGGGATCCCCAACCACCTGGACCTGGACTCGGACGGGGATGGGGCCCTGGACCTGGCCGAGGGTGCGGGGGATCGGGACGGCGATGGCGTGCCGGACTACCTGGACGCGGGCGGTCGTTCCGGCGAGATCCCGGCTCCGGCCGAGCCCTCCGGCCGCGGCTTCGGACTCGGCTGCTCCGCGACCGACGCCGCTCCCACCGCCCTCCCGCTGCTCCTGCTCCCGCTCCTGCTGCGCCGCCGGCGGCGCTGAGGCTCACCGGCCCGGCGCGTCGGCCATCTCTGCAGCGTCGTCGGCCCGATCGGTGGCCGCGGCGATCTCGGCGATGAGGAAGTAGCGACCGGGCCCGTAGGTGAGGGTGGGCGCGAAGGGCTCGAGGATGGTCTCGTCCAGGGGCTCCACGTGGAAGGTGTCGAGCCACTTGCGCAGGCCCTGTCGCAGGGGCGTCCGCATGCCCGAGAGGTCGGCGAAGTCCACCACCACCACCCGGCCGCCGGGCGCCAGGGTGCGCCGCGCATTCTCGAGGGCGGCGGGCTCGTCCTGGACCATGGAGAGGCAGTAGCTGAAGAGCACCACGTCGGGCCGCTCGCCCAGCAGGTCCGCGTAGTCGGCCGTCTCGGCGAAGCCGTGCTGGAGGCGGGCCCAGGGGCACCGCCCGCGGGCGTGCTCCAGCATCTCGTCGCTGGCCTCGATGCCTCCGAGCATGGCGCTGGGCCGGCCCTCGTGGAGCTTGCGGAGGTTGCGGCCGGTGCCGGGGCCGATCTCGACCAGGCGCTTCCAGGAGGGGTCGTCCAGGAGCTGGCGGATCGCCGTGTCGCGGCCGAACAGGTAGTACTTCCGGGTGACGTCGTAGACGTGCCGGGCCCAGCCGTAGTACTGGTTGAGGAAGCTGCGGTGGTCCTCGGTGGACGCGCTCTCGGCCATGGGCCCTCCGGGCGGCCGGCGCCATAACCCGACCCGCGTGGCCGGCGCGGCCCTCACCCCGCGCGGCGGCGGGCCTCCGCCTCGAAGGCGCCGAGGGTCGCGGGCAGGGTGCGGCCGGTCAGGGCCTTGACCACCGGTCCCGGCACCAGGAGCTTGGGCTTCACCTCGACCGCGTAGGTGGCGCGGGTGCGCCCCTCGCCCAGGGCCTCCAGGTCCCACGACCCGTCCGAGACCTTCATGACGGCGCTCTCGACGAGGCTCCAGGTGACGCGGGTGGGGCGCTCCTCCACCATCTGAAGGGTGTAGGCGATCCGCTTGCCCATGATGGAGAGGCCGTACTCGACGACGGCGCCGTCATCGGTGCGGCGGACGATCCGCGCGTCGTGGATGTCCGAGAGGAAGTCGGGGTAGCGCTCGTAGTCGACGATCACGTCGAAGAGGGTCTCGCGCGGGACGTCCATCTCGACGGTGCGACGGGTGCCGGGCATGGGGGCTCCGTGAACGATGCGGTCAGGGAGGCCACCCTGTGGGAGGGGTCGGGCGGCCGGGTCGGATCCCCATGATAGCGGTCCGGGTCAGGACGAGGAGGCGAGGCGGTGGGTCGAGCGGGCGCGGGCATGGTGGCGGTGGTCCTGCTGGGGC
>CAZPJM010000007.1:35338-41919 GCA_964586865.1 uncultured Enterobacteriaceae bacterium
GGGCAGAGCAGGCCGGCATCGAGGGCGACTGGTGGTTGCTGGACGGCCCGGGCGGGCCGGTGCGGGCCCGGCTCGGCATCGAGGATGGCGAGCTGGACATCGTGCCGGAGGGTCAGCGCGAGGGGGGCCCCACCTGGAGCCTGCATCGGGGCGCCGAGGGGTGGGAGGGGATCGGGAGCGACGGCGCCATCGTCCGGCTGGAGCGTCGGGGCGCCGCCGGGCTGGTCCTCTACACCGCCGATGGTCGGGTGGGGGTCGGCCTCCCCGTCGCCCCACTGCCCCGTGAGCTGGTGGGGGCGTGGGTCGAGCGCGACCCCGAGACGGGCGAGGGTCGCCCGGTGCAGGTGGTCCTCGGGGCCCCCGACGGCCCGGCCCGGTGGGTGGTGGAGGGCGCCACCCGAGACGCCTGGCCCCTCGATCACGGGGACGGGGCGTGGTCCCTCGTGCTGCAGGACGCCGTGGGCGAGGCCCGGCTCCGTCACCTCCACCGCCTGCCCGAGGGGCGCTGGCTCCTGTACGGCCACACCCCCGGGCGGGCGCGGCTCCTGCACCGGCCCGACCATCCCCCGCCCTGGCTGCCCTGAGGCGACCGTCGGGGGCCCCAGGGCGCACGGAGCGTTTCCGAGCCCTGCCTTGCCGTGGCGGTCCCGGGTCGCAGGCTACGACCCTGCCCTGGAGGTCCCATGTCCCTCGACGACACCGTCACCCTGATCACCGGAGGCGGCGGCGCCCTGGCCGGCTCCGTGGCACGCGCCTTCTTCGATGCTGGCAGCCGGCTCATCCTGGTCGATCTCGAGCCCCCCGAGGATCGGGCGCGCACCCTGGACGCGCTGCCCCTCGGGGCCGATCTCCTCGACCCGGTGAGCGCCGACCGGGTGGTCCGGGAGGCCTTCGAGCGCCACGGCCGGCTGGACCACGTCATCCACACCGTCGGGGGCTTCGCCATGCAGGGCGCCGCCGACGCCACGCCCACCGACTACGACCAGATGTTCGACCTGAACATGCGCAGCCTCTTCCACGTGGGCCGGACCGCGGTGCGGCTGCTCCAGGAGCAGGGGCACGGGCTGCTGGCGGGGGTGAGCGCCGGGCAGGCCTGGAACGGAGGCGCCGCCCAGGTGGCGCTCTACGCGGCCTCCAAGGCGGCCGTCGCCACCTGGCTGCGCTCCGTCGATGCCGAGCTGCGCGGCACCGACGTGAAGGTCTCGGTGCTCTACCCCATGGGCGTCATCGACACCGAGGCCAACCGGGCGGCCATGCCCGACGCCGATCGGCACGGCTGGATCGACCCCGACGAGCTGGCGCGCACCCTGGTCCACGCCGCGTCCCAGGGGCCCCGCGGCCGGAGCCTGGAGCTGCCCGTGTGGGGCGGCCGGAAGGGCTGATCGGATCGGCCGGCCCGACGCGGCCCGGCGTGCCGGGGATGAGGCGGTAGGGTGCGGGCGTGGAGGTCCCGTGCGCGCCCCGCTGCTGCTGACCCTGCTCGCCACCCCCGTCCTCGCCACCCCCGTCCTCGCCACCCCCGCCCACGCCGAGCGACCGGCGCCCACCTTCGCGCCGGATCGGCCGGCCCTCGGCCAGTCGCCGGCGACCCCGGGCCCGGGCTTCGCCACCGTAGAAGTGGGGCTGGCGGGCTCGGTGGGTGGGGGCCCGGTGGCCGTCGGGACCCAGGCCTGGACCCTGCGGCTCGGCGTGGACGAGGGCCTCGAGGCGCGCCTGGTCCTGCCCGACCTGGTGGCCAGCGAGGAGGGGGTGGCTACCGGGCCGCTGGCGGCCGGGGTGAAGATCGCCGGCCGGCCCGGCGAGCGATGGGGGGTCTCGGCCGTCCCCGAGCTGCTGATCGACCTGTCCGGGGCCGGGGTGGGGTGGCGGCTCTCGGCCAACGCCGGCCTGAACGCGGACCGCTTCGCCCTCTGGGCCAACGCCACCACCACCGTCCTCGACGGGGTGGAGGTCCTGGCGGGCGGCGGCGGCTCCATCGCTTTCGACGGAGGTGGCATCTACCTCAACGGCGGCCGCGAGGTCGTCTCGGGCCGGACCCTGGCCGGGGGCGGGGCGTGGTTCCTCCTGTCCGCCCTGTCCCAGATCGATGTGGGCTGCGACCTGTGGATCGCCGGCTCGGACGTGGTGGCCGTCCCCATGATCGGCGGCTCCCTCGCGTTCTGACGCGGAGGGCCCCAGGGCGCGACCCGGGGGGCTGTCCGGCATCGGGGCCGATGGAGCAGGAGGTCCGGTGGCTACGGTGGCGGAACGCATCGCCGAGGCGGTGGTGGCGGCGGGAGCGCGTCATGTGTGGGGCATGCCTGGCGGCGACACCCTGCCGGTGGTGGACGCGGTGGAGGCGCGGGAACTCCCGTTCGTGCTGGTGCGGGACGAGGCGTCGGCCGGCTTCGCGGCGGCGGCCGAGGCCCAGCTCACGGGGGGCTTGGGGGCGTGCGCGGCCACCCTTGGCCCCGGCCTCACCAACCTGGTCTCGGGGATGGCGGGGGCGCTGCTCGACCGGGCCCCGGTCCTGGCGCTCACCAGCCGCTCCCGCAGCGACCGCCACGGCACCTACACCCACATGGTGCTCGATCAGGCCGGCCTGATGGCCGCCTCGGGCAAGGCCGTGTGCCGCATGACCGCGCAGAACGCCCCGGGGGAGCTCCGGAGGGCGGTGGCCGTGGCCCGGGCGCCCCGTCCCGGGCCCGTGTGGCTCGAGATCCCCTCCGAGGTCGGGGCTGCCCGCGCCGGCGAGGGTCCCCTGACGCCGCCCCCGGCGCCGGCCCTGCGGGTGGGGCTCGACCTGACCACCCTGGACCGGATCGCCGGATGGAGGCGCCCCGCGATCCTGGTGGGCCACGGCGGCCGTCACGCCCCCATCGCCGAGCTGGCGCGGGCCCTCCGAGCCCCCGTGCTCACCACCTACAAGGCCAAGGGCGCCCTCCCCGAGGAGGACGGCGGCTGGTGGGCCGGGCCGGCCGGCCTCTCCCCCGCCGTGGATCGCCATCACCAGCATCACCTCGCCCGGTGCGACGGGCTCGTCCTCGTGGGGTGGGATCCAGTGGAGCTCCGGGATCACTGGCTCCCCGGCTGGCCCGCCGAGCTGCCGGTGGTGGTGTTGGACGACCACGTCCCCACCGACCTCCCCACCACCATCGAGGCCCTGGCGGTGGGGCCCATCCACGCCCTGGTCGCCGAGGCGGCCGGCCTCGAGGGGGCGTCCACCTGGACCGAGGCCCAGGTGGCCACGTGGCGGGCGGCGTGGGTCGCCGGCTTCGACGACGCCGAGGACGGCCCCGCCACCGCACTCCGGGCCGTCCAGGCCGCCTGTCCCCCCGACGTGGTCGCCACCCTCGACACCGGCGCCCACCGGATCACCGCGTCCCACACCTGGCGGGCCGTCCGCCCCGATCGCCTCCTCCAGTCCAACGGCCTCGCCAGCATGGGCTTCGCCGTCCCCGCCGCCCTCGCCGCCGCCGCCCTCGGCCATCCCGCGGTCGCCATCACCGGCGACATGGGCCTCCAGCTCGTCATGGGCGAGCTCATGGTGGCGGCCGAGCGCGGCTGGCCCCTCACCGTGGTGGTCCTCGTCGACGAGGAGCTGGCCCTCATCGCGCTCAAGCAGAAGCGCTCCGACCTCCCGGCCCGGGGGGTCGGCTTCCGCAACCCCGACTGGCCCGCCCTCGGCCGGGCCGTCGGCGGCACCGGCGTCGTCGCCCGCGGCCCGCGCGCCATCCACGACGCCATCACCACCGCCCTGGCCCGCCCCACCGTGGATCTGGTGGCCATCCCCATCGACCCCGGCCCCTACCTCTCCCAGATCGGGTGAGGGGGGAGGGCCGGGGAGGCTGGCTGGGCCTCGTCATCCAGCATCAGGCCGATCCCCGCACGACCGAGCTTGTCGTCCAAGGCCGTTGCGTCCCAGCGGAGGACATTCGGAGCGGACGAACGATCGGAACCTCCCCCACCACTTGCTCGCAGCCGAAGTCCCCGTTCCTACGAAGACTCTCCCTCAGAACTGGAAATAGATGAACTCCGGCCCCTGGATCCCGAACAGCAGGACGTAGGTGAGCATGGCTGCGCAGCAGAGCGCCCACACCACGGGCCGGGCCAGGATGGCCTGCTTGAGCCCGCCCCACCGCTCCCACTCGTGGACCACGATGACGATGGCCATGTAGCCGAAGCCCTCGGGGTAGTGGTCGGGGAGGCGGTTGGGGTCCTCGACCACCCGGGCGGTGTACTCGATCCAGTGCCAGGCATGACGGACGAAGAGGCTGTTGACGTAGGAGAAGGACACGTCCCAGGTGTCGCTCCGGAAGAAGATGTTGATCAGGCTGATCATCACCATGGTATTCGCACAGGCCAGGTAGTAGTACCCCCAGCGGGTGATGGGGTTGCGCCCGGTCGTCTCCCGGAGCCAGCGCCACACCGGCCGGGTGAGGCGGTGGCCCACCATGGTCAGGCCGTTGAGCAGCCCCCAGACCACGAAGTTGTAGCTGGCGCCGTGCCACAGCCCGGACAGGAACATCACGGCGAGGATGTTGAGCTGGGTGCGGGCGAAGCTGATTCGATTGCCGCCCAGGGGAAAGTAGATGTAGTCCCGGAACCAGTGCCCCATGGAGATGTGCCACCGACGCCACCGCTCGGGGATGCTCGGCACCACGAAGGGCAGGTTGAAGTTGGATCGGATGTCGTAGCCGAGCAGCCGCCCGAGGCCGATGGCGATGTCGCTGTAGGCGCTGAAGTCGACGTAGATGTTGGTGGTGAAGAGCAGGATGGACATGAGTGCGACGGGGCCGCTGTGCACCCGCTCCGAGAAGTAGGGGTCGATCCAGAGCGCCAGGCGATCGCCGATGACGCTCTTCTTCACGAAGCCGAGGAGGATGAGGAAGACCCCCTCCCGGACCTGGTCGACGCGGATCCGGACGGGCTGCTTGTACTGGGGCAGCAGGTGAGTGGCCCGCTCCACCGGCCCGGCGACGAGCTGGGGGAAGAAGCTGACGAAGAGGGCGAAGTCTCGGAAGTTCCGGTCGGCCTTGAAGTTCCCGCGCCAGACCTCGATGGTGTAGGACAGGGTCTGGAAGGTGTAGAAGCTGATCCCCACCGGCAGCACGATGGAGAGGGTGAAGTCGTCGTGCTGCAGGGGCAGGCCGAGCAGGTTGGCGCTGTCCACGAACGAGGCGATGAAGAAGTTCGTGTACTTGAAGAAGAAGAGCGCCCCCAGGTTCGCCGCGAGGGAGACGCCGAGCCAGGCATTGCGCAGCCGGGTGCGCTCCCCGGCGGCCTGGATGCGGAGGGCGCAGACGTAGTCGATGACGGTGCTGCCCAGGATGAGCAGGCAGAGCCACGGATTCCAGAACCCGTAGAAGACGTAGCTCATGCCGAGGAGGAACCAGAGGCGGGCCTGGTGGCCGAGCTGGTAGTAGACGACCAGGACGATGGCCAGGAAGGCCACGAACACCTTGCTGTTGAAGAGCATGGCCTACGCGTCCCCGCTCACGGTCCGGTCCCGTCCCACAGCCGGGCCGGCACCGCCTCGCGGGGGGCCACCCAGGACGACGCCGGCGGGGTCCGCGGGCGCCGCCCCGCCCGCCGGAGCAGGTGGTCGGCCAGCTCGTCCGAGAAGCCAGGCCGCCCGCGGTTGTTGGGGTGCTTGTGGTCCATGTAGGCGCGACCCTGGCGCGGCCGGAGCCGCTGGACGTCCAGGTCGGCCCGGGCATCCAGGTGGTCGTGGAAGCGCCGGACCACCTCGTCCCCGATGAAGTCGTCGTAGAGGCGGGGATGGCCGGGCACGTAGACCACCAGCAGGGAGGCGCCGCGCGCCTCGACCTCGGCGGCCATGCGCCCCAGGGCATCATGGTTGGACTGGCCAGCTCGCAGGGCCAGGGCCGCCGGGTCCACCGACCAGTCGAAGCGCGTCCGCCGGCCCAGGGTCCGGTTCGTGTCGGAGTAGGGCTGGTACTTGACCCCCTTCTTCGGGCGGGGCCACCGGCGCTGGCCCACCCCCCACTCCACGAGCTTCACGAGGCCCTTCCGGAAGTTCACCTGGTTGCGGAAGAAGGCGGCGGGCGGGGTGCTGGCCAGGGACCACTCGAGGCGGGTGGGCAGGGGCACGTCCCCGAGGGCCAGGATCTCGTCGGGGGTGAGGAGGGACTGGACATAGAGGTCGAAGTTGGCCTCTTCCACGAGCCAGGCCCAGGTGAAGTTGTCCTCGGCGACGGAGGTGACCACCCGGTCCCCGGGACGGACCGGCAGGTCCTCCAGGATGGCCCTGGAGAACACCGGTGTGCCGCGGTTGAAGGCGAACTTCACGACCCGGTGGGGGCTGCCGGCGGCCCGGAGACGGGCCTCGATCCGCGCCGCATCGAAGGCCTCGCGGGTGATGGAGCTGCCCACGATCCAGGTGACCGGGGCCTCGCCGACCGCCTCCGCGCGGTCGAAGGCCCGCACGTCGCGCTGGATGAAGTGGACCTCCTTCGTCCGGCCGAGGCGGGTGAGCCAGGCCTCGTCGGTGACCAGGCTGGCCACCAGGGCGTAGACCAGGACGACGCCCAGGGCCGACCCCAGCACCCAGCGCAGGGCGCGGGGGGTCTCGTCGGAGG
>CAZPJM010000008.1:0-38692 GCA_964586865.1 uncultured Enterobacteriaceae bacterium
GTGGGGCCGCCCGGACGGCGGCCCCGGGGGGTGGGACTACTTGCAGGAGTCCTCGGCGTACTCGTAGTAGCCGAGCTCGTCGTCCCAGAACTCGCCGTTGAACGGCCAGTAGATGATCTCGCGGGAGACCGCGAAGTCGGTGAGCGCGGCCTCCTCCTGGGCGTCGACGATGGGCGCGGCGGCCTTCTTCTCGAGGACCTTGCGCTCGGCGTCGACGATCTCGAAGCGGATGATCTGCGACTGGGAGAGCCAGTCGGCCAGCTTGTCGTTCTGCCGCTCCAGCTCGCGGAGGAGGGCCAGGCCGGCCTTGCGCTTGTAGCGCTGCCGGTCCTTCTCGATGACCTTCTTGAGGTGGGCCCCGATGCTGTCGCGCCACACCGACTTCTGCTCGTCGATGAGGGCGACCTCGTCGTCCATCAGGTCCAGGTGGTCCACGATGCTGTTCAGGTCGCGGTTCTGGAGGGCATCGTAGAGGAGCTGACCCGAGAGCTGGCTGTCCTCGTGGTCCTTCACGAAGTAGGCATCGAAGGCGGCGTCGGCCAGCTTGCGCCCCTCCTCGGTGCCGTACTCGGCCAGGAAGGCCTTGAGCTCCTCGCGCATGGGCTTGTACTTGGCCTCGAAGCGGAGCAGCAGCCGGTTGGCCTGCTCGTACTCGCAGATCCAGTAGAAGGTCAGCGCCCGCAGGATCTCGGACTCGGGGTTGTAGTAGAGGTCCTGGTAGTAGGGCGACTTGAGGGTGAGCAGCAGGCCCAGGGTCTTGTTCATGTCGTCGAGCATGAACTCGGACCAGGCGCGCTCGAACAGGCTCTGGGGCCAGAAGTCCGAGTTGCGGTCCACCTGCTTGTAGTAGAAGTTCGCCTCGTCCTTCTTGTCGAGCTCGTAGTAGATCCGCGCGATGTTGATGAGGGAGAGGTCGCGGAGGGCCGCGTACTCCTCGGCCTCACGGGCGTCGGCGGGCTGGGCGTCCGAGGCGTAGACGTCCCGGAAGGCCTTCACGGCGCTCTTGAACTTGCTGCGCTCGTGGTTGATGACGCCTTCGTAGTACTTCGACCGCAGGAACAGGTTCGACTTGGAGCTGATCTGCTGGAAGTACTTGGCGGAGCGCGCCAGGTTGTCGCGCTCGTACTCGCGGCGGCCCATCAGGTAGAAGAGGTGGTTGCGGGCCTGACGGGGGAAGGCGTCGGGCGGGATCTTGTGGACGATCCGCAGCAGCTCGGTGTCGTTGCCGGTGTACTCGGCGATGGCCACGAGCTTGGGCAGGGCGTACTTGAAGTACGGGTCCTTGGGGCCGCGCCGGACGACCTGCATGTAGTAGTGCTGGGCGCCGTGGTACATCTCGAGGCAGTCGAGGGACTTGGCCATGTAGTAGTAGAGCTTCGACTTCTGCTCGGGGAACTCGTCCTTCTCGAGGAGATCGTAGATGCCCTTCGAGGCGGTCAGGCACTTCTTGGCGCGGAAGAGCTGGATGAGCTCCTGGACCTGGCGGGGGTCGGCGGTGCCGTCGTCTCCCTCCTCGGGGAGGTCCGAGAGGTCGGTGCCGATGTCGTCGAGGTCGTTGTCGGCGGCCTCGAACGCGTTGGTCGGCAGCTGATCCTCGTCATCGTCCTCCTCGCCCGGGGGGGGAGCCTGGGGGATGTCGGGGGTCTCGGCGGCCTTCAGCTTCCGGGCCGTAGCCAGGACCTCCTCGGGGGCGCCGTTCTCGGCCAGACACTGGATCTCCTCGGGCTTGTAGTTGGCGCCCGAGCTCTCCATGGTCTGGGCCACGATGTTCGCGGGGACCCCCGCGCCGAGCATGCCCACGATCTGTTCGCAGTCGACCGCCCAGGCCGGGGTGCCCACGAGCAGGGCGAGGCCGGCGGCGGCGGAGGTCAGCAGGGTCGTCGCCTTCATGACTAGTTCCCGGTGTCGAAGAAGAAGGTGGCCGAGGCCTGGAGCGTGAACAGATTCTTCATCTCCAGCGAGGTTCCGTCCAAGGTCTCGATGTAGGAGATGGTGCGGCCCTCGATACGGGTGGCGAAGCGCTTCGAGAACGCCACGCGGAAGCCGCCGCCGAGGGTCGAGGTGGCGTGCACCTGATTGGCGGTGATCTGGCAGGGGTCGGTCTCGCCGCCGTCGCAGCCGAGCGCCTCGGTGTCGTCGGTGGTGCCGGCCAGGCCGAAGCCGAACATGCCGTAGAAGTCGAAGACGATGATGTTGCCGCCCAGGACCGCGATCTTGCCGTAGATGGGCGAGAACTGCGCCGTGACGGTGGCGTTCCACAGCATCTTCGAGATGTCGGGGAGGACGTTGTTGTTCTCCTCGAGCTGGGTGACGATGGGCTTCCAGTCGCCATCCCCGAAGTCGGGGGAGAAGGTGCCGGTGAGCTCGAAGGCGAGCACCTCGGTCACGTGGTAGGCCGCGTTCCCGCCCAGCAGGTAGCGGTTGAGGAACGGGTCGTTGGTCACGAACCCCAGGTGGGGGCCCACCTCGATCTTGCCGATCTTCAGGAAGTTCTTCTTCTGGAGGACCTTGATGGTGCGCTTCTCGCGCCGGGCGTCCTCCTCGAGGTCGAGCGCGCTCTCGCCCCGGACCCCGGGGGTCCCGTCGATGCGGCCCTCCTCGACGGCCTCGCGCTCCTCGGCGACGGTCTCGTCGTCCTCCGAGCCGAGGATGTCGTCCAGGTCGTCATCGTCGCCGCCCTCCTCGTCGTCCTGGGCGAGGGCGTCGGTGCCGTCGACGGGCACGGTGGGCGCCGAGGCGTCCTGGGCGAGGGCAGGGCCGGTCAGGAACAGGCCCAGGCCCATGGTGGCCATGACGGCGGCGGTCCAGGCGCGGCGCACGGGGCGGTCCGTCCGATCAGAAGTCATAGATCCGCTCCTGCATCTTCGGGAAGAAGATGGAGACGCCGCCCGAGACGACGATGTTGTTGTACAGGCGGTTGCCCTCCACCGGCTCGGTCGGGTCGTACTGGGGCACGCCGTCCACGTAGAAGTTCATCCGCCCGTCGAGCTTGAAGGCCACCGACTGGTTGAGGAAGAAGTTGAAGCCCATGCCCACGTTGGGGCCGACCACGACCTCGGTGGTGGCGGGACCGGAGGCCGTGCAGCTGGCGTCCGAGTTGTTGATGGCCACCTGATCGTCTTCGAGGCAGGCGAAGTAGTTGGTCTTCGAGTTCATCCCCACACCGGCGAGGAAGTAGAGGTCGAAGTTCAGGACCGTCTCGCCGATGAGGTTGATCTTGCCGTACAGGGGCGCCCAGACCACGTTGGCCGCGAAGGACAGGGTGATCTTGTCCAGCGGCTGCTGGAACTCGCGGGTTCCGCCCTCGTCGGCGATGCGGAGGAGGGTGCCGGTGAGGCCCTTCAGGTCCGAGGTGCCGAGGTCGGGGCTGTAGGTCACGAGGCCCTGGACCGCGAAGGCCTCGGAGAAGTGGTACCCCATGCCGATGCCGCCCACGAAGCGCTGGGCGAAGGGGTTGTTGGGCACGTAGCCGAGCATCGGGGTGAGCTCGAACCGGCCCTCCTTGAGGAAGAAGCGGTTCTCGACCGAGTCCCGGGCCGGGCGGCCTTCGCGGAACAGCTCGACGGCGTCGATGCCAGGACCCTCAGGTCCTGCCGCGCCGGCCGCTGGGGACACGCCGAGGGCCAGCAGGCCCAGTGCGGCGGTCATGAGGGGCTTCAGGGTTGCCATCCGGTTGTCTCCCGCGGGGGAAAGGAAGATTCCAGCTCAATGTTTCGGGGACCGTGACAGGGCACCCGAAAACGCCGGCCGAGACTAGCACGATGGGGGGACAGGGTCCCGGTGCCGTGGGGCTCGTGGCGCCGGTTCGCGGTGGCCGGTGGTGTACCTGTGGGCTCTCGGGGGTGTCAACCGTTTTGTCCTCTCGCGCCTTGTCCGTGCAGACGCGCTTCACCGCGGACGCCAACCCCCCGCCCCCGGAAGGGCGTCAAGAGTTTGTCCGCTCGGCCTCCGACACCGTGTGCCGCTGCGGGTTCCCGCCGGCGTCGGTCCTGGGGCGACGAGGAAGCATCAGCGCGTCCGCCAGCGCCTCGAGACCCAGGTGATGCCGCCACGCCGGTCCTTGAGGACGGCCCACCACCGGCCCTCGACGCCCGGGGCCCCGGGGGAGACCCAGGTGCTGTCCAGGAAGGGGTGGAGGGTGAAGAACTCGTCGACCTCTCCGTCGCTGGCGTACCACTCGGCGAAGGGCTCCTCGACCCGCTGCTCCTCCACGCCGTCGGGGGTGGTGTAGGGGTAGGTCTCGACCGCGTCATCGGCGAGTTCGAGACCCAGGTAGTAGGGCTCGCCCGGGTCCAGCACCACCACCTGCCCGGGGTCGACGGGCACCCCGTCGACGGTGAAGCCCGTGATGCGTGGGTTGCGGTTGGGGGCCGGGCTGTCGCTCACCACCACCCGCTTGAAGCCCGACTCGACCCGATTGAAGTCGAACTCCTCGGTGGGCTCGGTCTCGTCGGGGAGGGCCAGGGCACCCACCGTCCAGTTGACCCCCTCGGCGCGCTCGGTTGCGGGCACGTCGTCCAGGGCGTCGACGGGGGCCACGAAGGTGGGCGGGAAGCCGGGCTCCACGCCGATCACGCCGGCCTCCTCGAGCTGCTCGGGGGAGGGCAGCTCGTCCCCGAAGACGGAGGGGTCGAGGGGACAGCCGAAGTCGGTCACCTCCTCGGGCGAGCAGGCGGTCCACACGGTGAAGCCGATCTCGTCGGCCGGGTCCACCAGCAGGGCGGTCAGGGCGGCCGCACCGCCGGGAGCGACCTCGGGAGGATCGGCGCGGATCGCCAGCAGGCGGAGCTTGTCGACGATGGCCTGCTCGGGGAGGTCCCGCGGCCTGGGGTAGCGCTCGCTGTTGATGACGCAGCCCAGGAGCGGGAGGGCGAGGAGGAGCAGCGGGGTCGGGCAGGGGGTCCTCACCGGGTCACCTGGAAGCGCCGGGGCGCCGAATGCGGGCCTCGAAGCCGACGTTGGGGATGAAGGGGAGGCCGCGTACATAGGCGGACTCGGAGAAGTCGTAGCTGTAGAGGGTGAACTCCGGGTTGACGCCACGGACGGTGTTGAGGAGGTCCACATAGGTGGCCAGCTCCCAGCTCCGGAACACGAAGGTCTTGTCCACCCGGAGGCTGGTCTGGAAGAACGGCGGAAGGCGCTGGCCGTTCACGGCGCCCACCCGGAAGCCGTTGTAGCTGCCCTCGTCGACGTCGTAGACGCCCGCATCGAGGGGGGTGTCGGGGTTTCCGGTCACGTACTGGACCTGGAAGGACACGCCCAGGTCCCAGGGCAGGTCGTAGCCGGCCTGGGCCGAGAAGATGTGGGTCTGGTCGAAGTCGAACGCCGTCCACGCGGCGTCGCCGGGGCGGCGGCGCTCGGACCGGGAGAGGGTGTAGCTGACCCACCCGAAGAAGCGGCCCACCGGGTGATGGCGGGCGATGAGCTCCACGCCATAGGCCCGTCCCTCCCCCACGTTGGCGAAGACCTGGGTCCCGAAGCCCCCGAAGCTGTCGTCCACGTCGATGAGGCGATCCATGTCGCGCCAGAAGCCCTCGACCTCCCACTCGATGGCGGGGCTGACCTGGTGCTCCACCCCGAGGGAGGTGTTCCAGGCCCGCTCGTAGCCCAGGTCCGGGGTGGTCCCGAGGCCGATGGACTCCTGAGGCTGGGGGGGCTGGTGGTAGAAGCCGCTGCTGGCCTTGACCGCGAAGGCATCGGTGATGGCGAAGCGGCCGCTGAAGCGCGGGTCCACCGAGAGCCGGGTGAAGGGCTTGCCCTCGCCGGCCACCTCGCCGGTGTAGGTGAAGTGGAGGAGGTTCAGCCGGACCGAGGGGGTGAGCAGCAGGCGGTCGCGGTCCTCGAGGGGGCGCAGGTCGGCACGGAGCCAGGTGTCCGGGTACCAGACCGTGCCCGAGCCGCCGAAGCCCACCGGATCTCGCTCGCCGATGGGGTTGTCCAGGTCGTCGAGTCGCAGGGGTGCCCGGAAGTCGAAGGCCCAGGTGCCCCCCAGGAAGTCGGCCCCCGGGGTGAGGGTGAGGGCCTCGCTGGCCTTCCACTCGAGGGCCGCCCGGATCTGGACGTTGGTGGTGGTCCCGTCGAGGGTGAAGGTCTGGCCGACCCCGAAGAGGGTGCGGTCGACGCCGAGGCTCGGGGTGAGGCGGAAGGTGAGGCCATCCCGCAGCCGCTCGTCCCACCGCAGGATGACCCGGTGGCTGTTGTACTTGGTGAGCAGGTCGCCCTGGGTGTCGGCGTCGGAGCCCTGGGCCCGCTCCTCGGGGGAGCTGACCGTGAGGGTGTCGTCGAAGCCGTAGACGAACAAGGACAGGGTGCGGTGGGCCGGGGTCGGGGCGATGAGCTTGAGCTGGTAGTCCCAGTACCGCGGATTGATGGAGAAGCTCTCCGAGTCCAGGAAGAGCGGGAGGAAGGCGTCGATGTAGGAGCGACGGCCCCCCACCGCCACGCCGAGGCTGCGGGTCTCGCCGTCCACCTCGCGGACGGGCACGTTGGTCTGGACGTAGGCCTGGGCGTCGAGCACGTCGGCGCCCACGCTCACCTTGGTCTCGTCGATGGACTGCTTCGTCCGGACGTCGATGGTGCCGGCGCTGGTGCGGCCGAAGCGCGCCGCATAGCCCCCGGGCAGGTAGTCGACGGCCTCCACCAGGTCGGGGGCGATGACGCTGGTGGTCCCGGTGAGGTGGTAGATGAGCGGGATGCGGATCCCGTCCACGTAGACGCCCGAGTCCTCCGGGTTGGCCCCCCGGATGATGAGCAGGCCGGTGCCGAAGGGCGAGCGGGCGGCGCCGGGCAGGGTCTGGACGACCTTGACCGGGTCGCCGAAGGTGCCGGGGATGCGACGGATCTCCTCGGTGGACAGGGTTCGTCGCGTGATCTCGGGGGGGCGCTCCCGCTCGCCGAAGACGACGATCTCGTTGTCGGAGGTGCTGTCCACCCGCAGCCAGGCGTCGACGGTGGTGACCTCGCCCTCGACGATGTCCACGTCGGTGGCGAAGGGCAGGTGGAAGGGGCCGCTCACCGCCACCCGCCACCGCCCGGCGGGCACGCCCCGCAGGGCGAAGGTGCCGTCGGACTCGGTGAGGACCTCGAAAGGAGGCGTGGGAGGCGGGCCCTCGCCGGCCCAGCGCACCCGGACCAGGGCCTCGGTCACCGGCGCGCGGGTGCCCTGCTCGCGGACCAGGCCCTCCAGGGTGATGGGCGCGGGGGCCTCGGGGTCGGCGGGGACCTCCTCGAGCCGGAAGTTGTAGGCGAAGTCGAAGGTGACGGGGATGGGGCCGTCGGGGCCCAGGGCCGGCTCGAAGCTCATGGCCTCGACCGCCTGGCGGGCGGCCTCGTCGAAGCCGTTGCCGGCGGACTCGGTCACCTGGACCCCCACCACCTGTCCGTCCTCGTCGATGGAGATGCGGAGCACCACCCGTGCCTCGAGGATGCCGGCCTCGGCGGCGGCGTCGGGGAAGGGGGCCTGGACCCACTCGGCCACCGACGGCATGCGCACGATCTCGACGGGGGTGGGCGAGACATCCCCGTCGGGCTCGTCGTCGGCGTGGGCCACCGCGGGCGCAACCAGCGCGAGGAGGAGGAGCGTTCGGACCATGGCCTCCGTCCGGACCGTGCGCGTGGCTAAACGGCGGGGCCGGGACGGGCCAGCGGTCCGACGTACGGTGACAGGGGTTCGGCCCCGAAGCCGCCGTGGGAGGGCGGGGTCCGTATCGAGGAGCCCGCAGACGGACAGCCCCGGCGCGACACGGGGCCGGCCGGGGCTCGAGTTGGAGGCGCCACCCGGATTCGAACCGGGGAATCACGGATTTGCAATCCGTTCCCTTAGACCACTTGGGTATGGCGCCTGGAGCGACGGCCCTTCTAATGGATGCCGCAGGCGCGTCAAGGCGACCCGATGGCCGATGCACCCCGCCGAGACAGGATTCGTGGATGCCGTGTCAGCCATGGTCGCGTCGGAGGGTGGCTCCCGGGTGGCCGGGTCGGGCTATGCCGGGGGACGGCCGCCGATCGCCCCGCTCGGGCCCCCGCTGGCCCGATTCTCGCACCCGGGGGAGGCCCCCCCACCGGAGCCCGCATGCGCGAGACCCCGCCCACTCCAGAACGTCCGGTCCGCCCCCTCTGGCAGCGTCTGCTGCGGTGGCTGGCGTGGAGCGCCGGCGCGCTGGCGCTGGTGGCGGCCGTCGGCGGAGGGGTGCTGGCGTGGCTCTACCACCGCCACGTGGTGGAGGAGCCGGGCGCCCACCTGGAGCGCAGCCACATCCTGGCGGTGGTGGCGCAGGAGTCCCCCGTCTACTACCGCGACGGGACGACCCGGATCGGCGTCTTCTTCGAGGACGAGCACCGGGAGTTCGTCTCCTTCGACGATCTCCCCCCCTCCTATGTGGCGGCCATCGTGGCGGCGGAGGACGGCACCTTCTGGTCCCACCCCGGTGTGAGCCCCAAGCACATCGCCCGAGCGGTCCGGGACAACCTGGCGGCCGGCCGCACCGTCTCGGGCGGGTCGACCCTCACCCAGCAGACCGCCAAGAACCTCTACTACCGGCCCGACCGCTCCCTCCGCTCCAAGTGGCAGGAGCTGGTCAACGCCCTCCGGCTCGAGGCCCACTACGACAAGACCGACATCCTCACCTTCTACGTGAACCAGTTCCATGTCTCGGGCAACGGCCGGGGCCTGGGGATCGCGGTCCGCTACTTCTTCGACGAGGACGTGGCCGATCTGCGCCAGCGCGATGCGGACGAGGCGGCCGGTGCCGACCTTCTGAAGAGCGCCTTCCTCGCGGGGCTGGTGAAGGGGCCGGGCTACTACGATCCCTTCCTGGGCGACGCCGAGCGCCAGGACCGGGCCCGGGCGCGGGCCCATGACCGCACCCGCTACGTGCTTCAGCGAATCGTCGCGGAGCCCGCCGAGAACCTGGTGGGGCCGTGGCCCGTGGCGGGCGCCCGCTCCGAGGCCGAGGCCGAGCGGCGGCGCCTCGAGCAGGTGCGCGGGTGGAAGGCCGAGGCGGCCCGTCTCCTGGAAGAAGGCTTCGAGCTCCCCTTCCAGCGCGGTCGGTTCCGCTACGACAGCAACGCCGTGCTGGACGAGGTCCGACGGCGCCTGGGCGAGCCCCCCTTCGCCGAGGTCCTCCGCGAGGCGGAGATCGACGACCCCGACTCGGCCGGCCTGGAGGTCATCACCACCCTGGACCCGGCGGCCCAGCGCGAGGCCATCTACGGGCTCTGGCACCACCTCACCGAGGTGGGCACCTGGCTCGAGGGCCTGGAGGCGCGGGACTTCGTGCGGGCGGACAGCCGGGGGCCCCGCTTCGACCCGCAGCACGCCCCCGAGCCTCACACCTTCCGGCTGGCCCGGGTGGTGGGCCATCCCGAGGTGGAGGGGCGGACGACGCTGGACCTGGACCTGGGGGGCGTACCGTGCCGGGTCGATCGGGACGGGCTCGTCCGGGTGGCCCTGGCCGTGCAGCGCGGCCGGGCGAAGAACCCCTACGTCAAGGTGCCGGGCACCGAGGTGGACGCCTTCGCCGCCGCCCTCGAGGACGGCGCGGTGGTGTGGGTTAGCGTCCGCCGGGTCCCCGACGAGGGGCCGGCCCTGTGCGACCTCGAGGTGCGGCCCGAGCTGCAGGGCGCGGTGGTGGCGCTGGAGGAGGGGCAGGTGCGGGCCATGGTGGGCGGCAACGACAACCGGAACTTCAACCGCGCCACGGCCCTCCGCCAGTTCGGGTCGACCTGGAAGCCGCTCGTCTACCACGCCGCCCTGGAGCTGGGCTGGCGGCCCGACGACCCGCTCGACAATGAGCGGAACGTCTTTCCCTTCAGCACCACCGTCTACTACCCCCGACCCGACCACGAGCCCGAGCCGGTGGTGTCGATGGCGTGGGCCGGCGTCAAGTCCGAGAACCTGGCGAGCATCTGGCTCCTCTACCACCTGGTCGACAAGCTCGACGGGGATCGGATCCGGGCGCTCGCCGCCGCCCTGGATCTGGCCCGCCGGGAGGGGGAGGACGACACGGCCTACCGGCGCCGCATCCAGGAGGCCGGAGTGCTGCCCACCCGGGGCCGCCTGAAGGAGTCCACCTTCCTGAAGGCCCGTCAGGACGCCCTCGCCGGCCTCTCCCTCTCGGGCCACCCCGAGGACCGCCTCGCCCTGTCCTCGCTGCTGTATGGCTGGGGCTACGCCCGGGAGCGGGAGCGCGTGGCGCGCCTGGGGCCCCGGGCTCGGACCCGCGCTGCGCGGGCGCTCGACAACAGCTGGGTCCACCTGGAGCCCCTGCTCGAGCCGTGCCGCCGCCAGCACGACGTGCTGATGGAGGCGGTGGCCCAGGACCGGCCTCCGCTCCCCGACGAGGTCCCCGACCTCTCGGTGCGCGTCGAGGACGAGCGGGTGACCGTGGCCTGCGGAGCCATCCCCGAGGGCTACGTCGCCCCCGACCGCGACGGCCTGGGCCCGGCCCTGTCTCCGCCGCTCGCGGTCCCGGTCCCCGGTGACGTGGGGGCGGATCGGGTGGGTCCCGACGCGGGGGCGCTGCCGGGGGTGCCGGGCGGCGGAGCGCGGGCCCCGGAGCCGGCTCGCCCCGCCGACTCCGAGGAGGGGCTCGGCCGTCGGCTGAAGCGCTGGCTCGGCCTCGGGGAGGACGCGGGAGACGATCTCCCCGATGGTCCACCGGAGGATCTCCGCCTCCCCGTGTCGGACTGGGAGGATGTGCTCATCGACGATCGCCTCCACGTGGAGACGCTCCGGGCGGTGCAGGCCTCCATCACCCGCCGCGAGGCCCTGCTGGCGGCCAGCGGCGACGTGGATCTCTACGCGCCCGAGCACCTCTACTGGCACCAGGACTTCCGGGTGCTCCTGGCGATGGAGTACGTGGCTGCCCTGGCGCGCCAGTACGGGGTCCGCAGCCCCATCCGCTCCGTCCTCTCGCTGCCGCTGGGGGCCTCGGAGATCACCCTCGAGGAGGCCACCAGCGTCTATGCGGGGCTGACCTCGGGGCAGGGCTGGCGCTTCCCGGGTCGCGCCCGCCCGGCGGGGGCCCTGCTCGCGGGGAGTCCGGTCGCCACGCCCCCCTCGCCTTCCCTGCTCATCGCCGAGATCCGCGACGTGGACGGGCACGTCATCTACCGCGCCGAGCCCGCGTCCCGCGAGGTGGTGGAGCCCGCGGTCGGCGGCATGACGGCGGACATCCTGCGCAATGTGGTCCAACACGGCACGGGCCGGCGCGCCCGGCAGGCGGTCGCCCTGGGGGGCGCGCCGGTGCCGCTCGGCGGGAAGACGGGGACGACCAACGACTTCCGCAATGCCGCCTTCGTCGGGTACGTGCCGGCCTGGCGGCAGGGCGCCTGGCGGGCCGAGGAGGGCCTGACCCTGGGGGTCTACGTCGGCTACGACGACAACCGGCCCATGCGGGAGGGGCGGGTCATCCTGGCGGGGGCCAGCGGGGCCCTGCCGGCCTGGACCGGCGTGGCCGAGGGCGTGGCCGAGGCCGAGCTCCTGGGGCAGCCCGACGAGGCCCCCCCCGAGGACGGCTGGCGCCTTGCGCTGCCGGGCGACCTGCGGCCCGTGTCGGTGGATCCGGCCCGGGGGCTGCCGGTCGCCGAAGCATCGCGGGAGGAGTCGCGGGACGAGGGCGCAGGCGACACGGACGCCGCCCCCATGACCGAGGCCTCGGACGAGGGGCCCGCCATCCACGTGCCCCCCGAGCCGGTGGCCGCGGCGCCGGCGCACCTGTCCTTCGAGCGCGTGCCGGCCCCGGTGCGGGTCGCCCCGTCCACCGATCAGGCCGTCCAGGACAACGCGGCCGCCCGCCGTGCCCTGCTCGAGGAGCTGGAGGCCCGGGAGCGGCCGTCCATCTGGGATGCCCTCGACGGCCAGCCCGGGATGGGGGACCGGGAGGAGGCGCCGCCGCCCACCGTGCCGTGAGCGGCCGAGCGCGGCAGGGGCTCAGGGGCCGTCGGCAGAGCCGTCGTCGTCGCCCGACGCGGACTTCTCTTCTTCCTTCTTGGCCTCGGCCTTGGCCTTCTTCTTCAGGTACTTCTTGTAGTCGCGCGGGTCGGCTGCCTCGTGGAGGGCGTTGCCGCGCTCCTTCCAGTCCACGACCTCGTACTCGATGCCCTTCTCGTCGAGCTGGGGCGTGATCACGTCGACGGGACCCTGCAGGGTGGCGATGGACCGCCCGAGGCAGCCGTCGGCCAGCTCCTGGATGCGCTCCGCGTCCACGTCGGCGATGACCTGCCCCGCGTCGGTGAGGTAGGACCAGGGCTGATCCCAGCGCAGCGGGGTCAGCAGCTTGCGGGTGAGCTGGGAGGTGGACTGGGCCTTGATGCCCTCGTTCCGCGCCAGGCGCAGCTTGTACAGGGTCAGATCGTTGTCCTCGACCTCGCCCTCCTCGATCGAGCGGGTGAGGTCGCGGAAGAACTCCATGGTCCGACCGACGCCCGTGTTGACCGCCAGCGAGCTGAAGGCGAGGACGCCCGTGCCGTCGGGGCTGTCGTAGGCGAAGCCACCGGGGCTGTAGGCCAGGCCCTCCTTGACCCGGAGCTGGCTGAAGGTCTTGTCGCGCACGTAGTTGGACAGGACCGACATGGCCTGGGTGTCCTCCACCCCGTCGAAGTTGAGCCGACAGGCCATGCGCACGGTGGTCTGGGTGCGCTTGGGGTCGTCGAAGACGAGAACCGCCGAGTCCTGACCCATGGGGGGCGTGGGGAGCGGCTCCACCGGCTCGTTGGGGTACTCCTCATTCGGTTCCCAGCCGGCGAAGTACTCCACCGCCTGCTGGACCGCCTCGTCCGGATCGACGTTGCCGACGATGAGCAGGGTGGTGTTGGCGGGCTGGATGTGGCGGCCGAGCCAGTCCTTCACGTCGCGGCCCTTCCAGTCGGACATGCGCTCGAAGTCCTCCCAGCGGGTGGGCCAGTAGTGGGGGGCGTCGGGGTAGAGGTGGCGGTTGAAGAGATCGTTGATGTGCCAGGCGGAGCGGTGCCAGCCGCGCTTCATCCGGAGCTCCCGCAGCCGCAGGTAGCTGGACCGGCCGTTCAGGTCGGGACGCTTGGTCTCGACCTCCTCGCGGAGGAACCACAGGGCGCCGGCCAGGTTGCCGGCCGGGGCCCGGACCCCCGAGCCATTGGCGAAGGCGTAGGCACCGCCGGTGCGCTCGGCGGCGATCTGGAGCGGATCGTTGCCGGGACCCCCTGCGAAGGCCCAGTCGTCGTCCGAGAAGATGCTCGCGAAGGTGTACTGGCCCGGCGGGTCGGTGTCCCTGCCGCCGCCGTGCACCAGGGTCGCCTCGACGAGGGGGGACTCGCCGTGGGGGACCACCACGATGCGCATGCCGTTGGGCAGCTTCCGATCGATGAGCTCGTCCAGGTTGGGCTCGATGTAGGAAGCGGCGATCTGCTCCGAGGTCACGTTCTCGGTGCGGTCGTCATCGCCGATGACCGTGTCGGCCTCGCTGGCGCCCTCGTAGCTGGACGTCTCGGCGGTCTTGTCGATCTCGGACTCGGGGATGGGGTTGATGACCGTGATGGCCGCCCGCTCCCGGGTCATGTACTCGTAGCCGAGGTTGGCGATGCGACCGAAGTCGGAGGCCATCACCTGGTTCATGGCATCGGAGTGGTACTGGACCGAGCCCGTGAAGTGGGCGTGGAAGCCGATGTCCTCGGCGCGACCACCGAAGTGGAGCGCCACGTTGTCCACCGACCGCAGCAGGTAGGCGAGGTTCTCCATCTTGCCGCGGGTGAAGAACTTCTGGTTCAACTGGACCAGCTCGGGGTTCCAGACCTCGGCGAGCTGGTCGACGAGCAACTCGGCCACCTGCTCCGGGTCGTCCCAGCGCTTGGTGTCCGTCACCTCGACGGCGCACATCATCATGCTGTGGAGCTCCATGGGCTGGTAGAAGCAGCCCGGGTCCTTCAGCCCACGCTTGCGCTCCTCGGTGTCGAGGTAGTTCATGCCGTAGAGGTTGCTGAAGATGGCGCTGCTCGCCGTGCCCGCCAGGACCCGCATGTTGAAGTCGTCGCCGCGGAAGCCGCCGGGCGTGGCCCAGGTGACGGCCACGATCTGGTGGTCCACGGCGGCCTTGTAGGTGGGGATCTCGGCGTTGTCGGGGGGAGGCGGCAGGGGAGCCGTCTTCCGGGAGACCCGCGGCCCGCGCGGCGGCGCGAAGGGGAAGGGGTCCACGCCGGGGTTCGCCGGATCCCACGCACCCCGGAGCCAGTGGTCCGGGTTGTCCTTGTCCGGGTTCTCGATGTCCGGCTTCTTGTGGTAGAAGAGGTGTTCCTCGGTGAGATCCGGGTGGAAGAGCTCGAGGTTGAAGTTCGTGAACAGCAGGCTCTGGGCCTCGGCGATGTCGAAGTCCCCGATGACGATGAGGGTGGTGTTCTCGGGGGTGTAGTGCTCGTCGAAGTAGGCCTGGAGGGTCTCGAGGTCGATGGCGTCGAGGGACTCGTTGGTCTCGCGGGCGTGGTAGGGGTGGCCTTCGGGGAAGGTGCTGCGCAGGGCGTAGTCGAAGACGAGCGACTGGCTCTGCTCGTTCCGGCGCCGCCACTCGTTGCGCACGACCTCGCGCTCGGTCTCGACCTGCTCCTCGGTCATGCCCACGTAGGGCTCGGTCAGGCGCAGGGACTCGAGGCGCAGCAGGATGGGCAGGTACTCCGAGTTGGCCACGGTCCGGTAGTCGGTGGTGTCGGGCCGGGTGGTGGCGTTGAAGTCGACGCCCAGGTCCTGGATGAACGACATGATGGGGGGCAGGTCGCCGTGGACCGAGCGGAACCAGGTGTGCTCGACGAAGTGGGCGGTGCCGTTCTTGCCGGGAGGGTCATCCCCGGCGCCGTGATCCACCACCATGAAGACGCTGACGTAGTCGTGGGAGCGGTCGGACTGCATGATGACGCGCAGACCGGTGGGGAAGTCGTAGACCCGGCTGTCGAGCGAGAACTCGGGGACGCTCAGGGCCATGTTGGGCTTGGAGGGCCGCGACTCGGACGGGGCATCGGCGATGACCTCGATCTGCTCGTCGACCTCGGCGGCGGAGGCGGGCAGCGACATGGCCGCCAGCGTGAGGGGGGCCGCCACCATGGTGAGGAGCCCGGTGGCCACGGGGGCGGCGGCGAAGGGGGAGGTCGTGCGGGTGCGGGAGAAAAGCTTCATGGGGTCCTCGCGCGGCGACGGGTCCAACGGGGGTAACCCCCTGGTGCCGTTCGTGTTCCGGGGGCGGTGCAGTGGGGATTGCACCGTCTCTGCACACCCTTCGGGTGTCACGTCCTGTCAGGGAGGCGTGCTGGGAGGGACCGAGGGCCCGACCCGGAGCGGCCGTAGTCTATCATGAAACAGGCAGGCCCCGACGTTCGCCGGGGCCTGCGCATGATTCCGATGGCTGGGGGCGGACTCGAACCGCCGACACCGCGGGTATGAGCCGCGTGCTCTAACCAGCTGAGCTACCCAGCCGGAGCGGCGGGCCGGTAACCCGGGCCGCGGTCGCGTCAAGGCGCACGCCGTCGCCAGGTCCATGCAGTCGGGTGGACAGGCCTTGCACAAGTCCAGGGGCCGATGAGAGCCCGGCTACACCTTCTGCACAGCTTCTGTTCAGTCTGTGCGGCCCTTGTAGATGTTTTGCACATGGTGTGACCGATACTACCAACTTGGTTTCGAGTGGTTTCAAGTCAACTATCAGCCAAGCCGGCTCGATGGGGCTTGCCCGAGGGGCCGTGCGTGCCGAGAAAGCGGCTAAGGTGTGGACAGGTTGAACACACCGAACGAGGCCGCCGGGGGCGGCGGTCTCAACCCCCCGCCCGGAGTCCCCCATGCGTCGCAACAAGGCCTGGTATTTCCGCAACAACACGCTCGTGGCCGACCTGCCGGAGGGCGACATCGACTGGCTGGAGCAGCGGGTCGAGGTGGTCAGCTTCCGCCGCAAGCAGCCCATCTGGATGGGGGGGGACGATGCCGACCGGATCTTCTTCGTGCGATCCGGCATCATCAAGCTCTCCCGGGTGACCGACGAAGGCCGTGAGCTCACCCTCGGCTTCCACACCAAGGACGAGATGTTCGGCGAGACCGCGCTCTTCGCGCCCGGTCCCCGCGAGAACGCCGCCGAGGCCTACGACGACACCACCCTCTACGCCCTGACGCGGGAGGACTTCCACACCCTGCTGCGCCGCAACCCCGACCTGGCCATCCGGATGGGCAAGCTCGTGGCCGAGCGGGAGCGCAAGCTCCAGCGCCGGGTGGGCGACCTGCTGTTCAAGACCGCGCACAGCCGACTGGCCGCGCTCTTCCTGGACCTGGCCGAGGACTTCGGTGTCCGCGACAGCCGCGGGATCATCGTCAACCTCAAGCTCACCCACCGCGAGATGGCCGCCCTCATCGGGGCCACCCGCGAGACCGTGAGCTTCGCCATCCTGGACCTGCGCAAGGATGGTCTCATCCAGACCGAGAGCAAGCGGGTCATCATCCTCGAAGAGGAGAAGCTCCAGGACCTGGCGCGCCCGTAGGCAGCACGCATCACGGCCCGCCAGCGGGTCGACGGTCGGGGAGGTCTCGTCAGGGGCCTCCCCGACGTGCGTCGAGGGTTGCGTTGGCGCGCCGCATCGGTGATGGTCGGCGCCCGGGCGCCCGCGCATGCGCACGGCGCCCCTCCACCCCCCTTCGCGCGATGGCCGCATGACCCACCGCACCGTCCGCCTCGCCCCCCTGGTGCTGCTCGCCGCGCTGGTGGCCACCCCGGCCATCGCCACCGATGTGAGCCTGGGCGTGGCCGTGGGGGCCAGCGTGGATCTCCCGGACAAGGCCGCCGCCGACCACACCCGCTTCGGGCCCGGGCCCACCCTCTCCATCCCACTACGGGTGGAGCTGGCGCCCCACGCCTTCTTCACGGCGACCCTCCGGGCTGACCTGGGGACGGGGCGGGACCGGGTGAGCTGGGCCCAGCAGGCCGGCGACCAGCCGGTGCGCGTGGCCAGCACCGACCACTGGGCCATGCTCACGGCGGGCGCGCTCACCGTGGGTGTCGAGGGCCGGGTCCCCTTGGGCGACAGCCCGGTCCGTCCCCTGGGGGGTCTCGGGATCGGCGGCGCGTGGGTGTCCACCTGGCACAGCTTCGGGCTGGCCGACTCGGGGGTGGACACCACCTTCCTCATCGACCCGGCCCAGAACGATCTCTCGGATCCCGGCAACATCGACCCGTACGCCTCGAACCTGGCCCTGCTCGTCGACGTACGCCTGGGCTGCGCCTACGGGGTCACGGATACGCTGGAGGTGGTGGGGGAGATCGGCTACAGCACCGCCTTCCTGCCTTCCACGCCGCTCCAGAAGGCCACGCCGGGTCTCGACGCCCGCCGGGACGCTTTCGCCTGGAACACCCTGCGGCTGCAGGCAGGCGCTTCCTTCACGTTCTGACGCGGGGCACGGCTGTCCCCGCCGCCCCGGGTCGAGCCCGGGCGCCCGCCGGAGGTCCCATGAAGCTGTACCGCGCCAAGGTCCCCGTGATCGCCGAGGAGGTCATCCGGACCCTGGTGGAGCACAAGGACATCGAGGTCACGGACCACAAGGAGGCCGAGGCCGACCTGGTGGCCATCATGGAGGAGTTCCTCCGCCGAGACGCGGCGGTCCGCAAGAAGGCCAAGGACGTGATGGCCCGGCGGAAGCTCCCCTATGCCGAGTACGGCCGCATCCGGAAGGCCGTGGCCGACGAGATGGATCACCCGACCTACAACGACGTGCAGAAGTTCCTCAACCGTCAGTTCATCGAGAACCTGATGATCTCGCGCTTCGTGGACGAGGTCTGGTCGGAGGACGCCGTCCTCCGCAAGAAGATCGCCGAGGTCCTGGAGCGCCACGACGTGGACGAGCAGGCCATCCGCGAGGAGGCGGCCGGCAAGGTGAAGAACGTCAAGGAGGGGACGGTCGAGTACGAGATCGCCCTCAACGATGCCATCCGCGAGGTCAAGCGGCGCCGCGGCCTGTTCGGGGAGGACAAGGCGCGGTGAGGCGTCCCGAGCTGGCGCTGGCCCTGCTCCTCGTCGGCTGCGACGGCGGGGCCACGCCGACGCCCGCCACCCCGAGCCCCGCGCCAGGCCTCGACCCCGCGGGCCCCCAGAGGAGCGACGGCCCATCCCCGTCGGCCGGGTCCCCCGGGTCCGCCGCCACGCCCCCGCCCGGGGGGACCACGCTCCAGATCACCGGCGGCGACGCGGTCCCCATCCAGCTCCGGTTCACCCGGATCAGCGGCCTGCACCGCGGCTACTTCGGCCAGGAGGCCCTGGTCGCCGCGCTCGGGAAGGCGCTGGGGCGCTGCACCGACCACACGGTCGAGGTGCACGTCTCCTGGAGCCAGGAGGCGCTCACCGGGCGGATCCAGGCCATCCTGCCGCCGGGGACCACCGCCTGCGGACCCACCGCGGTCCCTGGCGGCTTCGATCTGCGGCCCCTGGTGCCCATCACCCAGGCCCTGGCCCGCTACCGGGATGCGGTGGCCGGCACCTCCGACTTCCGCATCTCCAGCTTCCAGGTCGGCGTCGATCTGGTGGGGGCCCGGACCGTGTGTCGGCTGCGGATCGCGGGGCAGCACCCCCCCGACGGGACCCGCTTCCACCCCTGCGTGCGGGTGGGAGGGGACCAGATCTGCGGGGCGGGGGATCCCGACGAGGGGGTGGTGCGCTTGCAGCTCGACGACCCGGCGTCGCGGAAGGCGCTGGCGACCTGCCTGACGCCCGGCTGAGGGGCGTGGCCGTACCTAGGCGGCGATGGACAGGTCCCGGTCGTGCAGCGCCTCGCGCAGCCGACGCTTGATCCGGCTGTGGAGCTGGCTCACCCGGGACTCGGTCACGCCGAGGAACTGACCGATCTGCTTGAAGGAGCGGTCCTCGTAGTAGTAGAGGCGCACGATGGTCTGGTCGCGCTCCGGCAGGTCGCGCACCGCGCGGGCCACCGTCTCCCGGATGGAGAGCGTGACGGCGGCGGTCTCGGGGGCGGTGCTGTCGCTCTCGAGCGTGTCGGCGATGCGCTGGTCCGAGTCGGCCCGGCTCTCCTCCATCGAGACCAGGGTGAGGATGTTGGCGTCGCGGTGGTAGGTGTCGAGCTGGTCGGCCTCCATCCCGAGCTCCTCGGCCAGCTCCTCGCGCGAGGGGTCGCGACCCAGCCGCTCGGCCAGGACCTTGCGGGCCTCGACCAGATTCCGGTTCCGGTTGCGGACGGAGCGCGGCACCCAGTCGGCCTTGCGTAGGGCATCCACGATGGCGCCCTGGACGCGGATCCGGGCGTAGCCGGCGAAGCTGCTGCAGATCTCGGCGTCGTAGCGCTCGGCGGCGTCGATGAGGCCCATGGTCCCGATGCTGACGAGGTCGTCGACCTCGACCGAGCTGGGGTAGCGGGCGGCCATGCGTCGCGCGACGCGCGAGACCATGGGGTAGTAGGTGAGGATCAGCGCATCACGGCTGTCGGTGGTCATGGTTTCCCTCCCTCGTGGGCCCTCGCCACGGCTGCAAGGGTCGTGCCGTTCAGGGAGGGCGTGAGGGCGGGGATCGTCTCGCCAGCAAGCGTCTCGACGGGGAGACATCACGGATGAGACGTCTCGATGGGGAGACGCCTCAGCCGTCGGAGCTGCTGCTGTCGCTGTCGGCGGGCGCGTCCGGCGCGGCAGGGGTGGCGGTGCCGGAGCCCTCGGGGGTCTTCGGCAGGACCACATCGGGCAGGGGACGCTGGGCCTTGATGGCGCCGAGCCGGACCCGCAGGTCGCCGAGCATGATGTTGCGGTTGAGCTGCTTGCCTTCGTACCCCCACAGCACGAAGCTGCCCCAGTAGGGGGTGTTCTCGTACCACTGGAAGCGGGTGCCGTAAAAGGATCGGGTCTCGCCCTCGTTTCCAGAGGGCAGGTGCACGAAGGCCAGGGTGGGGAGGGCCACCGTCTTGGGGTACCAGTCCGGGAAGCGCTCGGCGAGGCGGGCCGCCTTCTGCTCGGCGAGCTCCCGCTCCCGGCGGGTCATCTCGTCCCAGGCGCGCTGGTAGAAGACCGAGACCTCCTGGCCGTCGCGCTCGAGGGCCAGCCAGGTGCCGTCGGGGTGGACCACGCCGCGCCGGCCCGGCCAGGTGCCCTTCACCGTGCCCTCGCGGTCGTAGAGGGTGACGGTGCCGCCGTGACCCACGGCCAGCACGCCGGCCCGGGCGGTGTAGGTGAAGGTCTCGACGGCGTCGACGAAGGGGAAGGCCCGCTCCAGGCTGCCGTCGTCCAGGGAGTAGCGATAGATGCGGCGGGTCCCCGCCTCGTCGGCGGCGGTCAGGTAGAGGGTGCTCGGATCCTCGCCCCGGGACAGGTCGGTGATCCCCGAGACCCCGGCCACCGGCTTGAGCTCCAGGACGTACTGGGAGATGTCGTACAGGGCGATGCGCTCGCGGCCCTGGCGGTCCTTGGGGTTCGGGGCGATGGGCACGGCGATGCGCTGGTCGTTGAGCCAGGCGGGATGCCCGGTGGGCTGGTCGATGGGCAGGGTCGCCAGCGGCTTGTGGTCCTGGGAGGCGTCCAGCACGTTCCCGGTCAGGGTCAGGTCGAAGTAGACGTGGGTGCCGGCGGGATTCCAGGCGAAGTGGGCCACGTGGTTGGAGCTGCACAGCCGCAGCACGGGCATGAGGTCGTGCTTCCGGTTCATCCACCGGATCTCGGCGTCGTTGCACGCCTCGAAGGACATCCCCACATCCTGGAAGAGGGTGGTGGAGTCGGGGTTGGGCATGCAGGCGCCCGGCAGGATCCCGGCCAGGGTCAGGATGGCGAGGGGGCGCATGGAGCATCTCCTGGGCACTGTCTCGGACCGGGACCGGGGCGCGTCAAGGCCTGGACCCCGTCGGGGCGGCCGGGTTCCGTGCCGGAGGCCGCCGATGGGAGGCGGTGTGCCGGCCCGCCCGGAGGGGTCCCCGGGCCGAGGGGCACCCCCGGCGGCCCGGTGATAGCATCGCGGCCCGATGCGTACCCTCTCCTTCAACCACATCATCGGCGCCGGCTCGATGGGCACCGTCTACCACGCGGAGCTCCGGGTCCCCGGCGGATTCCGGCGCCCTTGCGCGGTGAAGGTCATCAAGGCGCAGGGGCCCGACCGGGAGCACTTCGTCTCCCGGATGCGGGACGAGGCGCGACTCCTCGGCATGCTGCAGGACGAGCAGATCCTGGGCGTGACGGAGCTGGCCCTGGTCGACGGGAAGGACGCCGTCATCATGGAGTACGTGGAGGGCTGCGACCTCCAGGAGGTCTTGCGGGCCTGGCGGGTGCCACCGCGCGCCCTGGCCGAGCTCGGGGCCGAGATCGCCGGCACGCTGCACCGTGCCCATACCGCCCGCCATCCGGCCACCGGCGAGCCGCTGAACGTGATCCACCGCGACATCAAGCCAGCCAACATCATGGTCACCGTGCGGGGTGGGGTGCGCCTCCTGGACTTCGGGGTGGCGCGCGCCGCCTTCGCCAGCCGCGAGAGCCACACCCAGGGGCTGGTGCTCGGCACCCTCAACTACTTCCCCCCCGAGATCCTGGCGGGGGAGGAGCCCTCCCAGGCCGTCGACATCTATGGGCTGGGGATCTCCATGTGGGAGTGCGCCACCGGCAAGGAGTGGGGGCCGCCCAAGGTGCAGCAGCAGCGCTTCGAGCGCCGGGTCGACAAGAAGCTGTCCGAGCTTCCGGGCGAATACGCCCCCATCCTGCCCGTCATCCGCCAGATCCTGCAGTGGGATCCGGAGCTCCGACCGGATGGCGGCGTGGTGGAGCGCTCCCTGCTTCACGCGGCCGACTCCTCCACCGGGCAGGGCCTGCGGACCTGGGCCCGTCAGGTGCTCCCCGACCTGCTCGCCCAGCGCGAGCGGAAGCGGCCCACCGACGCGCTGGTGGGCAAGACCATCGAGGTGCGCTCCTTCGACAGCACCCCGCTGCCCGCCTCGGCCCAGCGGCGGGGGCCGGTGGGGGCTCCGGCCGAGCCGCCGCCGGATCCCTCGGTGACCTTCAACGCCGCCGGGGATGCGCCGCCGCCCCGGCTCGATGCCCCACCCCCCGAGCCCGCCCCTCGCGGGGCGCCGGGCCCCAGCCCCCGGGCCGGCAAGGCCACGTCGAGGGGCCGGCAGGCCGAGGACGACGGGGGAGGGCTCAGCTTCGGGGCGGCCATCGCGCTGGGGCTGCTGCTCGGAATCGGCATCCTGGCCATCATCACCGTCCTGGTGGTGATCGTGATCGCCGTGGGGGTCGCCGTTGCCCTCTGAGCCCGCGTCCGGGCGCCTCGCTCGTGGGATCCCGCCGCTGCTCGTGGCGGCGGGGCTCGTGCTCCTGGTCCTCGCCGGGGGGCTGGCGGTGCAGGGGTTCCGGGCTGCCGGGCCTGCCCGGGTCGTGCTGGACGGTCCGTGGGGGCCCGCGCCCGCTCCCGCGCCGGCGTTGGCTCCGGACCGGGTGCAGCTCCCGGTGCGGATCCGTCCCGGCGCCACCTTCGGCGGCCTGATGCAGCGCTGGGGCCTGCCCGCGCACACCCTGCGCCAGGTGGCGCGGGAGCACCACGACCTGGCGGCCATCCGACCCGACCGCGCCCTCACCCTCACCTTCGTGGACGGCGACCCCTCTCCCGTGGCCCTCTCGTACGCCCTCGACGAGGACCGGACGGTGGTGGTCGAGCGCGCCGGCGAGGACTGGACCGCCCGCCTGGACGCGGTGACCTACGAAGCCGCGCCCGGCCGACGGGCCTTCACCATCACCCGCTCGCTCTGGCAGGACGGCCTGGACGCCGGCCTGCGACCGATGGACCTGGTGCGCCTGGCGCGGATCTTCGAGTACGAGGTCGACTTCAACACCGAGCTGCGGGACGGGGCTGGCCTGGTGGTCGCCGCGGACGTCCTGACGGCCGAGGGCCGGCGGCCCCGACTGGGCGACCTGCACGCGGTGCGCCTGACCAACGCCGGCGCGTCCTGGACGGCGGTGCGGCACGTGGCCTCGGACGGCTCCGAGGCGTGGTTCCAGCCCGACGGGCGCTCCCTCCGCCGGCCCTTCCTGCGCTCCCCCCTCGAGTTCTCCCGGGTGACCTCGGGCTTCAACCCGCGGCGCTACCACCCGGTCCTCAAGCGGCGCCGCCCTCACAACGGCACCGACTTCGGCGCCCCCACCGGCACGCCGGTCCGGGCCGTGGCCGATGGGCGGGTGGTGCGGGCCGGCTGGGCCGGTGGCCACGGGCGCTTCGTCAAGCTCGACCACGACGGCCCGTGGGAGACCTCCTACTCCCACCTCTCGCGGATCACGGTGAAGCGAGGCACCCGCGTGCGCCAGGGCCAGGTCATCGGGCACGTCGGCGCGTCGGGCCTGGCCACCGGCCCCCACCTGCACTTCCAGATGTGGCGGGACGGCCGCTTCGTGGATCCCATGGCGGTGGATCTGCCGCGTCAGGCCCCCCTGGCCGCCGCGGATCGCCCGGCCTTCGAGGCCGCGGTGGCGCGCTGGCTCCCGGTCCTGGACGGCGCCGATCCCGCGGGGTCCCCGGACGGCTCGAGCCCGGGGGTGTCGGCGGAGCCCGGGGCGGCCGCGGGGCCCGTGGCGGCCGATGAGGCGGGCGCGGTCGACCCGGGCTGATCCCCGGGGGGCGCTCAGGCGTCGAGGGGGGTCATGAGGATCTGGGACGGGGTCAGGCCGAGCGACGCCAGGGCCGCCTCGTACAGGTCGCTGCGGGGGGTCTCGAAGAGCAGGGCGTCGGTGGCGTCGGTGAAGAGCCAGTCGCCCCGCTCGAGCTCGGTGTCGAGCTGCCCCGGACCCCACCCCGCGTAGCCGAGGCAGAGGATCAGGTCGGTGCGCTCGGCCACGAGCCGCATGAGCACGTCGTGGGAGCGGGTGACGGAGAGGCCCTCGCGCAGGGGCCAGCCCTCGTCCTCGGCGATGGCCGCCCGGGCCACCACCGTGCCCTGGGTGCGCTCGACCGGCCCGCCCCAGACGGCCTCGGCGCCGGGGTAGTCGTCCACCTCGCCCTCGGCCAGGACCTCGGACAGGGGGTGGGCGAGGGGCCGGTTCAGCACCACGCCCAGGGCGCCCTCGGCGTCATGCCACCAGATGAGCACCACCGTCTCGGAGAAGGAGGGGTCGCCCATCTGGGGGGAGGCGATGAGCAGCCAGGGCGCAGGCTCGCGAGACGCGTCGGTCATCCGGACAGGCCCAGCTCCTCGACGACGTTGTAGTCGGGACTGCGGTGGTGCCGCACCACGTCCTCGGTGATGACCACCTCGGTGAGGCCGTCGATGGAGGGGACCTCGAACATGATGTCGAGCATGACGGACTCGAGGGTGGCCCGGAGCCCACGGGCGCCGGCCTTCCGCTTCTGGGCGATCTCGGCGATGGCCCGGATGGCGTCATCGGTGAAGGAGAGCTTCACCTTCTCGAACTTGAAGAGCTTCTGGTACTGCTTCACCAGGGCGTTGCGCGGCTCGGTGAGGATGTGGATCAGGTCCTCGACGCCGAGGGGGTTCATGACCGCCATGACCGGGATCCGGCCGATGAACTCGGGGATGAGGCCGAACTTCTCGAGGTCCTCGGTGGTGGCCTTGGCGAGCAGGGCCTGAGAATCGGCGTTGGGGTCGAGCACGTCGTCCGGGTCGCGCCGCTCGAACCCCACCGAGCGGCGGCCGATCCGCTGCTCGATCACCTTCTCGAGGCCCTCGAAGGAGCCGCCGCAGATGAAGAGGATGTTCGAGGTGTCGATCTGCACCGTCTCCTGGTTGGGGAGCCGCTTGTTCCCCCGGACCTGGATGTTGGCGATGGTGCCCTCGAGGAGCTTGAGCAGCGCCTGCTGCACGCCCTCGCCGCTCACGTCCCGGCTCACCGAGGCGGTGAAGTTCTTCTTGGCGATCTTGTCCACCTCGTCGAGGTAGATGATGCCGCGAAGGGTGCGCTCCAGGTTGCTGCTCGAGGCCTGGTAGAGCTGGAGGATGATGTTCTCGACGTCCTCGCCCACGTAGCCGGCCTCGGTGAGGGTGGTCGCGTCGGCGATGACGAAGGGGACGTCGAGGAAGCGCGCGAGGGTCTGGGCCAGGAGCGTCTTGCCGGTGCCGGTGGGCCCGATGAGCAGGACATTGCTCTTCTTGACCTCGACCTCGCCGTCGCTCGAGGCGTTGGCCTCGAGGCGCTTGTAGTGGTTGTAGACCGCCACGGCGAGCTTGCGCTTGGCCTGGTCCTGCCCGACCACGTACTGGTCGAGGAAGGACTTGATCTTGGCCGGCGCCGGCACCCCGCTCTGGCCCCAGGAGGCGGGCTTCTGCTGGGCGTTCTCGCGGATGATGTCGAGGCACAGCCGGATGCACTCGGAGCAGATGTAGACCTGCGGCCCGGCGATGATCTTCTCGACGTCCTTCTGTGGCTTGTGGCAGAAGGAGCAGCTCAGGCCGCTCGGGTTGCTGTACTTGCCCATGCGCTCCTCGGTGCGGCCAGCCGCACGAACCTGTGGTCTGTATAGGCACCCGCGAGCGGGCGGTCAACGCGGCTGACACACGACCGACGCCCGCCTGCCCGGGGTATCGGCGCACCGGGCGTGGACCTTGGGGGGCAACCGCCGGGGGCGTCCACGTGCGTTAGACTCGCCGCCGGCCGAGGGCCGCGCCCCGGGGAGAGGATGGCGGACGACTACTACGCGGTGCTGGGCGTGTCGAAGGACGCCTCCTCCCAGGACATCAAGAAGGCGTTCCGTCGGATCGCCCGGGAGTGTCATCCCGATGTGGTGGGCGAGGACGCGGCCAAGCTGGCCCGCTTCAAGGCCGCCAAGGAGGCCTACGAGACCCTCTCGGACGACGCGGCCCGGGTCCGCTACGATCGCCGCCTGGAGCTTCGGGGGCAGCGGGTCCGTACCGGTGGCTCCTTCCGCGATGCCTTCTACCGGCGCACGGCGGACATGCACGAGAGCACGATCCGGGCCCAGAACCGTCGCAGCCAGGCCCGCTCCCGCAAGCGGGTGAACGACCCGGCCAACAACCTGGATCTGGACGACCTCTTCAACGACTTCGGCTTCGGGGGCCGCCCGGGCGCCTCCAACTCCAAGAGCGCGGGTCGGTCGCGGTCGTCCACCGGGGCCCCGCCGCGGGGCTCCCGAGAGCGGGCCCGGCCCCCCATGCCCCAGCAGGGCCGCGATGTGCACATCGACCTGGACGTGCCGGCGAGCATCGCGCGGCAGGGGGGCACCGTCACGGCGGTCTACTACCGGATGCAGCGAGCCGACTCGTGGCGGCCGGGCGCCCCGGACCCGGGCGTGGTCCGGATCCAGGACCTGGCCGACGTCCGGCTGCTGGCGGGGACCCGCGACGGCGAGGTGCTGCACGAGAAGGGGCGGGGCGACGCCGGGGCCTATGGGGGTCCCTACGGCGATCTGGTGGTCCGGGTCCGGGTCGTGGCCGAGCCCGACAGCCCCGACGAGCCCTCCCAGGACCGCACCGGCGGATCCTCCCGAGGCCCCGAGGGCGAGGGGCCCGATCCCGCCGAGGACACCGATCAGGTCGTGGACATCGGCGTGGCTCAGGCCATCCTGGGAGGGCGGGTCGAGGTCGAGACGCCCCAGGGTCGGGTCCGCCTCACGGTGCCGCCGGGGACCTCCTCCGGGACCCGGCTGCGGCTCCGCAAGCGCGGGCCGAGCCGCCCCGACGGCACCCCCTCGGACCTGATGGTCCGGCTGCGAATCGTCGTCCCTCGCGAGCTCTCCCCCGAGGCCCGGTCCCTCATCGAGCGCTTCGGGACGCTGCACCCCGGCCCGGACGGCTGATCCGTCCATGCGGGCCTCCTCGCCGGTCCCCACTTCGAACCCGGTTCAACGACGCCGCGCGGGATCCTGCCCGGTCGGTACGGGACCCTGGGTGCTTTCGCCCAGCTCTGACATTTCCCGGACTCGACGCACCCTCTCGACCCGTGGCAGGTTGGGGGTGCTGGAGGGGCCATGCGTTCCATCGACATCGGCAACCTGGACCAGGCCCGCGCCTTCGCGGATGCCAGCTCCCGGTATGCGGGGATCTCGACGGATCAGAACTGGGTGCTCGAGAACCACGGACGCCTGTTCGTCCACCGCAAGCAGGTGGTCGGGGGCTATGTGCTCCCGCGCACCCCCATGGGCGTGGAGCTGCTCCCCTCCGAGGTGGTCATCCCGGACCGGGCCTGCGAGCTTGCGGCCTTCTGGGTACGGGGCGATCTCCCGCACCCCCTCCAGCGCAAGGCCCTGCGCGAGGCCTGCCGCCATGCCTGCCGCAGGGGCTCCGGGGCGGTCTACGTGGTGACGATGCAGCCCGCCCTGGACCACCTCCTGTCCTGGGCGCTGCCCGACCGGCTGTACGAGGGCCCCTCCACCCACGAGGAGGTGCCGTGGATCGCGGTGCGGGCGGCCACCCCCCAGCCCGTCCACCGGCGGGTGTTCCGCTGGGTCCGGCAGTGGCGCCTCCGGGCAGACCCGCCCGCCCGCCGACGGCTCACCGCCCGGGACCGCCGGGTGGCCTGAGCGCCCCGGGGGCCTGGATCAACCTGCGCCGTCCGCGTCGCCCGGCTCCCGAGACGGCACGGCGGTCGGGGTCTCGCCGTCGGGCCCTTCCGTCAGGTCGCCGGCGAGGGCCTCCATGCTGGCCAGCAGCGTGGTGAGGCCGTACTCGGTGGCCTCGGCCCGGGCCTCGTCCAGGAGCGCCCCGGCCTCGTCGCTTCGGCCCTGATCCCGCAGCAGCCGCGCGGCGAGCAGGGCCCCGTTGGCGGCGATCTCCACGTCGCCCAGCTCCCGCGCGGCGTCGCGCGCCGCCAGGATCCGATCCAGGCCGGCCTGGAAGCCCTCCCGCACCGCATCGATGGAGCCCAGGTAGACCTCGTTCAGCACCATGCCGCGCTGCCAGCCCATCTCGCGGGCCAGCTCCCGGCTCCGGGCGAAGGCCACCCAGGCCCGGGCCAGATCGCCGCGGCTGAAGTGCACATCGCCGATGTTGTGGTGGTTGATGACCACACCGGCGGTGTAGCCGATGCCCTCCCGGACCTGCAGGGCATCGCGGAAGGCGGCCAGCGCCGCGTCGAAGTGACCCGACCAGTAGTGCAACAGCCCCATGTTGTTCAGGACCCGGCCCACCAGGATGCGATCCTCGCTGCGACGAGCGCTGTCGAGCGCCTCGTCGAGGAGGTCCGAGGCGGCCGCCAGATCGCCCTCCCGGATCCGCCGGCTGGCCATGCCCAGGCGGCACCGCGCGGTGGCGGCGGGGTCGCCCCGGGCATGCCCCAACGCCTCCTGCCAGAGCGCCTCGGCCCGCTCGTTGAGGCCCTGCTCGTAGGCCAGGTGCGCCGCCGCCTCGAGCGTCTCCATGGCCAGCTCGGGATCCCCCTCGATCCGGGCCAGGGACCGGGCCTGTCCGATGTGGGCCTCGGCCAGGGTCATGCGCCCGCGGGTCAGGAAGAGGCGGCCCAGCTCCAGGTGGGCCCGGACCTCGATCCAGGGCAGCCCCGCGTCGCCCGAGATGTCCAGCGCCACCTGGAGGGCTCGCTCGGCCCGCTTCTCCTCGCCCAGCAGCCGGGACAGGGCCCCGGACCGGTAGCTCAGCATGGCCTCCCCCTGGACCCGGGCATCCCAGGTCTCGGGCTCCTCGGGGATGCGCGCGACGACCTGCAGGCCCCGCTCATACGCGGACCGGGCCCGCTCGAGGAACTGGGCGGCCTCCAGGCGGCGCCCCGCATCGAAGAGGTAGCGGGCGGCGTCGACCAGGCGGCCCGACTCGGCACAGTGGGTGGCCAGGACCTCGGCGTGGGGGGCGAGGTCGTCGGCGTGGAGCGACTCGTAGGCCTCGGCGACGAGGCGGTGCAGGGTCCGCTTCTGGACGCCCAGGATGCTGCGCAGGGCGGCCTCCCGGACCAGCTCCGAGGAGAAGGTCCAGGTGTCGCTGGTGTCGGCCTCGGCGTGCTGGACCAGACCGTGGCTGGCCAGATCGGAGACGAGCGGGGTGGGGTCGTCCATGCCCATGGCCTCGCCCAGGAGACCGAGGGAGAAGGTGGGGCCGATGACCGCGCCGAGCTGGAGGGCGCCCTTGCTGGCGGCGTCCAGGGCGTCGATGCGGGCCGCGATGAGCCCGGCCAGCGAGTCGGGCAGGGCCGGGCCCTGGAGCGGCGCGGTCAGGGTGGCCCGGCCGTCCTCGCGGGCGATGCGGCCCTCCTGGAGCAGGTACTTGACGATCTCCTCGGCGTAGAGGGGGTTGCCCTCGCAGGTGCGCTCGGTGAGGTCCACGATGGCGGGGTCGATCTCCTCGGCCTCGAGCAGCTCCCGCACCAGCCGCTCCAGGCTCTTCCGGGGGAAGGCGCCGAGCTCGACGCGGGTGCCCAGCCCGTCCAGCTCGGGGCCCGGGGGCCCGGTGTGGGTGAGGAGCACCAGCAGGGGCACCTCGGCGAGGCCCTCGAAGAGCCGGCGGAGGCTGGCGCGCTCCCCGGGGGCCAGGTGGTGGACGTCTTCGAGCAGGACCAGGGCCGGCCGCTCCCGCCCCAGCGAGGCCAGCATGTGCCGAAGTCCACGCCAGACCGCCTCCTCGCCCAGGTTGCCCGCGGGCCCGATCCCGAGGAGGGCGCGGAGGGCCCCCTGGTCGGAGGGGCCCAGGCCGAGCTGGGACAGGCGCTCGGCCTGCCGGGCCAGCCGCTCCCGGGGGAGATCGGGCTGGGTGCCGAGGATGTCGTGGAGGAGGTCGCGGAAGACCTCCATGGGCGGATCCTGCCCCCAGGGCCGGGCGGCGGCCAGGTAGACGGGCACGCCGCGACGGAGGGCCAGGTCACGGAGCTCCATGGCGAGCCGGGTCTTGCCGCTGCCGATGTCGCCGGTGAGCATCAGGACCCGGCCGGTCCCCGACATCACGTCCTTCAGGGCGCCCTGGATGGTGTCGATCTCGCCGCCGCGGCGCAGCCACGGTCCCTTGCCCGCCACCCGCAGGCCGTGACGGCGCCCCTCGAGCCGGAAGGTCGGGGTGGGCGACCGGCCTCCGCGGTTGCGCAGATCCGGCCCCCCCCGGAAGCGGAACAGGGCCTGACAGGCGTCGAGGATCCGCTTGCTGACCAGGATCTCGCCCTCGTCCGCCATGGCGGAGAGCCGCCGGGCCAGCCGCGTGGTGTCGCCCCGGGCCACGTAGCGGGTCTGGCGGCGGGTCAGGTCGACGGTGACGTCGCCGGCGTGCACCCCGATGGCGAGGCGCAGGTCGAGGCCCCGGCCCCGCAGGTCGCCCACGGTGCGCTGGAGCTCGAGGGCGCACTCGAGGGCGCGGGCGAGATCGTCCGAGCGGGTGCGGGGCACGCCGAACAGCAGGAGGGCCTGGTCGTCGACCATGCGCTGGACGATGCCGTCGTAGTGGTCCACGGTGCGCCGCAGCCAGCGCAGGATCTGGAAGTGGCGCTTGAACAGCGGCTCCGGGTCGAGTCGTCGGGAGAGCTCGGTCATGCCGTCCACGTCGACCATGAGGGCGACCACGCGCTTCCGCTCGCCGGGGGCGGGGCGGAGCCGCTCGGGCAGGGGCGGCTGGGCGGGGGTGGGGCCCGGGGTGCCGCTGGGGGTGTGCTCGGCGTGGCCGAGCCGGGCCACGTCGGCCAGCATCCGCTCCAGGCCGGGGGCGCGGTCCCGGGTGCGGGCCTCGTCCGGGAAGGCCTCGCGGAGCAGGGCCATGAGGCGGGCGCGCCCGTCGAGGCGGCCGCGCTCGTAGAGCCAGGCGCGCAGGTCCTCCTCGAAGAGGGCGGCGGAGGGGTAGCGATCCGCGCGGTCGCCGGCCAGGGCGCGGCGGAGGATGGCGGAGAGGTCGGGGCCGACGGTGACGCCCTCGTCGGCGGGGTCGGGGATGATGGCCTGCTGCACCCGGCGGAGCTTCTCGGCCGGGTCGTCGTGCTGGAAGAGCCGGTGTCCCACCAGGAGCTCCCACAGCACGATGCCGGCGCTGAACACGTCGGTGCGGTGATCCACCGCATCGCCGCGCGCCTGCTCGGGGCTCATGTAGGCGTACTTGCCGCCGCCGGGTCGGCGGGGCGGGGCGTCGGCCGCGTCGTCGCCCTCGGCCTGGCGGGTGTCGTCCGGGGCGCCGGCGAGGGTGGGGACCGGGCTCGAGCCGGTGCCCACCAGTCGGGCGATGCCGAAGTCCACCAGCTTCACGCCGCCGGAGAACGTGAGGAGGATGTTGTGGGGCGAGACGTCGCGGTGCACCAGGCCGAGGGGCCGGCCCTCGGCGTCGGTGAGGCCGTGGGCGTAGGCCAGGCCGCGGCAGACCTCGGCCACCACGTAGACGGCCACGTCCACGGGCAGGCGGCGCTCTTCGGCGCGCAGGCGCTTGACCAGCTTGTTGAGGTCGCGGCCGTGCAGGTGCTCCATGGCGATGTACCAGTCGCGCCCCACCCGGCCCAGGTCGTAGACCTGCACCACGTTCTCGTGGTTCAGGTGCACACCGATCTTCGCCTCGTTGATGAAGAGGGAGACGTGGTGGGGGTCCTGGGCGAGGGCGGGGCGGATCCGCTTGATGACCAGCCGCTTCTCGAAGCCGGCCACGCCGAAGCTCCGAGCGAGGTAGACCTCGGCCATGCCGCCCGTGGCGATGCGCTCGAGCAGCTCGTACTTGCCGAAGGTCGCAGGGAGCTGCACCGGAGGCTCCGTCACCAGGGAACTGTGAGGAACACAACCGGGTGGGGGGCCCCCGTCAACCGGGCGCGCTCCGAGGACGGTCGGCGAGGGCCAGCTCGAGCACCTCGGGCACCGTGTCCACGAAGTGGAACACCAGGTCGCGGCGCAGGACCTCGGGGACGTCCTCGAGGTCGTTGCGGTTGTGGCGCGGCAGGATGAGCTGCTCGACGCCGGCCCGCCGCGCTGCCAGGACCTTCTCCTTCACGCCGCCCACCGGCAGCACCTTGCCGCGGAGCGTGATCTCGCCGGTCATGCCCACCCGGGCCTTCACCGGCCGGCCGGTGGAGACGCTGGCCAGGGCGGTCACCATGGTGACCCCGGCGGAGGGGCCGTCCTTGGGGATGGCGCCGGCGGGGACGTGCAGGTGGAAGAGGGCCTCGAAGGTCTCGCTGGGGATGCCGTAGGACAGCGCGTGGCTGCGCAGCCAGGACATGGCGGCCTCGGCCGATTCCTTCATGACGTCGCCGAGGGAGCCGGTGAGCTTGAGCCCGCCCTGGCCCTGCATGCGCGTGGCCTCGACGAACAGGATGTCGCCGCCCGTGGCGGTCCAGGCCAGGCCGATGACCACGCCGGGCTGGTCCACCCGCTCGGCCAGCTCCTGGAAGTAGCGGGGGGGCCCCAGGTAGCGGGGCAGGGCCTTGTCGGTGATCCGGACCAGCCGCTCGTGCCCCTCGACGATGCGCCGGGCCACCTTGCGGTGGAGCTTCTGGAGCTGGCGGTCCAGCTCGCGCAGGCCGGCCTCGCGGGTGTAGTCCTGGATGACCCGGCGCACGGCCGCGGTGGTGACCGCCACCTGCTTGCCTGAGAGGCCGTGGCTGGCGGCGATCCGCGGCAGCAGGAAGCGCCGGGCGATGGTCGTCTTGTCCTCCTCGGTGTAGCCGGGGATGTCGATGATCTCGAGGCGGTCCTGCAGCGCGGCGGGGATGGTGTCGATGATGTTGGCCGTGCCGATGAAGAGGACCTGGTACAGGTCCACGGGCACGTCCAGGTAGTGATCCACGAAGGCGCGGTTCTGCTCCGGGTCCAGGACCTCGAGCAGGGCGCTGGCCGGGTCGCCGCGGGCGTCCGAGCCGACCTTGTCGAGCTCGTCCAGCACCAGCACCGGGTTCTGGCTGCCGGCGCGGATGAGGGCGCGGGTGATCCGGCCCGGCAGCGCACCGATGTAGGTCCGGCGGTGGCCGCGGATCTCGGTCTCGTCCTTGACGCCGCCCAGCGCGATCCGTCCGAAGTTCCGGCCCAGGGCCCGGGCGATGGAGCGGCCGAGGGAGGTCTTGCCGACCCCGGGGGGTCCGGCGAAGCACAGGATGGGTCCCTGGCTGTCGGGCTTGAGGCGCCGGACCGCCAGGTACTCGAGGATCCGCTCCTTCACGGTCTCGAGGCCGTAGTGATCCTCGTCCAGGACCCGCTGCGCGCGGCCCAGCTCCACCGTGTCCTGGGTGGCCACCTTCCAGGGCAGGTCGCACACCGCCTCGAGCCAGGTGCGCAGGATGCTGTACTCGGCCGAGTCCATGTGGATGCGCCGCAGCCGCTCCACCTCGCGGAGCGCCTCCTCGCGCACCTCGCGCGGCATCCCGGCATCCTCGATTCGCGCCTCGAAGGCGTCGGCCTCGGCGTCGATGCCCTGGTGATCCCCAAGCTCGGCCCGGATGGCCTTGAGCTGCTCGCGGAGCTGGTACTCGCGCTGGCTCTTGTCCATGGCGGCCTGGACCCGGGCCGTGATGTCGGTGGAGATCCGATGGGCGGCGAGGGCCCGGGCGCAGTGGTCGATGAGCCGCTGGAGCCGGACCAGGGTGGAGGGCTCGGCCAGGATGGAGAGGCGGTCGTCCCAGGGCAGGTCGAGCTGACCGTTGAGCTGGTCGGCGAGGCGCTGGGCGTCGCCCTCGGGGGGGGCGAGCACCTGCCCGTCGTCGCCCCGGACCCCCGATTCGGTGAGGATCTGCTGGTAGAGGCGGGCCAGCTCGGCGGCGGTGGCGTCCAGCTCCACCGGGTCGTCGTGCGGGGCCTCCAGCGGGCGGATGGCGGCCACCGTCATGCCGTCCTCGACGCGGAGGGGACCATCGATGTGGTGGCGCTCCAGGCCCTCGAGGAGCACCTGGACCCCGCCGTCGGGCAGGCGGACGGCCCGGGAGACGCGGCAGGTCACGCCCACCGGGGCCATGGCCGCGTGGAGCGGGTCGTCGATCTCCGGGTCCACCTGGGTCGCCGCCACCAGGGTGGCCTGGGTGGCCAGGTGGTGCTCCACCGCGGCGACGCTGGTGGGCCGGCCGATGGGCACGGCCCGGAAGGCGCCGGGCAGCAGCGTCAGGCCGCGGAGGGGCAGGGCGGCGACGATCAGGTCCATGAGGGCCTCGATGGCGAACGATCCCGTCGAACACGGGGCCGCCGGGCTAACCCGCTTCGGCGCGCTCGTCCGCGTCGGCCACCCGGGCGCGCAGATCGGGAGGATCCGCCAGGGGCGGCGGTGGGAGGGCGGGGAGCTCCTCGTCGGGGAGCTGGGCCAGGAGCTGGTGGTCGCGCACGTAGGCCTCCCAGCCGCGCAGGGTGCCGCGACGCTCCTCGCCTTCGCGGAAGCGGAGCCAGCCCATGTAGTTCTCGCGCCACCACTGCCAGAAGTCCTTCTCGTCCAGGACGCCGGTGAGGGCCGGCCGGTACAGCTCGTCGCCGTAGCGGCGCCCGGTCCGCCAGTCCCGCACCTCGAAGCGCTCCCCGTCCCAGGTGGCGTACTGGCTGCTCCCGAAGGTCCACGAGCCCAGGTTCACGTAGGCGCGATCCGGCAGGTCGGGGTGGTGGACCACGCCCGGCAGGTGGCTGTGCCCGCAGACCGTGAAGCGCCACGGCCCCTCGGAGAGGCGCGCGAGGGCCGGGGTCAGCATGCCCATGGGGTCGCCCATGTTGCTCCGGGCCCAGTAGTCCAGGTGCTCGAGGAAGGCGCGGCCCAGATCGTCGCGTCCGAATCGGCGCCCGGCGTGCTGGGCCAGGCGCGCCGCCAGGCCCGCCTTGTGGGTGAGCCAGAACATGAGGCGGTTCGGGAGCGTGTAGAACTCGCCCAGGGGCAGGCGCAGCCAGGTGTCCAGGTAGCGCTCGGCCAGGTGATGGCTGCGGGTGGCCCAGTTGCTGCCCTCGAGGTGGGTCCCGATGAACGGATCCAGCTCGTGGCCATGGGTCACCAGGGCCACGTCGCCCACGTGCAGGCTGTCGCAGACGCGGAAGTGGAGGAGGTCCCGGTACAGGGAGAGGTCGTCGTCGTGGTTGCCCACGATGTAGACGAGGCGTCCCTGGCGGGCCAGGTCGCTCATGGTGCCCAGCAGATCCTGGTGGGCCCGCAGGATCCGGGTGATGGTCCAGGCCTGCTGGACATCCAGGGCATCGCCGGCGACCACCAGGATGCCGCCCTCGCGGGCCACGCGCCGGATGAGGGCCACCAGGTGGCGGTCCTTGCCGAAGAAGGCGTCCGACGGGGTGCCGTCCCCCAGGTGCAGGTCGCTGACCAGCCAGAGGGGACGGTCGGCCGGGACGGTCTCGGTGACCTTGGGGCGCTGCCAGGTGATGGCGCGGGCTCCGGGAAGGCGCGGCGTCCCACGCGGGTGGTGACGCCACCGATCCCGATATAGACCGCGCGACGCGTCCCGGCCAGGGACGGGAGGTGAGGCGGTGCGCAACCAGGTCGGTCGGGTGACGTTCCTGGGCTCGTTCGACGAGACCGACCTGCCCGAGGTGGGGCTTCCCGAGGTGGCCTTCGCGGGCCGGTCCAATGTGGGGAAGTCGAGCGCGCTCAACACCCTGCTGCAACGGAAGAAGGCGGCCCGGGTGTCGGGGCGGCCGGGGCGGACCCAGCGGATCAACCTGTTCCGGGTGGGCGATGCCTGCGTCTTCGCCGATCTGCCGGGCTACGGCTTCGCCCGGGTCCCCGAGGCGGTCCAGGCAGGGTGGAAGCCCATGATCGAGCGCTACCTGGGCGAGCGGGCGGCGCTGCGCCTGGTGGTGCTGCTCATCGACGCCCGCCGGGAGCCCCAGGAGCTGGATCTGGCGCTGGTCGAGGGCCTGCTGGCGGCCGGCCTGCCCCTCGAGGTGGTGGCCACCAAGGTGGACAAGCTGAAGAAGCACCAGCGCAAGCCCACCCTCCAGGCGCTGGCCCGGGGCTTCGGGCTGCCCGGACCACCCACCCCGTTCAGCAGCCTGACGGGCGAGGGGCGGGAGCCGGTGTGGGACCGCATCGAGGCGGCCTGCCGGGCCTGAGCCGGATCAGCCGCGGCCGGGGACCACCACGATGATGTCCTTCGAGTCGAGGAGCGTGGTGCCGTCCCCGATGACGTTGAGCCGCAGCAGGAAGGTCTGATCCTCCTGCACGCCGGCCACGGAACCCCGGAAGGTGAGGGTGAAGGGCAGCTCGGCGCTGCCCTGGTTCGGGTCCAGGTCCTCGTAGCGCTCGGGATCGATGTTGGTCACGAAGCCGTACTCGTCGCCCTGGACCTCGAGGGTGACCTCGGAGAATCGGATCGAGCTGACGAGCTGGTCCACGGCGGTGAGGACGAAGTCCGAGAAGTCGCTGGCGAAGGTGCCGGACCCCTGGTCCAGGATGAAGACCAGGGGATCGTCGGCGACGCCGTCACCGTCGATGTCGGCATAGGAGTTGGTGTCCTCGGCGAGGGTGTACATCTCCATGCCGGGGCCGCGGGCGGCGTTGCCGGTGACGTTGACGCCGATCAGGTAGCCACCGAGGTCATCGAGGGCGACCACCACGTCCGAGAAGTCGGCGTCGATGGGGCAGCCCCCCGGGGTGGCACGGTGCGACCCCGAGGCCGAGGGATGCCGCATCAGGTTGTCGGTCGCGTACAGGATGATCGGCAAGGAGAACTCGCGGAAGCCCATGCCGCCCCGGGTGCCCGCCTCGGGCAGGCTCGGGTCGTAGGACTCGCCGGCCGAGCCGCCGAAGGGGTCGGAGCTGTCGGCCAGGAAGGGCAGCACGTCGTCCTGGGCGTCGAAGCGGCCATTGCAGTTCTGGTCGTAGCCGGCGCCGCTGGCGGTCTGATAGATGGCCTCGATGGCGGACTCGGGAGTGTCGCCGCCGCCGTTCGGCCGCCAGGAGGCCACGGCCGAGGAGACCGCCGCCGCGTCCGTCGTCACCCCGATGGTCAGGTCGAAGGGCTTGTTGGTGCCCCCGCCGAAGCCCCCGGAGTTGTAGTCCTCGAACTTGGCGGCGCCGCCGGCCACGTCCTCGAAGGTGGCGGTCAGATCGGTGAGCAGGGTCGAGTAGGAGGACTGCACCGCCGTGATGGTGTTGCCCATGGAGCCCGTGGTGTCGGTCAGGAAGGCGATGTCGCCCCGCTGGATCCGGGGCTCGAAGTTGAAGATCTCCTCGACCGTGGTGCGCTCCTGGACCACCACGTAGATGCCATCGATCACGTCCTCGCCATCGAGGGGGTCGGTCTCGGCCAGGACCTCGGCGCCGTCGGCGAAGCCGTCGCCGTCCGAGTCGAAGTCATAGGGGTCGGTGCGGTGGATGTTCCGCTCGTCCCAGTCCGAGAGGCCGTCGCCGTCCGAGTCCGTGTCCTGGAAGTCGTACAGGCCGTCCTGGTCGGTGTCGACGGGCTCTTCGCCGCTGGGGGTGCCCCGCTCGTCGCGGTCGGGGCTGCCGTCGTCGTCCGAGTCCAGGTCCTGGAAGTCGGGCCGGCCATCGCCGTCCGTGTCGCGCGGGGTGCGCTTGAAGGCGTTGGTGCCCGCCTCGTAGGTGTCCAGGATGCCGTCCCCGTCCGAGTCGTCGTCCATGTAGTCGTCGGTGCCGTCCGAGTCCGTGTCCACCGGCCGGCAGGCCTCGGTGTCGACGATCTCGTAGACGTCGTCGATGCCGTCGCCGTCGTTGTCCTGGTCGGCGAAGTCACGGACCCCGTCCTCGTCCGTGTCCACGGCGCCGCCGTTGTCCTGCCCGGCCTCGATGGTGTCGCCGATGCAGTTGTTGTCGCTGTCCAAGTCCAGGTAGTCGGGGGCCCCGTCCCCGTCCGAGTCCACCGGCAGCGTGAAGAGATCGCCATCGCCGGCCTCGACCCGGTCACGGATCACGTCGCCGTCGCTGTCGCGGTCCTCCCAGTTCTCGAGGCCGTCCTGGTCCATGTCGCCGTCGCCCTCGTGCACGTCGAGGATGGCGTCCTGGTCGAAGTCGTCCTGCTCGGGGGGGCCGGTGTCGGTGTCGGCGACGTCGGTGTCGACCGTGTCCTGGGCGGTGCCGTCGGCGCAGGCACCGAGGGAGAGGGCCAGCAGGGCCAGGAGCGGGGCTCGGAGCATGGGGCTCTCCTGCGTCGTCGACAGCGGCGGGGGGGACGGGGCGTACGTGGACGCGCGCCGCAGTGTGACAAAGCCTGACGCGACCCGCAAGGGAAGGCGACGGGGTGGTGACGGCCGGATGACCCGTCGGGCCGGGCTATGCGGGGGCCCGGAGGTCTCGTGTCCAACCCGTACCGCAAGCCCGACCGCTTCACCCGGAAGGCCCGGGAGGAGGGCTATGCCGCCCGCTCCGTCTACAAGCTGGAGGAGGTCCAGCGGCGGTTCCGCCTGTTCAAGCCCGGGCAGCGGGTGGTGGATCTGGGGTGCTTCCCGGGATCGTGGAGCCGCTACCTGCTCCAGCGGGTCGGCAGGAAGGGCAGGGTGGTGGGGGTGGATCTGGAGGCTCCGGATCTGCCCGGCGGGACCTGGATCCCGCGCAGCATCCACGAGGTGACGACCGAGGAGCTCCGAGCCGCGCTCGGCGGCCCGGCCGACGCGGTGGTGAGCGACATGGCGCCCCGGACCACCGGCAACCGGCTCCATGACCACGTGGAGCAGATCGCCCTGGCCCGTCGGGCCCTCGAGGTGGCCGGCGAGCTGCTGGCTCCCGGCGGCCACTTCGTGTGCAAGGTCTTCGACGGCGAGGACGCCAACGCCTTCTGCACCGACGTGAAGGCGCGCTTCGGCAAGCTGAAGCGCGTCCGGCCCGAGGCGGTCCGCAAGAATAGCCGCGAGTTCTTCGCCGTGGCCACCGGCTTCCGCGGCTGAGGCCCCCTAGCAGGCTGTGATGCAAAGGGACCGAGTCCGGTCCAGGACGCCGGTTTCG
>CAZPJM010000009.1:0-37631 GCA_964586865.1 uncultured Enterobacteriaceae bacterium
ACAGCTGCCCGGCGAGACTGGCCGAGGCGGTGCGTGGGTTGGACGGGGGGTGAGGCGGCGTGCCTCCAGCATGTCGCGCATGTGGTCGCTCATGAACGGTCCTGGAGCTCCGCAGGCGGGACGGGGTCACGCTGGGCCTCGACGCCATCTACGCCGATCTGGACGCGGTGCCCGACGAGGGGTGAGCGTCGGTGGGTCACGCTGCGCGAAGGCCGCTCCTCGGCCGGCCCCTCACCGGGGTGCGACGAGGTCGAACATGCAGATCCGATAGTCCCGGGTGAGCCGGCGAAACAGCCAGGGCGCCAGCCGGGCCATCCACTTCCAGACCGTAGGGGAGGCCATGAGCGCGTCACCGGGCAGGTCGGCGAACGTCTCCTCGTGCACGAGCTTCAGGCCCCACGACTCCAGCGCGGTCGCATCATCACACCTCCAGCGGAACCAGCTCTCCTTCGGCAGATGCCGCATGGCGTCGTGGCGATGCTGACGATCCACCATCCGCGAGGAGGTCAGGTCCATGAGCAGGCTGGCCCCCTGGAAGCGACGGCCGATGGACCGGATCGCCTGCTCGACCTCGGGCGCCTCCAGGTAGATGAGGACGGCCTCGGAGACGAACAGCCAGGGGCCGGGTCGGGCCGCCACGTCGTCGAGCCATCCCGCGTCCAGGACACTCCCGGTCACGAGGGTCCGCCGCTCGGTGTCCGCGAAGAAGCGTCGCCGGAGCGCCATGCTGTCCGGGAGATCGAGCTCCACCCACCGTGCACGGCCGTTGTCCAGCCGCTCGTAGCGGGTGTTCAGGCCCGCGCCGATCTCGACCACCGTGCCGCCGGGGTGGGCGTCGAGAAAGGCCTGGACGCGGCGATCGTACATCAGGGTCCGCAGGCACGCCCCGCGCAGGGTCGGCGTGCCCTCCCACTTGCTGAAGTCGTAGTCCAGGGCCGCCACGATCTCGGCCGCCTTGGGGTCCCGGAGCAGGGCCCGGCCACGGCTGGACTCCCGGGCCCGGCCCAGCAGTGGGATGAGCAGGGTCTCTTGGACCGGTCCGAGGTCGACGGGAACGCGATCGTGTTGCACGGAGGATCCCACGGCCATCTCCTCTGCTCTTGAACATGACTTGCATTTTCGATACAGGCGTGGCCTACCCCACGCCGGCGGACCGAGCTACCGGCGCCCCGTGAGACCCACCGCCAGCATCGTGCTGTACCTGCTCTTCGTGCCGGGCCCGGCCCTCGCCACGGCGCCTGGAGAGATCCCCTCCGAGGCGCCCGACGGACCTCCATCCACGTCTTCTGGCGCGACGGCGACCTCGCAGACCCGCCAGCCGCTGTTCTTGACGATCCGGGCCCCCGACGGCGATCCCCTGCCCCCACACGGCTCCCGGGTCCGCCTGGAGCGCCAGGACGACCCGCCGATCCGCCTGCGGCCCGTCGACGGCCGCTTCGTCGCCGATGCGGTTCCCCCGGGGGCTTGGCGCCTGACGGTGCTGGACCCGTCCGGCAGCCTGTACGAGGTCCCGCTCGTGGTGGACGCGGGTGCCTCCCGGATGAACGTCCAGCTCGTCTACCCGGACGGAGGGGATGACGCGGTCATCGAGGTGCGCGCGCCGAGCGAGGCCGAGGCCCTCGCGCGCTCCTCCGAGGCGGTGAGTGTGGTGGACACGGAGCGCGCCCAGGAGCAGTCGGCCGACCTGGGCGAGGTGATGGCACGCAGCCGCGGCGTGTCGATCCGTCGCTCGGGGGGCGCGGGCTCTTCGGCCCGGCTGTCGCTGGCCGGATTCACCGGGCAGCAGGTCCGCCTCTTCCTCGACGGCATGCCCCTCGACGCCGCCGGCTACCCCCTGGGCCTCGGCACCGTCCCCGTCGACCTGATCCGGAGGGTCGAGGTCTACCGCGGCGTGGTCCCCGTCCGGCTGGGCGCCGACGCCCTGGGCGGTGCGGTCAACCTGGTCACGGAGACCGGCGCCGACGGCTCGGGCGGCAGCGCCTCCTACCAGCTCGGCAGCTTTGACACCCATCGGCTCGCGCTCCAGGCGCGCCACCAGGGCGATGCGGTCCGCGTGACGGGCTCGGCCTGGCTCGACCACAGCGCCAATGACTACAACGTGCAGGTCGAGGTCCCCGATGCGCAGGGCCGCCTGTCGCCGACGACCGTCCGACGGTTCCACGATGCCTACACCGCCGCGGGCGGCGCGGTCGAGGTGGGACTCGTGGACCGCGCCTGGGCGGACCGGCTGACCCTGAGGGCGTTCGGCAGCACCCTGCGGCAGGAGATCCAGCACAACACGGTCATGACGCTGCCCTACGGCGAGCCCGTCCAGTCCACCCGCACCTTCGGCAGCGTCGCCCGGTACACCCATCGACCCGGCCCCACCCTCGACATCGATGCGTTCGTGGGTGGGAGCCTGGCCCGGCGCCGCTTCGAGGACGTGGGCGCCTGCATCTACGACTGGTTCGGCCTGTGCATCGGGGAGCGGGGCACCGCGGGGGAGGTCTCCCGGGCCGCCTCCGACCGACGACTGTACGACCGCAGCGTCAACGCCCGGGCGGCCGTCGGCTGGACCCCCGACGCGCGGCACCGCCTCCAGCTGACCACGGCCGTCGACGGCTTCTCGCGCACCGGGGAGGACCTGCGATGGGACGGGACCGGTCCCGACCCGGCCTCGGCCCAGCGCGACGCCCTGCACTGGATCTCCGCCGCCGAGCACCGGCTGTTCGCGGCTGGCGAGGGCCTCGAACAGCGCGCCTTCGTCAAGCACTACCTCCAGGCCATCCGCGGCGAGGAGCCCATCGTCACGGGGGGCTTCCAGCGGGCCGACCGGACCGCCCAGCGCCTCGGCGTGGGCGATGGCCTGCGCATCGACCTCACCCGCGGCCTCCGGCTGAAGGTGAGCTACGAGTGGGCCACCCGACTGCCGAGCCCCGTGGAGGTCTTCGGCGACGGCGCGCTCATCCAGGACAACCTCGACCTGGCACCCGAGACGAGCCACAACGCCAACCTGTCGCTGGAGGGCGGGGGCGAGGGGTCCACGGGCCGGTGGACCGGCGAGGCCCATGGCAGCCTCCGGCGCGCCAGGGACCTGATCATCCTGCTCGGCAGCGATCGGAACTTCACCTATGACAACGTGTTCGAGGCCCGCTCCCTCGGCGCGGAGGCCGCCGCGGGGTGGGCGTCGCCGGGGGACTGGGTGGGCCTCGACCTCAACGGCTCGGTCTACGACATCCGCAACGTGAGCGATGAGGGCGCCTTCGAGAGCTTCAAGGGCGATCGGATCCCCAACCTGCCGTGGATGATGGCCAACGGGACCCTGAGCCTGGGCCTCCCCGGGGTCATCCGGCCGGGAGACCGGCTCTCCCTGCAGTGGCACACCCGGTACGTCCACGGCTTCTTCCGTGGCTGGGAGAGCGCGGGGGCGAGCGGTTTCAAGCAGCGGATCCCGGCCCAGCTCTCCCACAGCGTGGTCGTGACCTGGCGGCTCGAATCCGAGCGACGGCGGCTCAGCGCCAGCCTCGAGGTCCAGAACCTGACCGACGCGGCACTCTACGACTTCTTCGGCGTACAGCGCCCCGGACGGGCCGCCTTCGGGAAGCTGGCCGTCGGATGGTGAGCGAGGAGGCCTTGCAAGTGAAAGCGACTTTCATTATCAGCCGGACCGAGGAGACACCATGCGCCACCTGACCCTGGGCCTCGCCCTGCTCCCGCTCGCCGCCTGCACGGGGGGGGAGTCCGACTCGGACACCGATGCTGTCACCGGGCCCCTCTACGCCGTCGTCAACCGTGTGCGGACCATCGGCGAGCGCACCAACTACGTCACCCTGGTCGACGACCTCGGCCCCCAGGAGATCGTCCTGGACGACTCCCTCGAGGTCCCCGGGACGTCCCGGGTGCTGATGTTCGACGGCAGGATCTACACCTTCGAGGGCGAGACCGCCCAGGTCGCGCGCTACGCGGTCGACGCGGAGGGCCAGTTCGTCGAGGAGGGGCGCTTCAGCATGGCCGACCTCGGCGTCACCGGGCTGTTCTACACGAGCATCGGCATCATCGACGCCGACACCGCCTACTACGTCAACCCCGAGCAGGCGCAGATCGTGGTCTGGGACCCGACCGAGATGGTCATCGTGGACACCGTCGACGTCCCCGGCCTCCGCAACGAGGACTTCGCGCTGACCGTGATCTACCCGCCATCGATCATGAGCGATGAGATCGTGTTCCCGTTCGGCTGGCGGACCGGCGACCAGACGGGGATCTTCCCCACCACCGCCATCCTGGCCATCTCGACGACGGACGCCTCGGACTTCGCGATCCACACCGACGACCGGTGCTTCCCCTCCGCACCCGGGGTCGCGATCGGCGACAGCTTCTACGCCCTCGGCGACTCGGGGAGCGGCGTCTACGACATCTACAACCCCGACCCGCTGCCGCCCCCGTGCTTCATCCGCTATGACGCCGGCTCCGACGGATTCAGCGAGGATCCGGTCCTGTCGACGGAAGCCCTCACCGGCGCCCCGTACGTGGCCGGCGTGTTCGGCATCGAGGGATCCCGTGCCGTCATGCGCGTCTACGACGCGGACTTTGCGCCAGAGACGATCCCGGGCGACTACCCCAACCCGGCCGACTACTTCGCGCTCGAGGTGTGGCGCTGGGCGGTCGTCGACCTCGAGGCCGAGACGAGCACCCTCCTCGAGGACCTTCCCCTCACCGGCCTGTCCTTCAATCCCCAGATGGTCGAGGGCGTGGCCTACGTCCCGGTCATCGACGAGGAGTCCCAGGTCACCACGGTCTACGCTGTCGACGGCACGGAGACCTCCGAGAGCGTCACGGTCACCGGGGATGTGCTCGGGGTGTACCGGATCCGATGAAGCGCGCACGGAAGAAGCTCTACCAGGCCCATCGCTGGCTGGGCCTCCACCTGGGCCTGCTCCTCTTCGTCATCTGCGCGACGGGGACCCTGGCGGTGCTCGGCAACGAGCTCGACGCGCTCACCGACCCGGTCTACCGCGGAACGCCCGCGCCGGTGGACTGGGCGGCGGTCGGCGACACCCTGGCCGAGGAACTGCCAGCCCATCGTCTCGAGTTCGTGTCCGCCCCCGAGGAGTCCGGCCAGGCCGTGATGGCCTACCTCCTCTCGCCCTCCGGACAGACGCAGGTGGCCCTCCTGGATCCGGCCGACGGCGCCCTCCGCGGGGTGCGCTCCGCGCTCTCCATCCAGTTCTACCTGCGCCAGTACCACAAGGGCCTGCTCGTCCCCAAGAGCTTGTACGTCCTCGGGCTGCTGGGCTTTCTGCTGCTCTTCTCGGGGACCACCGGCCTGATCGTCTACAAGAGTTGGTGGAACCATCTGCTGCGGATGCGCCTGCGCAAGGGCGCCCACGTCCGCTGGATGGACATCCACCGGACCGGCGGCCTGTGGCTCGTCCTGTTCGCCTTCGTCATCGGAGGAACCACTGTCTGGTATCAGGCCGAGGTCGCCCTTCGCGATCTCGCGGACTTCGACGTGCAGCCTCACACCTCCCACGTGGACAGCCCCGCGAGCCCACGCGCCGGGGAGCCCGTGAGGCTGGGCGCCATCGCTGAAGCCGCGCGGGAGGCCGCCCCCGGGTTCGTGGTCCGTGGCATCCGTCGGCCGCACCACGCCGACGAGGCCATCCGGGTCGACGGCCGGACGGGCGCCTGGCTGGTCCGGGACCGGGCGAGCCGGGTCGAGCTCCACCCCGAGACCCTGGAGCCGGTGCGCGTGCAGCGTGCCCAGGAGAGCGGACCGCTGCGGCGCTGGTCGGACATGGCCGACGAGCTGCACTTCGGGAGCCTGGCACCCTTCGGCGGGCTGTGGAGCAAGGTGTTGTGGGTGATCCTCGGCGCCGGGCTCTCGGTCCTGGTCCTGGCGGGGTCGGTACTCTCGCGGATCCGCAGTCGAGGCCGCCCCGGCCGGCGTCCGAGCTGGAGTGCCCTGGCGGCCCTCGCCGTGCCGACCTTCATCACCGTGGGGTTGCTCGCGGGCAGCCTGGTCTTCACGGTGATCGGGGCGAGCCATCCCGCCCTCGTCGGGGACCCCCCTCCTGACGCATGGAGCCGCCGGGTCCAGACACCCGTGGGCCCCGCCGTGGTCTCGACCCGCGCCACCGCGCGGGGTCATCACGTCGTCCTCGCCTGGCTCGAGCCGCCCGACCCGGCCCTCGGCACCCTCCGAGCCCTGGACGCCACGGGCAAGGCGTACACCCTGGAGGGCTGGCGCGCCCCCCGAGCGACCATCGAGGCCGTACCTGACGTCCTTGCCGGCACCACCACCTCCGGCGTCGACTGGTCCACACCCCTCGACTGGTCCGGTGAGCCCCCCCCCCATCTCCGCGTCGGGAGCACCTGGACCGCCTGGATCGGCGTAATCGCCATCCTCGCCATGGTCGGGATCACCGTCATCGCCTGGTTCGCCTTCCTGTGGGTGCCGGTGGTCTGGCCCGGTGAAGGTCGGCGCCGGCCACCCGGTGCCGATCAGGAAGCGGGCAAGGCCGACAGCGTGTCCGCCCGCGCCGCCTCCTGAGCCGCATCGCTAGTCGGGCCATGGCGCCGTGCCACGTCCACGTGGGCCTTGATATTGAAAATGATTATCATTATCATGAAGCGAGACCACCCCGGAGGACCCATGGCCTGCTGCTCCCATCCCGTGCGCCTGTCCCGCTCCAACACCGTGCTCGTGGACCGCTGCACATGCGGTTCGGTCCACGTGACCCTGGGGCACGTCACCCTGCACGTGGACGAGAACTCCTTCTTCGCGGTCGCCGAGGAGCTGCACCGCTCGGCGGAGCGCCTCGCCGCCCTGCGGGCCGAGGCGTCGCGGCCCGTCCTGTGGCGTCTGTCCGACCCGGGCGACTCCTGACCCCAGCTGGGACGGTCCGATGCATCCCCTCCTCACGGCCCGCCGGGCCGCTCGAAGCGCTGCCCGGGCGCACCATCCCCACCTCGCCGACCTCCACGATCGGGTCGGCGAGGCCCGTCGGGTAGACGGGATCCTTCACGACCCCGATGCCATCACCATCCACGCCCTTCTCCCCGTGGACCTGGACGCCCTGTTCGGCCCGCCCGACCCGCGGGGGGCCGCCCGAGCCCGCCTGTTCGACGCGATCTGTATCGACTTTCTGCGCCGTCACCCTCACGGTCGGGTGGTGACGCTCGGGGTGGGGCTCGGGACCCGACACTTCCGCCTCTCCCACCTGGGCGGACACTGGGTGGGGGTCGACTCGGCCCGCGGCCTGGCGCTCCGCGCTCGCTGGATCCGCACGGATGCGGATCACCAGCACCTCATGGGGACACCGACCTCGGCGAGCTGGGTGCGGGCCCTGCCGCCCGGAGGACCCGACCTGCTGCTGGCTCCCGGGGATCTCGGCGCGCTGCCCCCGAAGTCCCTGGGCGCGTTCGTACGCCGCCTCGCGGGCTCCCTCCCAGGCGCCCGCCTCGTCCTCGACACGCTGTCGAGGCACGTTCCGGCCGCGCTCCAAGACGTGTTGGGCCCTGCCGCGTCGGTCCACGCCACGCCCTGGATGCCCGCACGCGGGTGGCGACGCGGGCTCTCGACGCTGTGGGGCGTCCGCCTCGACCCGCGCGACCCGGGCGGGGCGCTGCCCGATCCCTCCCATCCGTCGGCGGCACCCTACACCGCGACCCGCTGGACCGGACGCACCGACCCCCTCCTGGTGCAGGTGCAGTTCTCCGGCCAGCCCGAGCGGGGGTTCCTGGCCGCCAAGTAGGGGATGCCCGCGTCAGTCGTCGAGGAAGCGCCACCGCCAGATGAACCGGGCCGAGCCGCTCCCCATCACCCCCTCCTCGTTGCAGCGCTCCTGACCCTGCTCGTAGTAGGACTCCACCATGAACTTCACCACGCGGCCATCGTCGAGGGCCACGAGGAAGGGCGTGCCGGTGGTGGCCACGCAGCCCGGGTAGGACCACCACGGTGCCAGCACCACCTGCGGGCTGCCGGGCAGGCCCGAGCTGTCGTTGATCAGGGTGCAGTCGGCCGTGTAGTAGTCGTCCTCGAGGAAGCGAGCGCCGTCGGGCACCGCGTCCAAGGCGTCATAGGTGGACGAGAGGAGCGCGGTGGCGGCCACGCACGAGGGCCCGGAAGAGCCCCCGTTGAGGCGGAGGATGTAGCGCTTGGCCGCGATGTGCCACGCCATCGAGGAGAGCGCCTCCTCGTCGTCGAGCGGCACCTTCTCCAGGCCTTCCGGGGTGAATCGCATGTAGATCCACGGGTTCTCGGGGGCGTTCTGCAGACCGCCCGCCGTGGCGTCGACCCGGCTCACGAAGTCGGCGCCGTCGGCCACCGTGTCCACCGTGCCCTCCGAGACCGACCCGACGTTCAGGGAGAGGTCCAGGAAGAGGCTGTCCACGCAGTCGACCTCGCGAGGCTCCTCGCACACCGGCTCCGGTCCCACGGCCGTGTCGGTGTCGGAGTCATCATGGGGGGATGCGCAGCCTGCGAGAAGCACGGCGAGCGCGAGGATGGAGCGATGGATGGGCATGGGACCTCCTTCAGGCGGTGGACCTAGCCCTTTTCCGCTGAATGTGAAAGTCGTTTTCAGTACGACCCCGGAGACCCACGGCGCCCCCCGGTCCCCCCCGCCTCACCCCCCGAGGGCCTCGCCCAGCACCCGCTGGAGCACCTTCGGATCGGCCTTGCCGCCGGTCCGCTTCATGACCTGCCCCACGAAGAAGCCGCGCAGGCGCGCGTTGCCCTCGCGGAAGGCGGCCACCTCGTCGGGATGGTCGGCCAGGACCTGCGCCACCACCCCCCGCAGTCGCTCCGGGTCGCGGATGGGCCGCAGCCCCCGCTCGTCGATCAGGGCCTCGGGGTCGGTGCCGGTCTCGATCACGTCGGGAAGCACCTTGCGGGCCACCTTGGAGGTGATCTCCCCCTCCTCCACCAGGCCCACCAGGGTGGCCAGGTGGGCGCCGGTGAGGTGGATGTCCTGTGGGTCCCGGTCCTTGAGCGCGCCCTTGAGGGTGTTGACCAGCCACACCACCACCCGATCCCGGGGCGCGCCGGCGCCGAGCGCCTCGCGGTAGAGGCGGTGGAGGAGGTCGTCGACGGCGATGGTTGCGGCATCCTCGTCGGAGACCCCGGCATCGGCCAGGGCGTCCAGGCGCTCGCCGATCTCGGGGCGCTCGGCGATGAGGGCGTCGAGCTGCTCGGAGGCGCTGCGCCGGGTGCGCTTGCGGCCGGGGGCCTTGCGGGGGACCTCGGGCTCGGGCTCGGGGGCGACGGCCCGGGTGGACCACGAGTCCTTGAGCGGCACGATCTGGTGGAGGACCAGCCGATCGTCGGTGGTATCGACGGGGTCGACGATGACGTAGCCCGACCGGACGAGCTGGAAGCGATCGCCGGGCGCCCCCCGGCGCACCGCCGGCTCGACGATGGCGTCGTCCAGGACCTCCAGGCTGTCCGGGTTGAGGGCGGCGAGGAAGCCGTCGGCGTGGTCGTCGGGTCGGGGCAGGGTGAAGAGCCGGTCCACCAGGCGCACGGTGCAGCGCACCCCCTCGGAGGCGCTCACCCAGTGGATGGTGCGGCGGACCTTGCGGCCGTCGGGGGCCTGCCCGCCCCGGCTGTCCAGGTCGGCGCGGACCTCGAGGCGCACCACCCGCCCCTCGTCGTCCTTCACCACCCGGTCGCAGGTGACCAGGTAGCCGTGCATGAGCCGCACCTCGACGCCGGGCTCCATGCGCCGCCAGTCGGGCGGGGGGGACTCGGCGAAGTCGTCCCGCTCGATGAAGAGGCGGCGGGTGAAGGGCACGGTGCGCACACCCTCCCGGGGCACGTCGGGGGGCCAGTCGTCGGCCTCGACGTGGTCCACCCGGCCCTCGGGCCAGTTGGTGACCACGACCTCGAGCGGCCGCAGCACGCCCATCCGGCGGGGGGCGCGCTCGTTGAGGACCTCGCGGATGGTGTGCTCGAAGAGGGAGACGTCCACCACGCTGTCGTTGCGGGAGAGGCCCACCCGCTCCATGAGCGCCCGGATGGCCTCGGGCGGGACGCCCCGGCGACGCAGCCCGGCCAGGGTGGGCATGCGGGGATCGTCCCAGCCCGCCACGTGACCCTCGGTGACGAGCTGGATGAGCCGGCGCTTGGACAGCACCACGTAGGAGAGGTTGAACCGCGCGAACTCGTGCTGGCGAGGGACGGGGGGCTCGAAGAGGGCCTCGACGAACCAGTCGTAGAGCGGCCGGTTGTTCTCGAACTCCAGGGTGCAGAAGGAGTGGGTGACGCCCTCGATGGCATCGGAGAGCCCGTGGGCGAAGTCGTACATGGGGTAGATGTGCCAGTCGTCCCCGGTGCGGTGGTGGGGGACGTTCCGGATCCGGTACATGAGCGGGTCGCGCATCTTCATGTTGGGATGCGCCATGTCGATCTTCGCCCGCAGGGTGTAGGCGCCGTCCGGGAACTCCCCCCGCCGCATGCGCTCGAGCAGGGCGAGGGACTCCTTTGGGGGGCGGTCCCGGTCGGGGCTCGGGGTGCCGGGCTCGGTGACGGTGCCGCGGGTGGCCCGGATCTGCTCGAGGGAGAGGCTGCACACGTAGGCGCGCCCCTCGCGGACCAGGCGCTGGGCGAAGGCGTACAGCCTCGGGAAGTAGTCGGAGGCGAAGTAGAGGTGCTCGCCCCAGTCGTAGCCGAGCCAGCGGATGTCGCGCTGGATGGCCTCGACATACTCCACATCCTCCACGGTGGGGTTGGTGTCGTCGAAGCGCAGGTGGGTCCGGCCGCCGTAGCGCGCGGCGAGGCCGAAGTCGGTGACGATGGCCTTGGCGTGGCCGATGTGCAGGTAGCCGTTGGGCTCGGGCGGGAAGCGGGTGACCACGCGCCCGCCGTAGGTGCCGGCCTCGAGATCGGCCTCGATGCGCTCGACGAGGAAGTTGCGCGACTCGCTCACCACGGCCTCCTGGGACGCCTCGCCCTACCGCCGGGGCGCGGGGCTGTCCATCCGGGCCGGGCACCGCGGGTCCACCTCTGGCATCCTGCGGCCCTGCTCGCGAGGAGAGCCCATGGCCCCGCCGGATCCCGGCGCCCGCCCCGCCGACCCCGACCTGCTGGACGCCCTGCGCCGGCGGGGGGTCCTGCCGGTGGAGGCCCACCGGGCCGCGGCGGCCTGGGTCTCCCGCCCCATCGCCCCGGCCACCTGGAAGCGCATCCTGGACCCGCTGGGGCTGGTCCTGGGCCTGACGCTCATCGTGTCGGGGGTCATGTACCTGGTGGGCTGGAACTGGAGCAGCCTGGGGCGCCTCGGCCAGATCGGCGTGGGGGCGACGGCGGTGGCGGCGGCCGGGGTGGCGGCCCTGGTGGTGGGGACGGATCGGCTGGGGGGCAAGCTGCTGGCGATGGCGGGGATCCCCCTCACCTTCGGTGCGCTGAGCACGGTGGCCATGGGCGCCGCCCCCGGTGGCGAGCCCTGGACCCTCCTGGCCATCTGGGCCGGACTCTCGGCCTTCTGGGCGGTGGCCTCGCGGCTCGCGGTGTCGTGGCTCGGGGTGCTGCTGGCCATCGACCTGACCCTCGGCACCTGGCTCGCGGAGGTGATCGCCCAGCCCTCGGCCCTCGAGATCGACCTGAGCGTGCTGGCCTTCGGGCTGGTGCACACCGTGGCGTGGGGCGGCTTCCTGGCGGTGCGGGCCCTGGGCGTGCCCGGGGCCGCCCCATGGGTGCGGCAGGTGCTGGTGGTCCCGGTCCTCCTCATCCTGGCCTGGTGGGCCTTCGAGCTGCTCGTCCTCGTCCTCCTTGAGGACATGTTCGGCCAGGTGACGTTCGTGGATCCGCTGGGCGCCCTCCTCTTCCTGGTGGTCGGGGTCGCCGTCCAGGTCGGGTTCGCGCTCGGCCGGATCGACGTCTTCCCCGCGGCGGTCCAGCTCCTCACCGTCCTGGCGCTGATCCCGGTGGCCCTGGGGCTGCTGGTGTTCCAGTTCGGCGACGCGGATGTGCTCGCCATGTTCTACGTGTGGCTGGGGCTGCCGATCACGGTCCTGGTCCTGCTCGGGGTCGGCACCGGGTGGCTCGTCTGGGGCTGGCGGCGGCAGCGCGCCCGGGAGCAGGCCGGGGGGTCCCCATGACCGGCTGGTGGCCCACCCTCACCCAGGCCCTGGAGCACCTCCGCACGCGGGAGGATCTCTCCGAGCCCGTCGAGGAGACCGCGGTCCTGGAGGCCTCGACCGCGGTCCCCGAGCCCCTGCCCTGGACCCTGCGGGCGGTGCTGGTGGCGGGGGGCTTCGTCGCCGCCTCCACCGTGGGCTGCGGCTGTGTGCCCTTCGTCGCGTGCGCCCAGGAGCCCGCCATCGTGCTGGCCCCGGCCCTGCTCGTCCTCGTGGTGGGGACGGCCCTCCGGTGGCTCCGCCCCGATCAGGTCGGGACCTGGCTCGACCCGGCCCTCTTCGCCGTGGTGGTGGGCGCCGAGCTGGTGGTGCCCTTCGGGCTGTGGGCGGTCCTGGAGATGGGCCCCATCGACCCGGCCTACATGCCCAACGCGGTGGCGGCCAGCACCGGGGGCGTCCTCTTGTTGATGCTGCTCGGCTACCCGGACCCCTGGCACCGCACCGTCGCCACCGTCGCCACGCTGGGCTGCCTGGCCGGGGCCCTCACCCTGCCCGGTCTGTTCCCCATCCGGGACGCCGTCACCGGCCTGGCCTTCGCCATCGGCCTCATCGCCCTGGCCCTGCGCCCGGTCCTGGCCGCGACCCCCCTCCGCCCCATGCTGGGGCCGGTGGGCCTGGGGGCGAGCCTCTACGCCCTCGGGGGCATGGCGCGGTTCTGGCGAGGGTGGGACGACGAGACCTGGATCCTGGCCGTGGGCGGGCTGTCCGGCCTCCTGGCCCTGGCGGTCACGGCGTGGACCCTGGGCCGCCTCCGGGCCCCGACCCAGGCCTGGCTCGGCGGTCTCTTCGCCACCGTGCTGGTGGTGGGCCTGGGGGTCTTCGTGCCGGGCCTGTCGGTGGCCCTGGCCTTCCTGCTGCTCGGGCTGGCCTCGCGGGAGCTCACGGTGGCGGGCGCCGCCGTCCTGGCCATCGTCGCCTACGGCATCCTGGCCTGGGTGGATCTGCCCTTCGGCGTGCTCCCCAAGGCCTTCGCCCTGGTGGCCACCGGGGGGGTGCTGCTGGCCTTGCGCCTCTGGCTGCGGGTGGCCATGCCCGATGCACCGGACGGAGCGCCCGGGCCCGACGAGGACCGGGTATCCGACCCCAAGAAGGAGCCCCCCGCGGTGAGCGCCGATGGGGTGCCGGCATGATGGGGCGGCTCGCGGTGGCGCTGGCCCTGCTCCTCACCCTCGGGGTGGTGGCCGGCATGACGGCCCTCCTGGAGTGGGACCGGGTCACCGGGGCCCGGGTCTATGTGCCGGTCACGGTGGCGGAGCTGCCGATGGGCGGGGTGCGGGTCGAGCCGCAGGCCTTCTTCCTCGACGCGGTGCGCCAGGCCGAGGCCATGGCGGAGGCCGACACGGACGACCCGGACCGGGACGGCTTCGTGGTCCTCGAGGTGGACGCCGCCGGTCGCTTGCGGGACGCCCGGGCGGTGGCGCCCCCGGTGCCCGAGGGGCGCCTGCACGTCCGGGTGCCACCGAACAGCTGGACGCTGGGCCTGGCGAGCACCTGGGCCACCCCCGCCGATGGTCCCGACGCGATCGGCTTCGTCGAGACGCGCATCACCCCCGAGGGGCGGATCTACCTGGAAGGCCCGGCGGGCGAGGACCTCCGGGCGCCGTGACGAGGGATCACGGCTCGGCCCCGTTCACCACCGCCACCGCGTCCAGGTCGAAGCGGGCGGGCCGGCCGGGCGACGGGAGTTCGCGTCACAGACTGCTAGCCCGGCCGGCAGATCACGAGCTCGTCCCCCTCCACCCACACCGGGAAGGTCCGGGCCGGACGGGGGGGTGGGCCGGCCACGACGGTGCCGTCCGCGGCGAAGCGTCCGCCGTGGCAGCCGCACCAGGCCTCGCCGGCGTCCGGGTCCCAGGACAGGGGGCAGGCCCCGTGGGTACAGACCCGCCACAGGGCCACCAGGCCCCCGGCGTGCGCCGCCACGATCACGTCGAGGAAGCGGTCGGGCACGGTGACCACGGTCCAGCCGCGGGTCTCCAGATCCGGGTGGTCCGAGAGGGGCACCCGGACCTCGTCGGGGGGGAGGCACCCGTCCGGCTCGGGATCCGCCGGGGCCGGCCGATCGGTGTCGGTGGGGGTGTCGGGTCCACAGGCGGTCAGCCCGCCGGCCAGGGCCGCGCCCAGCCCCCACAGCACCGCCCGCCGGTCCGGACGGGGGGAGCTGGGGATCACGGCTCGGCCCCGTTCACCACCGCCACCGCGTCCAGGTCGAAGCCACCGGCCTGGCCGGCGTAGCCGAAGTCGGGGGCGGTGCCATCGTCGGTGATCCGGATGAAGCGGGCCTCGGCGAGCCCCACATCGGCCAGGTCGAAGGCGTCGCCGCCGGCGGCGTCCGGGTCGGTGGGGTCCAGGTCGTTCTCGTCCACGTGGGCGAGCACCGGCACGACGCCGGCGCAGCCGGGGTAGCCGCCGTCGGCGTCCAGGCCATCGCACGGGAAGGCCACCCAGGACTCGCCATCGGCGCTCACCTCGACCCGGCCGGGCTCCACCCAGCCCGGAAAGGGGTTCTCGAACACCAGCAGGTCGGGGCCGGGACCGTCGACGGCGATCCAGTCCTCGAAGGCCAGGGTGATGGTGCCCTCCCGGCCCAGGGACAGCACGTCGAGGCCGCCCTGCCCCGGGCCGGCGCCCCGCGGCCCCCCCAGGACCACCTGGGGCAGGACATCCTGGCCGAAGCCGGCGAACTCCCCCGGCGCGAAGTCCACCACCCGGTCGGCGAAGGGATCGGCCCCCGCTGGCCAGGGCTCGGAGGGGCGGTCGGGGTCGGGAGCCGGGTCGGTGTCCTCGCCAGGGGCGAGCTCGTCGGCGTCGCCACAGGCCGAGAGGGCGAGGATTCCGAGGAGGAGGAGCCCACCCCGATGGGGGGCAGGTCGGCCAGCGGTACGGGGACCGCCCGGGGCACGAGGGCGCATGGGAGACTCCACCCGCCCATGGACCGTGGGCGTCGTCGGTGGACACGGTCCGGCCGGTCTCCCGACTCGGGGCCGTCATCCTCGTCGCCTTCCCGGGATCGTGATCCCAGTGGCATCGGACGAGGCCTGACCCCTCACGGTGGCGGCACCGCGCCGGACTGGACCCACCACGCGGTGGGCCGTCACCGGCTTCCCGTTTCAGCCCCGGGAGTGGATCCCCCGGGACACCGGGCCGTGTTCGTATGAGCGATGTGCGGGCCCGGTATCGCCCGGGGCCCGCCGGGGCCAGCCCGGCCGGATCAGGGGACCGCGACCTGGACCCACACCGCCCGGTGGTCGCTGACCTCGATGGCCTCGGCGCCGGGCTCGCCCGCGGCGGGCCAGAAGACGCCGCTGTCCCGCACCTCGAGGTCGGCCGAGGGCAGGGCGTAGTCCACGCGGAGGTTGCCGACGCGCCCGTCCGAGAAGTCGGCCGTGTCGTGGGCCGGATCGCCCGTGTGCTCGGCGTTCACGCCCCCCTGCTCCGCCGCGGCCGCCGTCCCCCCGGCGCTGGCCGGTGGGGGGGCTTCGCTCACCCGGGGGTGGTCGAGCAGATCGTTGATGGCCCCGCCCGCCGTGTCCCCATCGTTCGGATCGGCGTTCAGATCCCCCACGATGACGAAGGGCGCGTCGCCGAGACCGCCCTGGGTGCCCTCGTCGTCGGTCATCCAGCCCTCGGCGCCCGAGGCGATGTAGTCGACCCAGAAGCGGATCTCGGCGTCGTTGCGCCGCCCGTTCCGATCCTCGGGCCCATCGAAGGCGGGCGGGGTGGGGTGGCTGGCCAGGATGTGCAGCACCCGGTCGGGGGCCACCTGCACCGCCACGTCCCAGTGCGACTTGGAGGACAGGCGCATCACCGCCTTCTCCTCGGGGCTGTACCAGTCGTCGGGGGCGTCGGTGGAGGGGTCGTCGGGCCAGCCGGGCTCCGGCAGGTCGGCCCACTTCAGCTCCTGGAAGGTGCGGGCCCCGGCGATGGGGAAGCGCGAGAGCAGCAGCATGCCGTACTGGCCCTCGAAGGTCCCGAACCCGAAGGCATCGCCGCCGTAGCCCTGGTCGCCCGGGCTGTCGTCCACCGTGCCGTCGTTGTCCAGGTCGAAGCCACTGTGGACCCCCGTGTTGGAGCCGGCCACGTAGACGTGGGGGTAGTCGAGGGGCTCGCCGTCGCCCTGCCCCACCGCCAGGAAGTTCTGGCGCAGCCGGTCGGCGGTCTCCCCCGAGAGGTCGGTGTCCACCTCGTTGAGCAGGACGATGTCGGGGCGCACCTCCTGGAGCACCCGGGCCACCTGCTGCCCGGGGGTCCAGTCCGGGTTGCGCAGGCGGATGGCGAGCCGGCCCGCCTCGTCCTGGAAGAGCGAGGTGTTGAAGCTCGCGACCCGCACCTCCACCGGCTCGCGGGCCGGATCGGTGTCGGTCTCGGCGGTCTCGCGGGGTCCGCAGCCCTGGCAGGCGGCGGCGAGCAGGCAGACGGGGAGCCAGCGCATGGCGGTCTCCGGGGTGAGCGGGGGCGTTCAGGCCTCGGCGAGGCCGCGGATCCGCCCCACCATGCTGAAGAAGCCGTTGCGGCGACTGGGGGTCAGGTGAGAGGACAGGCCGAGCTCGTCGAAGATGTCCTCGATGGGGAGCTGGCGGATCTCCTCGCGGGTCCGCCCCGAGTAGAGCATGAGCAGCACGGCCACCAGGCCCTTGACGATGAAGGCGTCGCTGTCGGCCTTGAGGTGGATGCGCTCTCCGTCGTCCTCGTGGACGAGCCAGACCTGGCTCACGCAGCCGCGCACCCGGTTGGCCTCGGTCTTGTGGGCCGCGTCCAGGGGCTCGAGCTTGCGGCCCAGCTCGATGAGGTAGGCGTAGCGCTCCTCCCAGTCGTCGAAGATGGAGAAGCGCTCGACCAGCTCTTCGGCGTCCATGGAAACCTCCAGGGCGGATCGTAGGCACGACGTGGCGGTCCGGGGGTGTGGGTCGGGTGACAAACCCGACGCTCAGCGCCCCTCGAAGGTGGGGGAGCGCTTCTGGGCGTAGGCGGCCAGGCCCTCGGCGGCGTCGGCGCTGTCGAAGAGCCGGGCCTGCAGCTCGCGCTCGAGGACCAGGCCCTGCTCGAGGGGCACTTCGAGGCCGGACTGGACCGCCCGCTTGATGAGGCCGACCGCCATGCTGGCGCGGTGGGGCGGGCAGAAGGTGGCGGCGAAGGCGAGGACCTCGTCGAGGAAGGAGGCCTCGTCGGGGGCCTCGACCAGGCGGTCCACCAGGCCGAGATCGGCGGCGGCGGCGTAGTCCACCAGCTCGGCGGTGGCCATGAGGGCGATGGCCTTGCTGCGACCCACCACCCGGGCGAGCCGCTGGGTCCCGCCGGTGCCCGGGAGGACCCCCAGGTTGACCTCGGGCAGTCCGGTCTTGCCGCTGCCCACCCGCGCCAGCCGCAGGTCGCAGGCCAGGGCGACCTCGAGGCCGCCCCCCACGCAGTGCCCGCCCAGGGCGGCGAGGGTGATCTTGGGGGTGTGCTCGAGGCGGAGCAGGGTCTCGTTGGCGTGCAGGCAGAAGTGGTACTTGTAGCGGGGCGCCATGCGGTTGAGGGCGTGGATGTCGGCCCCCGCGCAGAAGAACTTCTCGCCCGCACCTGCGAGGACGATGGCGTGGACGGCGTCGTCGAAGCGGGCCTCCAGGATGGCCGCGTCCAGATCGCGCATCATCTCGTAGGAGTAGCCATTGGCGGGGGCGTTGCTGAGGGTGATCAGGGCGACGCCATCGCCGGTCTGGAGGGTGACGAGCCCGTTCTCGTAGGTGGTGGGCTCGGACAGCGCGGACAGGGTGGGCATGGTTCCTCCGGGCAGGGGGGCGGTGTAATGCGCGGCGCCCCCCGGCGCGGCACCCCCAGGCCCCTCGGGGGACGGCCAGGAGCCGCCGGGGCGCCCCGTCCTCGTGGCCCCCGTGGCACCCTGGCCGCCGGGCCCCCAGAATCGGGGCATGCGGCCCCCGTTCCACCCCAGCCCCGACGCCTGGCGCTGCCTGCAGGCCACCCTGCGGATGGCCATCGAGGGGGTCCGACCCGGCACCACCGTCCCCTTCCGGGTCCTGGACGTTCTCACCCGCCGCCGTCCCGGTGAAGGGACGTGGACCCACGCCGCCTACCTGGCCCTGCCGCACCTGGGCGTCGAGGCCCGCGCCATCGACCCCTTCGACTACGCGGCCTTCGCGAGCGACCCCCGCCGCACCCTCCTGCGCACCTACCCGGGGGCGGTGGCGGCCCGGATGGTGGTGGACCACGACCTCTCCCACGCCGCCGCGCTGGCCCGGGTGCTGCTGGAGCTGGACCCCATCCCCCGCGAGGTCCGCCCCCCCACCCTCGACGACGTGGATGCCGCCCTCGACGCGGGCTGGCTCCTCATCCTCAACGTGGACGCGCACGCGCTGGACGACGGCCCCGACCTGTCGGGGCACAGCCTGCTGGTCTTCGGGCGCGCGGGCGGGACCTACCAGACCCACGACCCCGGCACGGAGGGCCGCGGCACGCCCGACCGGGCGGTGGAGCGGGAGCGGCTCCTGCGGGCGTGGAGCTACCTGGGCGACGATCAGCGCGAACTGCTGGCCATCCGGGGCGGGCCCCCCGCGGCCCCATGAGCCGGACGGCTCACCCCTTCTTGTTGTAGAAGGCCAGGAACCGGGCCAGCCGCTCCTCGCCGGCGGCCACGTCGGGGTGCTTGGCCTCGGGCGGGGCCTCGCCCGGCTGCCAGGCGCGGGTCCGGACCCGGTCGTCCAGGTCGGGGATGGTGTCGAGCAGCAGGCAGCCGGGCCCCCCGCCGCCCCCCCACCGGCTCTGGACCAGGCGCGGTCGGAGCAGCTCGAGACCCCGCTTGGCCCGGGTGACCGCCACGTAGAAGAGGCGGCGCTCCTCTTCGATGCTGGCGGGATCGTCGAGGGCATGGCCGCTGGGGAAGCGACCGTCGCCGAGGGAGAGCACCAGCACGGTGTGCCACTCGAGCCCCTTGGCCGAGTGGATGGTGGACAGGGTGAGCCACTCCTCCTCGTGGTCGTCGGGGCTGACCTGGGCCGAGGAGGGGGGATCGAGGGCCACGTCGGCCAGGAAGGACTCGAGGTCGTCGTAGCGGTCGGCCAGCACCAGCAGGGTGTCCAGGTCCCGGACCCGCTTGCGGTGGTCCTCGTAGAGGTGGCGGAGGAGGGGGGTGTAGTACTCGATCAGGTGGTCGAGCAGGGCGCCCATGTCGTCGGTGAGGGCGGCGGCGTCGTCCAGGACGCCCCACAGGTAGGCGAGCGCGCCGCCGTACTTCCGCTTGCGCCAGGGGGTCATGTCGGGACGGCCGCCCGCGGCCTCGACCGCGGCCACGATCTTCTCGGCGGTCTTGGCGCCCAGGCCGTCGAACCACTGCAGCACCCGGAACCAGGCCAGGCCGTCCCGGGGGTTGGCCACCAGCCGGAGGAGGGCGAAGACGTCCTTGACGTGGGCGGCCTCGACGAACTGGATCCCGCCGAACTTGCGGAACGGGATGTTGGCCCGGGCGAGCTCGACCTCGAGGACGTTGGCGTGGAAGCCGGACCGGAAGAGCACCGCCATGTCGCGCATCCGGACGCCCTCCTCGCGGAGCTGGAGCACCCGCTCGACGATGTAGGCGGCCTGGTCGTTCTCGTCGAGGACCTCGACCACCGCCGGCGGCTCCCCGGTCCGCTCGTCGGTGAAGAGGACCTTGTCGTAGGCCTCCTCGGCGGCCGCGAGGACCCCGTTGGCCAGGTCCAGGATGGGCTGGGTCGACCGGTAGTTCTGCTCGAGGCGGAGCAGGGAGGCGCCCTGGAAGAGTTCGGGGAAGGCGAGGATGTTGCGGACATCGGCCCCGCGGAAGCCGTAGATGGACTGGGCCTCGTCGCCCACCACCATCACGTTGCCGTGGACCACCGAGAGCAGCGCCGTGATCTGGGCCTGGAGGCGGTTCGTGTCCTGGTACTCGTCGACCAGGAGGTGGCGGATCTCGCCCGAGAGGCGCTGGCGGGCCCCCTCGTGCTCCATGAGCAGCTCGACGAAGCGCACCAGCAGGTCGTCGAAGTCGAGGACGTTCTGCTGGCGCTTGCGCTCGCGGAAGCGCTCGCCGATGCGGGCGATGTCGTCGACGTCGTCGAGGTACTGGGGGTAGTCGGACTCCACCAGGTCGAGCAGGGTGCGACCGGTGTTGACCTGCTTCGAGAGGAGCTTGAGCACGGTGCGCCGCTGGGGGAAGCGCCGCCCCTGCTGGCCGCCCAGGCCGAGCTCGGTGCGGACCAGGCCCACCAGGGACTCGGCATCGCCCCGGTCGAGGATGGTGAAGTCCCTGGAGTAGCCGAGCTTGTCGGCGTGGCGGCGCAGGGCCCGGACCGCGAAGCTGTGGAAGGTGCCCCCCCGGACCGCCCACGCCACCTGGCCCGCCAGATCGGCAGCCCGGCCGAGCATCTCCTGGGCGGCCCGGCGGGTGAAGGTGAGGAGCACGATGTCACGGGGGGCGATGCCCTGCTCGACGAGCCAGGCCACCCGGTGCACCAGCGTGCGGGTCTTGCCCGTGCCGGCGCCCGCCACCACGAGGTGGGGCCCCTCGCCCGCCGTCACCGCCGCCCGCTGACCGGGGTTGAGGTGCGTCAGATCCATGGGCGGACCCTAACGCCCGGATCGGTCAGCGGATGTCCGGCGGATTCTTCTCAAGCCCCCGAACGGGGGACCGATGGGGGCCCACCGCCCCCGGGGGTCCCATGTCCCTGCCCGCCCTGAACCTGTCCTTCGAGCCGCTGGCCGACCGCTTCCACCGCGACGGCTACCTGGTGGTGCGCGGCGCCCTGGAGCGCGCCCCCATCCACGAGCTGCTGGAGCACCTGCGCTGGCTGTGCGAGAAGGAGACCGGCGCCACCTGGTCCTCGGCCCACAGCGTCTCGCTGGCCCAGCACCTGGCCGCCGACGGCGACCTGCGACGGCGCATCATGGAGCGCGCCGAGGTCCCGGCGTGGCTCACCCGTTTCGCCCTGCAGGAGCGCCTGGTCGAGGCGGTGCAGCAGGTGCTCGGCCACGAGCTCCAGCTCCTCCGGCGGGTCCCGGTGGACATCACCGCGCCCCTCGACCTGGAGGGGCTCGACGTCTGGCACCAGGACCACTTCTACGTCCGGGGCAGCACCCGCACCGTGTCGGCGTGGGTCCCCCTCCAGCTCACCGGCCTCCGGGAGGGCTGCCTGATGGTCATGCCGGGCAGCCACCGCATCGGCCCCGTCGCCCACGACAACCTGGTCCTGGGCCGCCGCCACTTCCCGAGCGGCATCGCCGAGCGGGAGGTCCGGATGGTGGAGACCGAGCCCGGCGACGTGGTGCTCCTCCACAGCATGCTCCTGCACACCACCGCCGCCAACCTCTCCCCCGCCTGCCGCTTCGTGGTCAGGCCGCGCTTCATCCCCCGCGGCGCCTCCTGGAGCCGCAAGATGCTCGGCACCCTGGACGTGCTGTAGAGCCCGGCGCCCTCGGCCCACGTGGGTTCAGGCCCCGCCCGCGGCCTCCTCGTCGTCGACTCCCCCGTCGCGGACCACCGAGACCTCGCGCCGGCTGCCCACGAGCCCGAGCCCGGCCTTCTCGAGGGCGGCGACCACCTGGGTGGCGAAGGCGGCGCGCGCCTCGAAGAAGGACTCCCGGCTGGCCCAGGCCACGACCCGCATCTCGATGCCGCCCTCGACGATGTTGAGGAAGAAGACGTTGGCGGGCGGATCGTTGAGGACGACGGGGATGGACTCGGCCACCTCGACGGCCACGGCCTTCACCCGATCCAGGTCCGTGCCCGGGCGCACCCGCACGATGAGGTCGCACCGCCGGATGGGGAAGCGGGTGAGGTTGATGATGGTGCCCCGCATGACGGTCTCGTTGGGGACGCGCACGAAGGCGTTCTGGAAGGTGCGGATCTTGAGCGAGAGCAGGTCGATGCCCAGCACCTCGCCCTCGATGTCGCCGATGAGGATGATGTCGCCCTCCTCGAAGGGGCGCTCCCCGAGCAGGAAGAGGCCGCTGATCACGTTGGCGGCCGAGGTCTGGCTGGCGAAGCCGAGGGCGACGCCCAGGATGCCGGCCGCGCCCGCCACCCAGGTGAAGACGGCGCTGGCGCCGGCGGCGTTGAGGAAGGTGAGGGCGGCGCCGACCCACACGGCGTAGACGACGGCCCGCCGCAGGAGCTGGGCCCGCCCGGGACCGAGCCGACCGGTGAGCCCCTGGACCCAGCGGCCGAGCAGCCGGGCCGCCACGGCGGCTACCACCAGGGTGAGGAGGGCCCCGGCCAGGTAGGGCAGTACCCACACGAGCCCCTCGAGTCCGGCCTGGATGGCCCAGGTCGCCCAGGTGAGCAGGACCTCGTCGAGGGGTGGATTCACACGTAGCCCCCGGCGAGGCCCCGGGTGATCACGCTGAACGCCCGGGACAGGGCGGGGGCGAGCTCGGAGGTGCGGGGCGGCCCCACCCGACGGGTGGCGCCGGCCTCGTCCGGGGGGCCGTCCAGCACCGTGACCCGGGCATCGGCGCCCTCGGCCCGCTCGATGCGGACCTCGCTCGCCCACAGGCGGTCGGTGCCCGCGTGGAGCGCCAGCGACGGGGCCGGGATGCGCACCCGCTCGAGCACCAGGTCATCGGCGCCGCGGTTGTGGACCTGGGCGGTGAGCAGGGCCCGGTAGGCCCGGAGCGGGATGGCCGCCCGGTCCATGGAGAGGTGGGTGCGGGTGGCGTAGCAGAGGGTGCCCTCGCGGTTGGTGCCGAACCAGGTGTCGGAGAGCCGCAGCGCCGGGCGTTCCAGGAGCAGCACCTCGCCATCGTTCACCGCCAGCCACACCGGTACCCCCACATAGACCCGGGCGTGGCCCCCGGCGGGCACGGTGAGGGGGACCTCGGTGCGGGCGATGACGGGGCGGTCGGGGGGGCGCGGCACCACCCGGACCCGGGCCGGACCGGCGGCGCGGGCCATGCGATGGGTGGGCGGATCCCCGTCCATGAGGCCTGGAGCGTCCACCACCTCGATGCGGGCGGGCTCCTCGGTCTCGACGTGCACCACCCGCTCGCCGATCCACCACTGGCCTGGCTGGCGGGCGGCCCACAGCATCCGCACCCCCACATCGACCCGCAGGCCGGATCCCACCGGCACATCGAGGGTCTCGCCCCAGGGGATCACGCGCCCTCCCGCAGGCGCCGACGGGCATAGGGGGCGTCCTTGGAGGCGGGGATCCCCACGTGGATCACCCGGGCGCCGGTCATGGCCACCGGATTGACGCTGTGCCCCACGCACACGCCGTCCTCAGGGGCCTCGTAGGTCGCGACCTCGTCGCCGTAGATGTCCCGGATCCGGGCGAGGGTCTGGCCCGCCTCGATGGGCTGGGCGACCTTGGGCAGGACCTCGAGCAGCCCGCCGTGCTGGGTGTAGATCCAGTGGCTGCGGGCGCAGATCACGGGCTCGGGGCCCAGGTCCAGGCTGCGGGGCGGCAGCATCTCCATCTCGGAGAGGAGCGCGCGCAGGCCGGTGGTGGCCCGCTTGACGTACTCGCCGTGGAAGCGCTGGGGGTTGCCGATCTCGACCGTGATGGCCGGGATGCCCAGGACGGCGGCCTGGCCGCGCAGGGTCGGGTCCCGCGGGGGGTTGTGGACGATGATCTGGGGCCGCTGCAGGTAGGCCATCCGGGCCACGGTGGGGTCCTTCATGTCGGCGCGCACATAGAGGCTGTTCACGCGCCCCCGGCTGGCGGTGTGGAGGTCCACGAGCCGGTTTACGTGCCGCACCACCCGGTCGAGGAGCCGGTGGGCGTAGACCGAGGCGGCATGCCCCTCGGGCTCGCCCGGGAAGAGGTGGTTCAGGTCCTTGGCGTCGGCGTAGCCCCGCCACTCCCGATGGAAGCCCGGGACGTTGGCCACCAGCACCGCCACCACCGTCCCCCGGAGCCGCCGCAGGTCCAGGCGTCGCACCAACCGGTGGATGACGGGGATCCCGTTGAGCTCGTTGCCATGCAGGGCCGCCGTGAGCCCCAGGACCGGCCCGTCCTTCTGGCCGCGCGCCACCAGCACCGGGATGCGCACCGGCTGACCCAGCCCGTCGTGCACCAGCGGCACCACCGCGCGGGTCAGGGCCCCCCGGGGAAGAGCCCCCACATCGAGCGACTTCAGGACCAGTGGGTCCACGGGACCTCCAACCGGGATGAGGTGCCCCGTCCCGGCAGCCCGCGCCACCCGGACCCGCTACGCTCTCGACCCGAAGCCACACCCGTTCTCGACAATCGGCCTTCCCGAGGTCCTCGATGGCCCCCGATCCCGCGCCCCGCGCCACCCCGGTCCCCCCGGGCAGCTTCGACCCGCCCCGGCACTACTACCCGCGGGTGCTGAACGCGCAGATCCACCCCTTCGTCAAACACTTCCTGAACCTGGGCAACGAACGGATCCTGCAGCGCTACTGCCACCTGAACCCCCGGGTCGAACCGGACGCCCTGCGCGATCTGCTCCAGTACCGACCCCGCTTCTTCCCCTGGGCGGGCTGCGATCTCATCCACACGACCACCGAGCGCGGCTTCCGGCAGATGGTGGTCATCGAGACCAACTCCTGCCCCTCGGGCCAGAAGTCCCTGCCGCTCCAGGACGACCTCCAGGAGCAGGGCAGCTACCGCACGCTCCTCGAGCACACGCTGCTGCCCTGGCTCAAGGGCAAGAAGCTCCCGCGGGGCGAGCTGGCGGTCCTCTACGACAAGAACCCCATGGAGAACACGGGCTACGCCGCCACCCTGGCCGACGTCACCGGCGAGACCGTCCACCTGGTCGAGGCCCACCGGAACGTGGCCGACCCGGGCTTCCGCTTCGAGGACGGGGTGCTGCACGTCCGGGACGACGCCGGCACCTGGCGCCCCATCCGCGCGGCCTTTCGCTACGTGACCCAGCAACCCTGGACCCGCCTGCCGCTGCACACCAAGACCGCCATCCTCAACCCGGTCATCGCGTGCCTGGCCGGCGGGCGGAACAAGATGGTCGCTGCCAAGGCCTATGACTTCGCCAATGCCGAGTGGGCGCCGAGCGGCCTGCAGATCCGCACCCCCGAGACCCTGTGGGACGTCTCGTTCGACCAGATCCCCCTGTGGGTGGAGCGCCTGGGCGGCCACGCGGTGGTGAAGGTGCCCTACAGCAACGCCGGCCAGGGCGTCTTCACCATCACGAGCGACGCCGAGCTCGAGGCCTTCCTCCAGCTCGAGCGCCGCTACGACCGCTACATCGTCCAGTCCCTCATCGGCAACAAGACCTGGGGCTCGGTGGGCCGCGAGGGCCGGCTCTACCACGTGGGGACGGTGCCGAACAAGAAGAACCGAACCTTCGTGGCCGATCTCCGGCTGATGGTCGGCGCGACCCGCCAGGGCTTCGTCCCGCTGGCCATGTACGCCCGCAAGGCCCGCCTGCCCCTCACCGAGACCCCGCCGGGCACCGCCTCCTGGGACGTGCTGGGGACCAACCTCTCCGTCAAGCGGGCCGACGGGGGCTGGGACAGCGACACGAGCCGGCTGCTGCTCATGGACCACCGCGACTTCAACCAGCTCGGCCTGGGGGTCGACGACCTGACCGAGGCCTACGTCCAGACCGTGCTGGCGGCGGTGGCCGTCGACAAGATGGCCCAGCGCCTGACCAATGCGAAGGGCCGCTTCCGGTGGCGGCTGTTCCGCTCGCTGAACGACGACCCGGCCCTCATCGACGAGATGCGCCAGGGCACGCCCAAGGGGACCTAGCAGTCTGTGACGCAAACTCCCGTCGCCCGGCCCGCCCGCCGGCTTCTCGGCGTCGTCCCGTCGTCGGTCACTTGGCCAGCCAAGCTCCCTCCTAGCTCCTAGCTGCGAAACCGGCGTCCTGGACCGGACTCGGTCCCTTTGCATCACAGCCTGCTAGCCCTGGGCCAGCGACCGGGCCCGGGGCACCGCCTCGCGCAGGAAGGCGCGGGCGTCGGGTTCGTGGTGGGCGCCCTCGGAGCCGGTGAGCACGGCCGCGGTGAAGCCCTCGGTGTGCCAGCGACCCACGGGCAGGTCCGGAAGCGCGTCGGCGGCGGGCACCGGCCAGGGCAGCACGTAGTGGTAGGGCTCGGCGATGGCCCCATCGCCGGGCGAGAAGCCCATGCCCACGCTCCGCATGGACTCCCCCTCCCCCTCGAGGACCCACAGGCTGGCCATGTCGAAGTGGTGGGGCCAGGTGCGGACCGGTCCTCCCGGGAAGGTCTCGGTGGCTTCCTGCAGACGGTCGAAGGCGGCGTCGAACCAGCGCCCCAGGGCCTCCAGATCCGCGCGGTCCAGCGCATCCCCGCCGAACGGCTGGTTCTTCCCGGTGGGGTGGTCGGGGAGCTCGTAGCCGGGCAGCGCGAAGTGGGAGTCCTCCCCGCCGAGCTGGACCCAGACCTGCCGGAGCCAGGCCAGCCCGTCCTCGAGGGAGCGCCCGCCGGCGGCCTGCTGCTGGGCGATGGTGCCGTCCTGGAGGACGATCCAGGTCAGATCGGCGATCCGGAGCCCCGCACGCAGCCGGCCGATGGGCCGCCCCAGCAGCGCCTGGTGGCGCGGGGACCAGCCCAGGTTGCGGTTCTCGTGATCGTCCCGCCGAGGGAGGAGGGTGGCGGCCGGTGCGGCGGCGACCTGGGCGGCGTGGTGGGCCTGGAGACGGGCCTCGTCGAGGTGATGGGGCGTGGTCGGGTTCAGGGGTCGTCGATCGGACATGGGGGCTCCCGGGTGGGCCCGAGGATGGCCCATGCCGCTCCTCGCTGCAGGGGGCGGGTCCACGAGGCGCCCGCCGACGGCCTCTCCGATCGAGGTGGCGGATCCGGGCGCCGTCGCGCCCCCCCGCGATGCCGGATACGCCAAGCCCCACCCCGGACCCGGAGTCCCCCATGAGCATCGACGTCGGCCAGCCCATCCCCTCCGCCACCCTCCACGAGGGCGACCCCGGCACCCAGGTCGACCCCGCGGAGATCTTCGCCACCGAAAAGCACGTCCTGTTCGCCGTGCCCGGCGCCTTCACCCCGGGCTGCAGCAAGACCCACCTCCCCGGCTACATCCAGGACGCCGACGCGCTGGCCGCCAAGGGCGTGGACAGCATCGCCTGCGTGGCCGTCAACGACGCCTTCGTCATGGATGCCTGGGGCAAGGCCCACGGCGCCGGCGACAAGGTCCGCATGCTCGCCGACCCCCAGGGGGCCTTCACCAAGGCCGTCGGCCTCGACGTGGACGCCCCGGTCCTGGGGGGCCTGCGCTCCAAGCGCTACGCCATGGTCATCGAGGACGGGACCGTCACCCACCTGCAGGTGGAGCCCGATGGCTTCGGCCTGTCCTGCAGCCTGGCACCCTCCATCGCCGAGCTCCTCTGACCGTGCCGCGGGGCCGCCCCCCGCGGCCCCGCCCCGCCGGGAGGCCCCATGTTCACGGGAATCGTGCAGGGCACCGCCCGCCTCGAGCGCCTGGTCGACGAGGGCGCCCGCCGGAGCCTGACCCTGGCCCTCCCCGAGGGCCTGGGCGCCGGGCTCCAGCGCGGGGCCAGCGTGAGCGTGTCCGGGGTGTGCCTGACAGCGGTGGACATCGACGGTGACGCCGTCCGCTTCGACGTCATCGACGAGACCCTCGCCCGGAGCACCCTGGGCGCCGTCCGCGAGGGCGACCGGCTGAACGTGGAACGCGCCGCCACCTTCGGCGCCGAGATCGGCGGCCACCTCATCTCCGGGCACATCTGGGGCACGGCCGAGGTGGTCGAGGTCCACACCACCCCGAAGAACCGGCGGATCACCCTCCGCCCGCCGCCCGATGCCCTCCCCTACCTGCTGCCCAAGGGCTACGTCGGCCTGGACGGCGCCAGCCTGACGCTGGGCCGCGTCTCGGAGGGCACCTTCGACGTGCACCTCATCCCCGAGACCCTGGAGGTCACCACCCTCGCCGATCTGGCGCCGGGGGACCGGGTCAACCTGGAGATCGACGCCCTCACCCAGGCGGTGGTGGCCACGGTGGAGCGGGTGCTGGCCGCCCGGGGCGAGGACACGCCCCCCGGCGCCGGGGTCGGGCCGCGCTGAGGCCCCCGCAGCGGGCCTCACGGGCCCCTCTCCCCCCGGTGGCCGCCCCGCGGGACCGGGCATACATCGAGGACAGCACCCCGCCGCCCGGACCGCCCATGCATGCCGCCCTGCAGATCCTCCACGACCTGCGCGCCACGCGCGGTACCCCCCTCACCGAGGGCCTCTCCGACGAGCAGCTCGCCCCCTTCCTCGACACGGACCCCACGCTGGTCCGGGCCATCGAGGAGGCCCGCGATGCCCGGGCCGCCCTGGACGCGGCCGACCCGGACCTGGCCAGCCTGCCCGAAGAGACGCTGGCCCCCCGGCTGCAGGCGCCCTTCGTCAACTTCTACGCGGCCGAGGCGGTCAATCCCTACGTGGCCCTCTCCGCCCGGGGGCCCTGGATCGTCACCGTCCACGGCGCGGTCGTCCACGACAACGGCGGCTACGGCATGCTGGGCTTCGGCCACGCCCCGGAGCCCGTGCTCGAGGCGCTGGCGGCCCCCTGGGTGATGGCCAACATCATGACCCCCTCCCCCAGCCAGGCCCGCTTCGCGCGGGCCCTCCGGCGGGAGCTGGGCCACGCCCGGGCCGACGGCTGCCCCTTCGACCGCTTCCTCTGCATGAACTCGGGCTCCGAGGCCGTGACCGTGGCGGCGCGCATCGCCGACATCCACGCCAAGCACATGACCGACCCAGGCGGGCGCCACGCGGGCAAGCGACGGGTCTTCCTGGGCATCGAGCGGGCCTTCCACGGCCGCACCGACCGCCCGGCCCGCTTCTCCCACTCCACCCGGCCGGCCTACAGCCGCCACCTGGCCAGCTTCCGCGACGCGGGCGACGACCTGTGGATCCTGCCCGCCAACGACATCGAGGCCCTCGAGGCGGCCTTCGCCCGCGCCGACCGCGAGGGCGTCTTCATCGAGGCCATGTTCCTCGAGCCGGTCCAGGGCGAGGGCTCGCCGGGCAAGGCCATGACCCGGGACTTCTACGATGCGGCGCGGCGGCTCACCCTGGAGCACGACACCCTGCTCCTCGTCGACAGCATCCAGGCCGGGCTGCGGGCGTGGGGCACCCTGTCGCTGGTGGACTACCCGGGCTTCGAGGACGCCGCGCCCCCCGACATGGAGGCCTGGTCCAAGGCACTCAACGCCGGGCAGTACCCCCTGTCGGTGCTGGGGCTGACCGAGCGGGCCGCCGCGATCTACGAGGTGGGGGTGTACGGCAACACCATGACCACCGCGCCCCGCGGCCTCGAGGTGGGCTGCGCGGTGCTCGATCTCATCACCCCGGGCCTGCGCCAGAACATCCGCGAGCAGGGCTGCGCCTTCGTCGGCGACCTGCTGGCGCTCCAGCGCCGCTACCCCGACCTCATCACCGAGGTCCAGGGGACCGGGCTGCTGTTCTGCTGCGAGCTCGACCCGGCCTTCGCCCGCGCCATCGGTCCGGGCAGCGCCGAGGAGCGGTGCCGCAAGCGGGGCCTGGGGGTCATCCACGGAGGCCGGAACGCCCTGCGCTTCACGCCCCACTTCGCCGTCGGCGATGCGGAGCGGGCGCTGGTCATCGCGGTGCTGGACGAGGTGCTGGGCGAGATCGACAGCGAGCGCCAGGCCGCCGCCAAGTAGGCGCTCAGGCGTAGCCCAGGACCTCCTCGTACCGGCGGTGGAGGGCATCGGCCTGGGCGCCGGCGTCCTCGGGGGTCCAGCCGGTGCTGTCGAGGGGCGGCAGGATGGTCACGCGCACCGTCGTGCCGTGGACCACCCGGCCCTTGCGGGGCAGGGCGTCCAGGCTGTTGTGGAAGACGATGGGCACGATGGGCACGCCCGCCTGCATGGCGATGTGGAAGGCGCCCTTCTTGAACGGGCCGGGTCGGGGCGTGGGGCTCCGGGTGCCCTCGGGGGCGATGATGATGCTGGTGCCGCCCTGGAGGGCCTCGACCACCGGGGCGAGGGCTTCGAGGGCCCGGGTCCGGTCGAAGCGCTCGATGTAGACCGCGCCCGCATAGTCGAACAGGGGCCGGAAGACGCTGCCCTGGAGCTCGGCCTTGGCGATGCCGACGAAGTCGCGCCGCAGCAGCTTGCACAGGAGCATGGGCTCGACGGCGCTCTGGTGGTTGAACACGAAGACCGCCGGGCGGTGGGACCACAGGTGGTGCTCGCCGTCGACCTCGAGATCGATGCCGGCGACGGCGGTGCCGACCTCGCCGAACAGGGCCTTGGTGAGGTTGCGGGCCTGGTCCAGGCTGGCGCCGGCCAGCAGGAAGGGGATCCCCGCCGCCGCCGAGGCGACCATGGAGCCCACCCCGAGCGCCGTCCGGACCACCGGCTCGGCCCGGGCCCCGCGGGTGTGGAAGCGGTGGACGGGCCAGCCCTTGCGCCGGGCCAGCCGGGCCAGGCCCCGGTCGGGGTTCACCGGACGGGGGTGGCCCACCGCCTCGAGGAGGGGGCGGTCCTCCAGGCCGTCGGTGTAGAAGGTGCACTGGCTCAGGTCGAGCCCGTGGGCTTCGGCCAGCTCCTCGGCGGCGCGGCGCTTGCCGACCCCGTAGCAGGTGGGGCGCTCCACCCGCCCGGTCAGGCGCCCCTCGGCGTCCACCTCGAGGCGGGAGCACAGCAGGTGGTCGGCGCCGAGGGCCGCTGCCACGGGCTCGGCCTGGTAGCGGGTGGCCGAGGTGACCACCACGGTGGTCCGGCCCGCATCCCGGTGGGCCCGGAACAGGGCATAGGCCTCGGGGTAGATGGCGCCGGCGGCCCGGCGGCGGAAGATGTCGGCGCCGATCCGCTCCAGCTCGGCCTCCGGCATCCCGGCGTACAGCTCGGCGGCGCGCACCAGGAAGCTCGAGAAGCCCATCCGGCCGGCCCGGAACGAGGCCGTGTCGCGCAGGGTGCCCAGCAGCGCCCGGCTGGTGACGTGTCCGCCGCGCAGGCGCTCCCGGAGGAAGGCCCGGGCGGTGAAGCCGTGGATCAGCGTGCGATCCAGGTCGAAGAAGGCCGCCGCTCCCGGGGCGGGCGGGGTGTTCCGAGCCTCGACCACCAGGGGATGGATCATGGCGCCTCCGATCGGCGGGTAGCCCGGGCCGGGGTCGGTGCAAGGGGTGGCCAGACGATCCGAGGGGGCACCCAGCCCCTGACCTCGGAGCCGGCATGCATCCCATCACCGCGGCGGTCCGTGACCTGTACGCCCGCTACCCCTACCCCTCGACCCCGGTGACCCTGCGCGTGGGCTTCGACGTGCGACGGAGCCTCTCCTTCGCCGAGGTGGAGCGCCCGCCCGGTCGCCTGCGCGTGCTCGACGCGGGGTGCAGCCATGGCGCGGGCCTGCTCGGCATGGCCGCCGCCCAGCCCGACGTGGACTTCCTGGGCGTGGACGTGAACCCGGTGGCCCTCGAGCGGGGTCGGGCCGAGGCAGCCCGGCGGGGACTCGCCAACGTGCGCTTCGCCGAGGTGGACCTGGAGACCCTCGAGGGGCTCGAGGTGCCGGGCGAGGGCTTCGATCTCATCGTGTGCAGCGGGGTGGTCCATCACCTGGTCGACCCGGCGACGGGGCTGGCGCGCCTGGCCGGGGCCCTGGCACCCTGGGGTGTGCTGGACCTGATGGTCTACGCCCGCGCCGGGCGGGTGGGGATCGAATCGGTGGCCGCGGCGCTGGCGCGCCAGGTCCCGGAGGGCCCGGTGGAGGAGCGGGTCGCCCGGGCCCGGGCCGTGGTGGAGGCCCGTCGCGGGGAGCCCGACTGGGACGAGGCGGCGTCGGTGGACGACGTGGAGTTCGCGGACCGCTACCTCCACCCGCGCTTCCAGAGCTACGACCTGGACGGCCTGGACCGGCTGCTGGAGGCGGGGGGGCTGCGCTTCCTCCGGTGGAACGACGCGGCCCGATGGGATCCGTGGTGCCTCCCGGATCCCCGGGCGCTGGAGGGCCTGACCGGACGGGCACGGGACGCGGCGGTGGAGGCCCGGGTCAAGCCCCGGACCTACGATCTCCTGGCGGTCCACCGGCATGTGGCGCCCCGGGCGCCGGTGGCGGACCCGGAGGTGGCCGTGTGGGCCCTCAACCCCGAGGGGGAGCTGCGCCGGGGCCGGCGGGTCCTGTGGACCGGGGCCCGCGACACCGGGGTCGTGTGGACGCACCCGAGCCGGGAGACCCTGCCGCTCTCCCGGGGACCGGCCGCCGTCGCCGCGCCCTTCCTGGTCGAGGTGGATCGTCCCTTCGCGGGCCGCGAGCTCGTCGCCTGGTGCATCCGCCGTGGGGTGCCGGCCGCCGCCGCGCGACAGCTCCTGGTCCTGCTGGAGCGGCTCGACGTGCTGTGGCGCCCCCACGCCGTGGACCTCCAGGGCCGGCCGGAGATCCGGACCGCCGCCTGACGGGCCGTGCTGCCCCGCCGGCCCTCAGGGGGATCGGCCTCGCACCCGGTCCAGCGGACCGACCCGGTCGGTGTCGGCCGGCGGCAGGTTCTCGGGCGGACCCGGCAGGTCCACGCCCGGCGCCGGGCCGGCGGGAGGCGGCTCCGGGGCCGGCAGGACCGCTTCCAGGACGCCGACGGTGGCGGTGCCCAGCCACACCCGCTCCCCCGCCTGGTCCATGGCGACGGCGCGGATGGCGCGGCCCGGCGCCAGGCGGGCGACGGGCGCCCAGGCCGCCAGATCCCACACCACCGCCCCGTCCTCGGTGCCCGCCACGACCCGCCGCCCCGCCCCGTCCACCGCCAGATCCGTGACGGCCGCGCCCTGCCCGTCCAGCACGCCGCCGGGCGCCCAGGTCAGCGGGTCCCAGCTCGTCACCGCCTCGTCGCGCCCGCCCGAGAGCAGTCCACCGTCGGGCAGGGCCACCACCGCCGTGGTCGGCGCCCCGGCCCGCAGGAAGGCGCGCCGCCCATCCGCAGCCGCCAGGACCGCCCGCCCGTCCACCACCGCGGCGACCCAGGCTCCGTCGGGTGCGCACGCCAGGTCGGTGGCGCGCCCCGCCGGGAGGCCCGCCAGCGGCGCGCCCGAGGCCACGGCACGCACCCCGGCGGAGGAGGCCGCGAGCACCGCCCCTTCGGTGGCGCACAGGGCGTCCACCGGTCCCGGCACCCGCCCCAGCTCCACGGGCGCCCCTTCCTCGACGCGGATCACCCGCCCGTCGGCCCCGGCCACCACGAGGCCGGACGCATCGCCCCCCCAGGCGAGGGCGGTGGCGACGAGGGGCGGATCCACCACCGGCACGGTGACGCCACCCGCGTCGTCCCGGATCGCGAGCACCCCTGCCGCCACCGCCACCCGACCCTCCGGGAGGACCGCCAGCGCGGCCACGGGCCCTGGCGCCGTGAGCCGGGGGAGGGGGTCGGGGCCCGGCGGCACCTCCGGGAGCGGGTCGAGCTGGGCGTAGCCATTGAAGGGGGGCAGGGGCGCGTCCACCACGGCCGGCCCCACCTCCCAGCGCTCCACCCGCCCATCGGCGCGGCCGAGCCAGAGGGTGGTCCTCCCCAGGGCCCAGGCGGTGATCGCCGCCTCGGGCCTCCGCTCGAAGACCTCCCCCCCGGCCGCTTCCACGATTCGGACCGCCCCATCCAGATCCACCGCGGCCCACCGCCCCCCGGGCGCCAGGCGGACCCGGGCCTCGGGGGGGAAGCCCGTGCCCGTGGACGCCGGGCCGGCCGGGCGCCAGATCCGGACCCGATCCTCGCGCCGACCGGCCACCACCAGCCCCCCCACCGCCACGCCCACATCCGCGAGCCACCGCCGTCGGGCGCCGGTCGCCAGGTCGAGCCAGGTCACCGCGCCGTCGTGGACCAGCCCGACCCCGTCGCCGGCCACCCGGGGGCGTCCCTCGTGGGGGACCGTCGCCGACCACACGGGGGTCCCGGCCGCATCCAGGCGGCGCACCGCCAGGCCATCCCCCACCATCACCCCGTCCGGCAGAGCGGTCAGACGGTCGCCGGGGCCCTCGGCCGCCTCCGGACCTCGCAGCCCCTCGGGGCCCACCGTCCAGAGGCGGCCCCCGCCATCCACCGCCGCGTCCCACACCCCCTGCCGCGCCAGCCGCTCGGGCACCCCGGCGGCGGTCCAGCGCAGGGCGCCTCCGGCGGCATCCACCGACACCAGGCCACCATCGGGGGTGGGCGCCACCGCCACCACCGCCCCGAGGTGGACCGGCCCGTCCTCGGACCGGTCCGGGAGGCGCAGCCGATCCGCCCCCCGATCCAGCAGCACCAGCCCCTCGCCGTCGGCCGATGCGGCGAGCGCCTGCACATCGCCCGCCGCGACCCGCTCCGGATCCACCCGCCCGCTCCGCCGATCCACCGCCCACACCCCGTCGGGCGCGGCGACCCAGAGCTCCCCGTCGGCCTCGACCACATCCCGGGCATCCACCTCGACCTCGGCCGCGAGGCGCCCCGCCCCGTCGAGGATCGCCAGGCCGGCCGCGTCCAGCACCGCCCAGCCCTCGGACAGGGGCACCACCCGGACGCCGTCCTCCACCGCCAGCCCCAGCGGGACCCGGCTGGTGGTCCCGTCGGCCCCGACCCACACCACGTCCCCGGCGTCGTCCACGAAGCCTGCGCGGTCTCCGCCCACCACCAGATCCAGCACCTGGGCGCCGGGAGGCAGCGGGCGCGGCGCGGCGTCCTCCCCGGCGAGCCCGTCGGGGCCGGCGCTCCACACCGCCCCCTCGGCCGAGACCCCCACCCGGCCCGACAGGCGTGCCCGGGTCGCCCCGGTGGCCCCATCCACGATCAGGGCGCCGTCGGGGGTGAGCAGGACCCGTCGATCCCCGGCGACCAGCACGTCCTCGACGCCGGGGACCTCCACGCCCCAGGCCTCGCCCCCTTCCGCGTCGAAGCAGGAGAGACCGGAAGCGTCGAGCAGACAGGGGCGACCGGTGGCGTCCAGGACCGTCGCCAGCGGTCGATCCCCGGCCTCGAAGCCCGCCGGGGGACCCCACACCGAGACGGTGACCGGCGACGGCTCGGACGCCAGCGCCGGAACGGCCACCATCAGGAACCACCAGGGCTGCATGTGCGGGTCCTACCGCGGCGACCGGACCGGCTCGACCCGGGCGACGGACACCGACCGGACGTGACGACGGCATGTCGTCGAACGACGCGACGACATGGCGTCCCCTGGACGCACCCCGACGCAAACCCCAGGTTGGACCATGTGCTCCACCCTGGCACGGCCCCTGCTTCAGCCCTGGGTGCGCGGGCCCGTCCCGCCTCATCCCCCTTGGAGGATCCATGAACCCCATCCGACCTGGCGATCGCATCCCCGACACCACCGTCCACCGCCTGGAGGGCGGCGTCCCCACCGCCGTGTCCACGGACGCCCTGCTCCGCGGACGGCGGGTGGTCCTGTTCGGCCTGCCCGGCGCCTTCACCCCCACCTGCTCCACGGCCCACGTGCCCCGCTTCCAGCAGCTCGCCCCCGTCTTCTTCCGCCACGGCATCGACGAGATCATCTGCATCTCCGTCAACGATGCCTTCGTCATGGACGCCTGGGCTCGGGACCAGCACGCGGATCGGATCACCTTCCTCGCCGACGGGAACGGCGCCCTGACCGAGGCTCTCGGCCTGCTGGTGGACAAGGAGGGCCTGGGCTTCGGCAAGCGCTCGTGGCGCCACGCCATGATCATCGAGGATGGCGTCGTCCAGCACACCTTCATCGAGCCCGAGAAGCCGGGCGACCCCTACGAGGTCTCCGACGCGGACACGGTCCTGGAGGCGGTGGCGCCCGAGGCCCGCAAGCCCCACGACATCCTGCTCCTCACCAAGCCCGGCTGCCCCCACTGCGCCCGCGCCGAGGCGGCCCTCCGCGAGGCCGAGCTGGACTTCGAGGCCGTTCACGCCTCCCACCGCATGCTGCGCGCCGTCTCCGAGACGCCCACCACGCCCCGGGTCTTCGTGGACGGCTCGCTGGTGGGCGGCGCCGACGAGCTGGCGAGCTGGCTCGCCGCGCGCTGATCCTCGGCCGACGCGGGCCCCGTGGGCGCGTTCCCCGGGGCCCTCCGCCACGGCCTGCTAGCGGGACTCGCCGCGGCAGCGGAAGGTCACCCGGACATCATCGGTGGACTCGCCGGTGCAGTCCGTCGCCCGGACCTGCAGGTCCCAGGTCCGGGTCACGGTGCGCTCGTACTCCCCCTCGAGGTTGCCCGGGATGAACCGGGTGACGGGGCCCTCGGGGTAGTCGATGGTGGCCTCGGGCCCCGAGGTCTGGAGCCAGAGGTAGTTGAGCGAATCGCCATTGGGATCGGTGGTGCCGGTGGCGTCGAGCTCGATGACGGGGAGGGGGCAGTTGCCGCACTTGAACGAGCCCGCGAAGTTGTAGCAGCGGGCCTCGACCTCGATCTCGATGTTCTCGCCGGCGTCCGCGGTGGGCGGCACGTTCTCGACGAGGGCGGTGGTGTTGTAGGTGACCTCGTCCCAGGGGGACCACTGGTCGCCGTCGTGCACCCGCAGGTCGAAGACGTAGCGGCCGGGCACATCGGTGGTGAAGCGCGGGCGCTCGGCCATCCGGTCGTCGAAGTTCTCGAGCCCGGCGGAGGAGCCGGCCGGCACGCTCACCACGCCCCACTCGTAGGTGAGGGGCTCACCCTCGGGATCCCAGGAGCGGCTGCCGTTGAGCTGGATGGGGTCCTGGGAGGCGCAGGCGGGGAGGGTGAACTCGGAGGCCATGCGCCCGCTGGCCTCGGCGACCGGCGGCTGGTCGTCCCCGATGGCCACCAGGGTGACGTAGTCCTTCTCGGAGACGGTGAACTCGTCCTCGACCTGCAGGGAGAAGACGTAGTCGCCCGCCACGTCGGGGACGAAGGCCGCCTGGGCGCGGTCGGCGTCGAAGATGTCCTTCGAGGTCCGGGTGCTGCCCTCGGGGGAGGACTCGAGGGTCCAGCGGTAGGTGATCTCGCGCAGCTCGGGATCGTAGCTCTCGGTACCATCGAAGACGGCCCGGCCGTTGACCTGGACCGACTGGTCCATGCCGGCGTCGGCCTCGGGGGGGAGGTTGTCGCTGGCGACGCGCAGCACCTGCACCGTCTCGGTCGAGCTCTGCACCCCGTCGAAGACCGCCAGACCCAGGACGTAGGTGCCGGGCTCGTCGGGGTTCACGACCTGATCCACGCCGGCGGGGGTGCCGTTGCCGATCCAGAGGGCATCGGTGGCGCCGGAGCCGTCGGGCACCCGCACCCAGGTCCAGGAGTAGGACAGGGTGCGGTCGCACGAGGCGAAGGAGTCCCGGGCCGTGAAATTGTGGTCCTGGTTGATGGTGCCCGGACCGTCGACCTGCTCGATGACGGCCTGGGGAGGCTCGTAGACGCACTCCTCCTCGCCGGAGCCGCAGGCGGTCAGCCCGGTGGCGGCGAGCGCCACGGCGGCCAGGGCAAGGGATGGACGATGAAGGCTCATGGGCGCTCCGGGGATGGGTCCGACGGGACCGGCAGGCCGTCGGGCTGCTCTTACGTCGGGGGATTGTAAAGCCAAGAGACCCCGACCGTCACCCCCACGTGCCCCCACCCACCCCGGGCGGGCGATCTCGGACGACTCCCGCGGCAGATCCAGGGTCCGCGCCCATCGGAT
>CAZPJM010000010.1:0-37553 GCA_964586865.1 uncultured Enterobacteriaceae bacterium
CCTCCCCCGCCGCCCCCGAGCGGCCCACCCTCCCCGGAACCCGCCATGTCCCTGCCTGCCCAGGCGGCGCCTCCCGCGTCGCCCCTCGCCGTCCGGTCCGAAGACGGGGTGCCGGTCCTGGAGATCCCGACGGATCTCCCCCTCGAGGCCCTCCGCGACCACCTCGACGCCCACCTCCCCGACCACGCCGAGGCGCTGGGGGGTCGCAGCGTGCGGCTGGATCTGGGCGACCGCCCCATCGCCCTGTTCGACCTGCGGCGCCTGATCCATCACCTCGAGGACACCCACGAGGTGGCGGTCACCGGCCTCTACGCCGCCGCCGACGCCATCTGGCGCTTCGCCGAGCGGGAGCTCAAGCTGAAGCTGTTCGTGCGGGATGCCGCGGATCCGGCCTCCGAGGACGCCGCCGACGATGGCGAGGACACCGTGGACGACGTCGACGCCGAGGACGGCCCCGGGGAGACGGTCCCGGTGCGCCTGGATCCGGACGGCCTCACCGATGCCCGCAAGGAGGCCCCCACCCCCGAGGCCGACGAGCCCGCCACCGAGGCCCCGGACGCCTTCGAGGACCCGGCCGCCCCGGCCGAGGATCCGGGCCGCCGCACCCTGACGGTGCACCGGACCGTGCGGAGTGGCAGTGCGGTGCGCTTCGACGGCGACGTGACCGTCTTCGGCGACGTCAACCCCGGGGCCCAGGTCACCGCCGCCGGCAGCGTGGTGGTGCTCGGGGCCCTCAAGGGCGTCGTCCATGCCGGCGCCACCGGCGCCGAGGACGCCTTCATCCTCGCCCTCTCCCTCCGGGCCACCCAGCTCCGGATCGGCCGGCGCATCGCCATCCCCCCCGAGGAGCCCTCGGAGGGTCCCGAGATCGCCATCGTCCGTGACGGCCGCATCGTCATCGAGCCCTACGTCTCCAAGCTCCCCGTCCGGGGATCCTGATCGCCCCCTTCTCCATGGAGGAGAACCCCATGTCCGAGTGCATCGTCATCACCTCCGGGAAGGGCGGCGTCGGCAAGACGACGACGTCGGCCAACCTGGGGGTCGCCCTCGCCCTCCAGGGCCACAAGGTCGTCGTCGTCGACGCCGACATCGGCCTGCGCAACCTCGACGTCATCCTGGGCCTCGAGAACCGGATCGTCTACGACCTGGTCAACGTCATCGAGGGGGAGTGCCGGCTCAAGCAGGCCCTCATCCGCGACAAGCGGGTGGACGGCCTCTCCCTGCTGCCCGCGGCCCAGACCCGCGACAAGGACGCCGTGGACCCCACCCAGATGAAGAAGCTGGTGCAGCAGCTCAAGGAGATCCACGACTACGTGATCATCGACTGCCCCGCCGGCATCGAGCAGGGCTTCAAGAACTCCATCGCCGGGGCGGATCGCGCGCTCATCGTGACCACCCCCGAGGTCAGCGCCATCCGCGACGCGGACCGCATCATCGGCATGGTCGAGGCCCACGACCTGCCCGAGCCCGAGCTCATCATCAACCGCTACCGGGCGGGGATGGTCAGCCGGGGCGACATGCTGGCCCGCGAGGACGTGCTGGAGATCCTGGCCATCCCGCTGGTGGGCATCGTCCCCGACCACGAGGACGTGATCGTGAGCGCCAACCGGGGCGTGCCGGCGGCCTTCGTGGACGACAGCGTGGTGGGCGCGGCCTACCGCCGCATCGCTCGCCGGGTCCAGGGCGAAGAGGTGGCCTTCCCCTCCTTCGAGGAGAAGGCGACCTTCTGGGGCTCGGTGGCCAAGTGGATGGGGCTGGCGCCGGCCCGGGAGGTGGTCTGATGCGGAGCCTGATCAAGCGCCTCCTGGGCGCCGAGGAGCCGACCAGCAAGAACGACGCGAAGCAGCGGCTGCGGGTGCTGCTGGTCCATGACCGGGTCGACCTGACCCCGGCGCAGATGGAGCAGATGCGGCAGGAGATCATCGAGGTGGTCGGTCGCTACGTGGAGATCGACACCGAGCAGATGGAGTTCCGCCTCGACAAGGAGGACGGACACATCGCGCTCGTGAGCAACCTGCCGGTCCGCTCGCTCTCCGCCACCTCCGCGGCGAGCTGAGGGCGGCTCGGAGGCGGTCCGGGGCCCCGCCGGGGGGTTCCCGGACGATGGCGCCCCGGTCGGCGGGCTGACCGTCCGGCCGGGAGGCCATGGCGCTTCCCGGGCCCTGCGCTACCTGGAGACCATGGCCCTCGCCTGGACCCACCGCCATCCCTGGCTGCCCCTCGCCGGAGCGGGGCTGGGTCTGCTGGCCATCGCCGGCCTCGACCAGGCCCTCCTGGCGGCCGGGGGTCTCGCGGTGCCCGCGGTCGTGGTGGGGACGGGAGCCCTCCTGGGCCTGCCCCTGGCGCGCGCCGAGCGGGCGGCCCCGACGGATCCCACCCGCCCCCTGGGGGCCGCGGTGGACGCGATGGGCAGCCTCTGGACGACCCTGCTGGCCGCCTCGGTGGCGGCCCCCCTCGTGGGCCTGCTGGGCTGGCCGGCCCTGTTGGTGGTGGCGCTGGCGTGGGCCACGGTGGCCTTCGCGCCATCCCTGCGGGCCCTGGCCGCCGGCCTGCTGGTGCTGGCCACCCTCCTCACCGGCGCCGTGGTGGGGGGATGGACCCTGGCCGAGCCGGGCTGGACCCTGCTCGCCCCCTCGGTGGCCCGCTGGTCGGGCTGGCTGGGCCCCGCCCTGGTCACGGGCCTCCTCCTGGCGGGGGTGGGCCTGGGACACCACGGGCATCACCGTCGCCTGCCCCTCCGCGGGGTCGGGGCCTCGGTGGGGATCGGGGCGCTGGTGGCGACGGCCCTGGCCCTGCGCCACGCCGCCCCCTACGAGGGCGGGGCCTTGGAGGGGCTCGATCCCCTGGCGCCAGTGCTGACGCTGGTGGCCGTCACGGCGGGCATCCTGGCCACCGGGCTGCGCCCCGGCCCCACCGGACCCCGGGCAGACCACGTGGGCTCGGCCTCCGTCGGCCTCGTGGCCACGGCCCTGCTGGCCGGCCCCGCCGCCGAGGCGCTGCCCCTGTGGTGGACGGCGGTGCTCCCCGTGGGGCTGGCTGCCAGCCTGGGGCTCCGCGCCGCGGCCGGCCGCGGGCTGGCCCGGTGGACCCTGGTGGCTGGCGCGGTCGTGCTGGTCGCCATCCCGGCCATCACCCGGCCCGACCTGCCCGGTCCGCTGGCCGCGGCCCTGCTGGGCCTGCTCCCGGTGGGCGTGGTGTGGGTCGCAGGCAGCCGGGCCCTCCTGGCGAGGTCGGCATGATCGGGCTCCTCCTCCTGCCATCCCTCGCCCGCGCCGACATCCTGGTCGATCCCGACCCGGCCACCGAGACCGAGGTGGTGGTGACCGTGCTGGACGATCTCTCCCGTCCCATCAGCGGCGCCACCGTGCGGGCCATCCATCGCCCGGGGCTGCCCGGGGAGCGCGATCTGGCGGTGGGGCTCACCGACGCCCGGGGGCGGGTCTACTGGACGCCGGCCGAGGCCGGCACCACCGTCCTCCGCACCCGGGGCGAGTCCCAGGTGGTGCACGTGGCCCGTCCCGCGCCGCCCCCCACGCCGCTGGTGGTCCTCTCGGCCCTCGGGGTGGTGGGCCTGGGCCTGGCCGGGTGGGGGCTGTGGCCCCGCCGTCGCCGCGAGGACCCGGATCAGTCGCAGACGTAGCGGGGGTCCACCTGGACCCGGCTGTTCCACGCCGCCTCGAGGCTGCCCACCTGCAGCGCCCCCGACAGGCGGCCCCCGTTCGCCCGCACCTCGGCCTCCGGGGCGAAGAGGCGGCCGTGGAGGGCGCCACCGCGGGCCAGGGTGACCGGGCCATCGCCGGAGACCACGATGTCCAGATGGGTGCCCTCGGGCTCCCCCACCCTGCTGTTCCAGTCCACCGTGACCGCTCCCCCGACCCACAGGGTGGCCGAGGACTCGCCGGCGGCGACCACCCGGGCCCCACCCTCGGTGCGCAGATCGCCGCGCACCACCAGGTAGGCGCCCGAATCCAGCGTCACCTGGCCCCCCGTGTCCACCACCAGGTCGTCCACCACCGCATCCCCTGCGATGGCCAGGGTCTCGTTCCACTCCACGGTGACGGAGCCCCGGCTCTCCGGGAGGTCGTCGGGGAGGGTCAGGCGGTCGAGCGGCAGGTCCTCGGTGAGCGCCGAGACCTGGCCCTCCAGGTCGGCGGAGCGCTCCAGGCAGACCACCGCGTCGGGATCGCCGCCCACCCCGATCCGCACGTCGCCGAGGATGTCTCCGCTCCCCACCGACAGCCCGCAGGCCTCGGTGGTGCGGAGGGCCAGGACCACGCCCGGCACGTCCGCGTCGCGGCGGGTCAGGCTCGCACCGGTGTCCACCCGCACCGGGCCCTCGACCAGCATTCCGACGGGCTGGCAGGGGGGCACCTCGCCCGGCCCCCACCCGTCGTCGGGGTCCGCCTCGTCGGTGTCCGCGCCGTCGTCCGTGTCGCCGCCCTCCTCGTCGAGGGTGTCGTCGAGCGGCGGATCGGCCGTGTCGAGCGTGACGGTCCCGGGGCCGCAGGCGGCCACCAGGGTGGCGAGGGCGGCGAGGACGCGGGCGTGGGGTGTGCGCATGAGACCTCCGGACCCCCAGCGTAGCAGGGCATGCGCCCAGCCGGATCGCGCGAGGGGGCTCCCGGAGGGACCGTTAGGGGATGGGCCGCCCCGGAGATCCCCATGGCCGTCACCCCCTCCTCCATGCTGCCCCTGGGGACCGAGGCCCCCGACTTCGACCTGCCGGCGGTGCGCGGTGGCCGGGTCCGCCTCGACGACCTGGCGGACCACCAGGCCCTGGTGGTGGTGTTCACCTGCAACCACTGCCCCTACGCCAAGCACGTGCGCGACGGGCTCATCGCCCTGGGCCGGGACCTGGAGGGCCAGGACGTGGGCATGGTGGCCATCAGCAGCAACGACGCCGAGCGCTACCCCCAGGACGGCCCGGAGGCCATGAAGGCCGAGGCCGAGGCCCACGACTACCCCTTCCCCTACCTCCACGACGCCACCCAGGAGGTGGCCCGGGCCTACGGCGCCACCTGCACCCCCGACTTCTTCGTCTTCGACACCGGGCGGAAGCTCCGGTACCGAGGGCAGTTCGACAGCAGTCGGCCGGGGAGCGACGTGCCCGTCACCGGGCGCGACGTGCGGCGGGCGGTCCAGGCCCTCCTCGACCATGAGCCCGTCCCTGGCGAGCAGGTCCCGAGCATCGGCTGCAACATCAAGTGGAGGCCGGGCAGCGCCGTCGGCTGACGTGGCTGGCCCCCTGCGCTACGTCCACGGCATGATCCGCCTCGCCCACGCCACCGACATCCACTGGTTCGTGCCCCCGCGCTGGAGCCGCCTGGCCAGCAAGCGCCTGCTGGGCACCGCCAACCTCTACCTGGGTCGACGCCGGCGCCACTTCAGCGCCGAGGTCCAGGCCCACCTGGTGCGCGATCTGGCCACGGTGGGGGCCGACGCCATCATCCTCACCGGCGATCTCACGGCCCAGGCCCTCCCCGAGGAGTTCGCCCTGGCGCGGGAGTCCCTCGAGCCGCTCATGGCCGAGGTGCCCACCCTGGTCCAGATCGGCAACCACGACGTCTACACCGGGGGCAGCCACCGCGAGGGCCGGATCCGCGAGTGGTTCGCCGACGTGATGCACATCCCCGACGGCGACGTGCTGGCTCGCCTGGACGTGGGGCCCGTGACCGTGCTGGGCCTGGACCCGAACCGCCCCCACTGGTCGGCCTCGGGGGTGCTGCCCCAGGCCCAGCTCGACCGGCTCGCCCAGGTGCTGGACGATCCCGCGCTGGAGGGCCGCCCGGTGGTGCTGGGCATGCACTACCCCCTGGTGGACCGCCGGGGCCACCTGTACGACGGCCGGCAGCACGGGCTGCGCAACGCCGGGGCCCTGATGGAGGTGCTGCGGGCGGCCCGCAACAAGCCCGTGGCCCTGCTGCACGGCCACAAGCACCACGGCTACCGGGTGCCCGTCGACCTGGGCGGGGGGCACACCCTGCACGTCCTCAACCCGGGCGCCGGCGGCTACGCCTACGAGCCCCACCGCGACCGCGCGGCGTGCCTCAACGTGGTGAGCATCCGCGACGACGCCTTCGTCGAGGTGGAGCGCTACCGCTATGACGGCACCCGCTTCGCCCCCGAGCCCGGCGGGGCCTACGCCACCGGGCGCTGATCGTCGGCAGCACCGGCCTGTTCGCCACCGGAGCGCTCGGTCGTCGGGGCGCGACGGGCCAGCAGCCACACCGGGGCCCCCACGATGGGCACCGCCCCGAGCACCGCCGCCCAGGCGGGGCCGCCGTGGCGCCGCACGTCGTCCACCAGGAGGGCCCACCAGGCGACGGTGACCACCGCCAGATCGGCCGTCATGGTGGTGACCAGGGGCGAGCGCTCCCACAGGGCGGCCATGGCCTCGGGATCGCCCCAGCCGAGGGCCCAGGCCACGAGGGCCACGGCGGCCAGGACGAGGACGGCGGCCAGGCCCCGGCCGGTGAGGGCCCGCCGCACCAGGCCCGGCTCGCGTCGCGCCGGAGCCCCCCAGCGACGGAGGGCCAGGCAGGGCAGCAGGACGAAGCCCCCGACGACGAAGGAGAGGGCCACGAAGGGCCAGGCCGGCACGCGCTGGGGCGGGTCCCGCAGCAGGACCGCCCCGTAGACCAGCGGCCAGACCCCGAGCAGGTTGAAGGTGGCGACCGGGAGGGGATCCCCCTGGAGCTGGAACCACGCCAGGACCCGCTCTCCGTCGAGGCCGTCGCCGGGGGGCGCCCCGAACACCGCGAAGGCCACCAGGCCCGCCCAGGCGGCGAGGAACACGGCGGCACGGGCCAGGTCGGGAGGTCGCACCTTCGCAGGGTAGCGCGCGGGCACGCCGCGGGGCGGCTCCATCCCGGGCCGACCCGTCCGACGGGTGGGAGCTCGGGTTACCGCGCCGCATGCACCTCGAGGCCCACCTGAACCGCCTGTGCGCCGGCGACCGCGTGCTGGCGCGGGACCTGCGCCTGGCGGTGGATCGGGGGCGGTGCCTGGTGGTGCGCGGCCCGTCCGGCGCGGGCAAGTCGCTGCTGCTGCGGGCCCTCGCCGGCCTGGATCCGCTGGACGGCACCCTCGCCCTGCAGGGGCAGGGGCCGGCCTCCCTGGGCTGGCCCCGGTGGCGCTCCCGCGTGGCGCGCCTCCCCCAGGAGATCCCCCGACTGCCCGGCACCCCCGCGGATCTCCACCGGCGCCTCTCCCGGGTGGGCTTTCCGCCCGAGCGCCACGCCCCCGCCCCGGGGGCCTTGGGGCTCACCCCCGCCCAGCTCCATCAGCCCTGGACCGAGCTCTCCGGGGGCGAGCGGCGGCGGGCCCTGCTCTGCCTGATCCTGGCCCGCCGCCCCGAGGTGCTCCTGCTGGACGAGCCCACCACGGGCCTGGACGGGGCGGCCCGTGAGGCGCTCATGCAGGCGGTGGACGGCGTGACGGCCGTGTGGGTGACCCATCACGACGCCGTGGCCCGGCGGGTGGCGCACGACGTGCTGGAGCTGGGATGACCGGCCCCATCGACATCGGCTGGGTGGAGCTGCTGGGCGGGGCCGCGCTGCTCCTGGTGAACGGGCTGCTCTCCTTGGTGCTGGGTCTCGGCCTCGAGAAGCGCCTGCTGGTGGCGGCCACCCGGGCGGTGGTCCAGCTGACCGTGCTCGGCTGGATCCTGGTGCCCCTCTTCGCGTGGCGGACCTGGTGGCTGGTGCTGCCCCTCACCCTGGTCATGACCGGCCTGGCGGCCTGGGAGGCCACCCGCCGGGTGGACCGGAAGGTGCCGGGGATCCTGGGCGGGGCCTTCCTGGGGATGCTGGTGGGGGCCGGCGGGACGGCGGCGTGGGCCACCCTGGTGCTGCTCCGCCCCGAGCCCCTGTGGGATCCCCGCTACCTGATCCCCCTGGTGGGCATGGTGCTGGGCAATGCCCTCACCGGGGTCTCGCTGGGGCTCGATCGGGCGCTGGTGCGGCTCGACGAGGGACGGGGCGAGGTGGAGCTGCTGCTGGGGCTCGGGGCCACCCGCTGGCAGGCCGCGCGGCCGGTGGCGCGGGAGGCGCTGCGCACCGGGATGATCCCCATCCTCAACGCCATGGCGGCGGTGGGCCTCATCACCATCCCGGGCATGATGACGGGCCAGATCCTGGGCGGCACCGACCCGGTGCTCGCCGCCCGCTACCAGGCGCTGATCCTCTTCCTCATCGCCGCGGCGGTGGCCGCGGGGACCGGGATCGCGGTGGCGGTGGTGCTGATGGTGGCCCTCGACGGGGAGCACCGGCTCCGGGTGGACCGGATCACCCGCCGCTGACGGCCTGGACCTCGAAGACGGCGGCGGCCTGGTCGGAGACCACCGCCGTGAAGCCCAGCTCGGCGAGGCCCCGGCGATCGGTCTGCCCCACCGCCTCGTCGACGGCGCCCCGCTCGTCGAAGATGCGGCGGACCTGGAGGGCGCCGTCGGGGATGCCGGCGGCGTCCAGGAGGTCGTCGGGCAGGCGCACCTGGCCGGTGCTGGCGCTCCCGGGGCGGAAGTTGGCCACCACCACGAGCATCCGACCGGCCCGGGGGCGGAAGCGGGCGAAGGTGTAGAGGTCGTCGGGGAAGCCCGGGCTGGCAGACCCGTTGTTCACGTACTCGAGCCCCCAGAAGCCGCTGCCCCGGGCCGCCGGGTCGTGGACCGGACCCGAGAGGAGCTCGCCGTACCAGCGCCGCAGGTCGGCCTGCTCCGGGTCGAGGCCACCGCCGTCGTAGGCGTGGTCGTTCACCCAGCCCTGGAGCGCCGGCAGGCTCCAGTAGTCGAAGATCGTGGTCCGCCCGTCGTCGCCGCCGAAGCCCTCGCGCCCCGAGCCGTCCTCGCCCACCTCCTGGCCATTGTAGAAGAGGACCGGGCCGGAGCTGACCAGGAACTGGATGGGCGCGAGCTGGCGCCCGGCCCGGGTGGCGCCGAAGCCCGAGTCGTCCGGGTTGCTGCTGTCCACGAGGGGGCTGGCGATGCGGCGCTCGTCGTGGTTCTCGAGGTAGTGGAGCCAGCGATGGCGGTCCTCGTCGCCGAGCGAGAGGTAGCGGGCGTCCACGTCGGCCTGGGAGGCGCGCCCCTGGTAGAGGGCCTTGAGGGTGTCGTACGCCTCGTCGTGGTAGACGACGTCGAAGCCGCTGGCGAGCAGACCGTCCAGGTTGGCGTAGGCCTCGGCCACGAAGAAGACCTGGGGGTCGCGCGCGCGGGCCTGCTGGAGCAGCCAGACCCAGGCCGGGTCGGGCACGAAGTGGGCGAAGTCCACGCGGAAGCCGTCCACGCCCACGTCGTCCTGCCAGAAGGCGATGATGTCGTCCACCTTGTCCCAGGTGGCGGGGCGCGGCTCGTACTCACCACGCCCTTCGACGAAGTCGTAGCCGTAGTTGAGCTTGACGGTCTCGTACCAGTCATTGGCCGAGGGCCGGGGGCTGGTGATGTTGTTGCCGGTGGCGCGGGGGGTGCGGTCGACGGTGGAGCCGTCCTCGGGGCCGTAGGCGCCGTCGAAGACGACACCGGGTGGGTCCCAGCCCTGGGGGCGGGAGAGGGCCAGGGCCTGGCCGGGGGGATCGGGCAGGTAGAAGAAGTCGTTGTCCGGGTCGAAGAAGACGGTGGGGTCGTCGTCGACGCCGAAGTCCCGCTCGGGGAAGCGCACCGAGGCGTAGCCGCGCGCCACGTGGTTGGGGACCAGGTCGACGAGGACCTTCAGGTCGTTGTCGTGCAGCCGGTCCACCAGCGCCCGGAGCTCGTCCATGCGCGCCGCCGGGTCCTCGGCGTAGTCCGGGCAGGTGTCGTAGTAGTCGCGGATGGCGTAGAAGGAGCCCGCCCGGCCCTTGACCACGTCGGGATCATCGGGGGGGAGCCCGACCTGGGACCAGTCGGTGAGGGTGGCCTGGCGCGGGATGCCCGTGAGCCAGACGTGGGTGATCCCCAGCTCCTTCAGCCCGTCGATGGCGGCCTGGTCGATGTCGGCGAACTTGCCCACCCCGTTCTCGGCGAGGGTGCCGTCGGGCGTGCGGGTGGGCGTGGTGTTGCTGAAGAGGCGCACCACGAGCTGATAGATGACCACCCGATCGCCGGGCGGGTCCGGCGGGAGGTCGGTGTCGTCCACGTCGGTGTCGTCGGTGCCGGTGTCCACGGGATCTCCCGTGTCGACGGGATCGGTGTCGCCGGGCGCCACCGGCGCGGAGCAGGACAGGCCGAGGGCGAGGGCCAGGGCGGTGGTGGGACGCATGGGACCTCCCGGAGGGCCCCGCCGGGTAACCCGGCATCGCCCCTGGGGACACGGCGGGCGCCGCGCCGCGCCACCCACGAATCTTCCGCCGAGTGGCGGCGACGTCGGGATGGCTACGCAAGACCTGTTCAACCCTTGTTCGCCCTGTGCGCGGGCTGTATACCCTGCATGAATGCTGCCAGGGAACCCCTGCATGAACGATCGCGCGCCGCACATCGAGGCTCCCGTGGGAATCTCCATCGGGGCGATGAGCAAGGCCACCGGCATCCCGGCCAACACGCTCCGGACCTGGGAGCGCCGCTATGGCTTTCCCGAGCCCGACCGGACCGCGTCGGGACAGCGCCTGTACGACCCTGGGCTCATCGACCACCTCCGCCTCGTGGCCAAGGCCCTCGACCACGGCCACCGGCCGCGGCAGGTCCTGGCCCTCGACCGAGGGCAGCTCGAGAGGCTGCTGGGCGTGGTCGACCCGGCCACCCCCTCCCCCGCCGGCTCGGTGGGTATCATCGATCAGTGGCTGGCCGCGGTGCAGAACCTGGACGGCCGCACCCTCGACCAGGGTTTCCGGAGCGAGAGCGCCCGGCTCGGGGTCCTGTGCTTCCTGGTCGAGCGGGCCGGACCGCTCATGGTGGCCCTCGGCCAGGGCTGGCGCGCCGGCGCCGTCAAGGTCTACCAGGAGCACTGGGCCAGCGAGCGGCTGCGCCGGTTCCTCTCCGAGATCTGGGAGCCCATGGCCCAGGCCAACAACGGCCCCACCGTGGTGGGCGCCAGCCTGCCCGGCGACCGCCACGACCTCGGGCTGCACATGGCGTGCGCCGTCATGGCCATGTGCGGCTGGAACGTGGCCTTCATCGGCAAGGACACCCCGGTCGACGACATCGCGGCCGCCGTCACCACCAGCGGCAGCCGGGCGGTGATCGTCAGCATCTCGTCCTGGGCCGACGAGCACGACTCCCACATGCACCTCGAGCAGCTCCGGGCCCGCCTGGACCCCGAGGTGGCCATCGTCGTGGGCGGCGGCGGCTCCCCGGGCACCCTCCCCGGGATCGAGCACCTGTCCGGCCTCGAAGCCCTCTTCCAGTGGGCCTCGGGCGACCGCGACTGACCCCCGGCGCCCCCGACGGTGCCCCGAACCCTGCACACGCTTCCCGGAGATGACGTGTCCACCTCCCCTGTCTACGTGATTCTCGGCGCGACCGGCGGCATCGGCTCCGAGCTCTCCCGCCGCCTGGCCCGCGACGGCGCCCGCCTCGTGCTGGCGGCCCGCGGCGAGGAGCGCCTCCAGGAGCTCGCCGACGAGCTCGATGCCCTGGCTGTCCCCACCGATGCGACGAAGACCGACCAGGTCGACGCCCTCTTCGAGCAGGCCAAGGAGCGCTTCGAGCGGGTGGACGGCGCGGTGAACGCGGTGGGCAGCATCTTCCTGCGCCCGGTGCACCGCACGAAGGACGAGGACTTCGACGAGCATGTGCTGCTGAACCTGGGCACCGCCTTCCGGGTCACCCGGGCCGCCACCCGCGCCATGATGAAGACCGGCGGTCGGATCGTGCTCCTGTCCACCGGGGCTGCCAGCATCGGCCTGGCCAACCACGAGACCATCGCCGCCGCCAAGGCCGGGGTGGAGGGCCTGGCCCGCGCCACCGCCGCCACCTACGCCAACCGCGGGATCACCATCAACGTGGTCTCCCCGGGCCTGGTGGACACCCCCCTGGCCGAGCGGCTCACGGCCAGCGACAAGGCCGTCGAGGCCTCCCTGGCGCTCCATGCGGTCAAGCGCCTGGGCCAGCCGACCGACATCGCTCGTGCCATCGCCTTCCTGCTGCACCCGGACTCCGAGTGGATCACCGGCCAGGTCCTGGCGGTGGATGGCGGGCTGTCCCGGGTGAAGACCCCGGCCTGACCCGACCCGGAGGCAGGATGGCGGAGCGCTTCGACGTGGTGGTCATCGGTGCCGGGGCCGGCGGCCTGGGCGCCGGGCTCGCCGCCGCCGAGGCCGGGGCCCGGGTGCTGGTCTGCGAGGCCCTGACCTACCCGGGCGGCTGCGCCAGCACCTTCTCGCGCAAGGGCTACCGCTTCGACGCCGGCGCCACCCTCTCGGCGGGGCTCGGCGAGGGCCAGCTCCTGCGCACCTGGCTCGAGCGGTACGGCCACGGGGGTGCCATCGAGGCCCTCGACCCGGTGCTCACCGTGAAGGCGCCGGGCCTGGAGGTGGCCATCCCCCGCGACCGCGCCGCCTTCGCCGAGACCCTGGCCGCCCTGCCCGGCGTGCCCGGGTCGCCGCTCCGGCGCTTCCTCGACCTGCAGCGCCGGGTGGCCGACGCCCTCTGGCACGTCATCGACCGCCCCCACCTGCTGCCGCCCCTCGACGGAGCCGCCCTCCTCGCCCATGCCCGTCGCTCACCCCGCCTGCTGCCGGTGGCCCGCTGGGCCGGCCGGCCCCTGCTGGCGGTCCTGCGGCGCTTCGGCCTGCACGACTGTACCCCCGTGCGCACCGTGGTGGACGCCCTGTGCCAGATCACCGTGCAGTGCACCAGCGAGGCGGCCGAGGCCCCCTTCGCCCTGGCGGCGCTCGACTACCCGTTCCGCGGGACCGGGCACGTGCGCGGCGGTATCGGGGGTATCGCCCAGGGTCTGGTGGCCGGGATCCGTCATCAGGGGGGCGAGGTGCGCTTCGCCAGCCGGGTGAAGCGGCTGTGGCGCGAGGCGGGAGGGTGGCGCCTGCAGATCCGCCGAGGCGAGGTGCAGGCGCCGGTGGTGCTGGCCAACGTGCTGCCGGGGGCCCTGGCCGACCTGGCGGGGGATGACCTCTCCCCGCGCGGGCGCCGCCGCATGGACCGGCTCCAGGACCGGGTGGGTCGCGGCTGGGGCGCCGCCGTGCTCTACCTGGGGATCGACGCGGGGGCCGACCTGCCGGAGCACGCCCACCACGTCGAGATCGTCCAGGAGCCCGGAGCCCCCCTGGCCCACGGCAACCACCTCCTGGTCAGCCTGGGAGACGCCCGGGATGTGGACCGCGCCCCGCCCGGCGAGCGCACCGTCACCGTGTCCACCCACCTCGACCCCTCCCGCTTCGACGACGAGGACCCGGCCCAGGTGGTGCAGGCGGTGCAGGATCGGCTGCGCGCGGGCCTGCGGGCCCACCTCCCGCGCCTCGCCGAGGCCATCCGCACCGAGATGCCGGGCAGCCCGCGCACCTTCGCCCGCTTCACCCGGCGCAGCGGAGGCTTCGTGGGCGGGGTCCCCAGGCGGGTGGGCCTGGCCCAGTACCTCGACGTGCTCCCCCGGCCCGTGGCTCCCGGGCTGTGGCTGGTGGGCGACAGCGTCCTCCTGGGCCAGAGCGTGCTGGCCGCCGCGACCGGGGGCCACCGGACCGCCGTCGCCTCCACCACCGGGTCCACCGTGCTGGTCAGGATCGGTTGATCTCGTGGTTCAGCCCTGCCGTGGCCGGCAGTCGGGGTTACCCCACGGCCGTCACCCCGGAGGACGGCATGACGAGACCCATCTTCATCTTGAGCGCAGCCCTCACCTTGCCCGCCTGCGGCCAGGCTCCCTTGTGCGGCGATGTGGAGTGGGGCGATGACGCCCCGACCAACCTAACCTGGTCGTGACCCAGTCCGACGACGGCGTCGTCACCGCCACCTGGGATGGCGGACCCGTCACCTCGGTCGCGGTCTACGGAGGCTTCGATCAGGACGACTCGGCGTTCTGGTTCGCGAGCGGCTGTGGCCTCGACAACTGCATCTCCTCGCCCGCCGTCTACGGGCAGGTCTCCGCCGACAGCGATCAGACCCCGCCCGACCCGCTGGTGGCCGGCTCCGAGTATGTGTGGAGCCTGGATCGGCGACCGGTCAACGGGCGGTCCCGCCTTTGCGAGATCCAGGCCGCCTTCACGCCCGACATGGACGTCACCCCCTGACGGGCCGCGGGGGGCGGCCGAGCCGCTCGGATCGACCCGGAAGGCGGGTTACTCGCTCCCCATGGAAGCCTCTCCACGCTCCCAGCTCCCGGCCCTGCTCGGCCTGGGAGGCCTCTTCCTGGCCAGCACGGGGTGCTTCTCGTGCGGGGCGACCTGGGTGTTCACGGCCTTCCTGGGGGCCCTGGCGGTCATGACCGCCCGTCGGGCCGCCCTTCGTGCCCCCGATCCCTGGTCGGCCGATCGGGCGTGGGCCTCGGTGGGCCTGTGGTCGGGGGCGGTGGCCCTGTTCGGGTCCATCCTGGCCCTCACCGGCCTCTACCTGCCGATCCTGGGCTGGATCGGAGGCATCGCGTGGCTGGCGAGCCTGTAGCCGTGGACGCGATCGAGGGCTCCGAGCAGGGCGCGAGGGCCGTCGCGCTGCTGGGCATCGCCGCACTGGCCCTGGCGGCCCTCTCCCCGTGTTCCCTGGGCGCCAGCCTGGTCCTCGCCGTCCCCCTCTGCCTCACCAGCCTGTTCTTCGGCGCCCGCCTGGCCATGGATCGGAGCCTCTCCCCCGCTGGGCGGGCCTTCGGGCGGGCCGGCGCCCTGTCGGGCGGCCTCGCCGCCCTTCTCGCCCTCGGCGCCGCGGTGCCGCTGTTCCTGGCCGGCCTGATGCTGCTCTACGGCCTCGCGGGGGCGGCCCTGAGCCTGGCCGGGTGAGGGGGCGACCGGCGGGATAGGGGCCCGGCTTCGACCCCGGAGGCGGTGTGCCCGCACCCGACCCCGAGGCCTGGCTGCGGCCGGCGGCCCTGCTCCGCCTGGCCGCCCCGGCGGCGCTCTCGGCGATCCTCCACAATGCCTACCGCCCCCTCGACCAGGTGTGGGTCTCCTGGCTCGGCAAGGAGGCCCAGGGCGCGCTCGGGGCGTGCACCTTCGTCCTCATCGTGGCCTACGGCGGCTTCCTCCTGATCAGCGCGGGCGTCGGCCCGCTGGTGGGCCGGGCGGTGGGGGCCGGCGAGCCGGATCAGGAGCGTCGGGTGGTGGCGGCGGGTCTCGTGGGGGCGAGCCTGGTGGCCATCGCCGGGATCGTGCTGGGCCTGGTGGCCGTGGATCCCATCGTGGGCCTCCTCAACCTGTCCGAGGGGGCGGCCGGTCACGCCACCACCTACCTGCGGGTGCTCTTCCTGACCCTGGGGGGCCTGGCCTTCGGCCCGGTGGTCGACGCCGCCTTCGCCGCCCGCGGGAACACGGTGCTGCCGCTCATCCTGCAGGCCGGGGTGCTGACGGGGAACGCGGTCCTCACCCCGGTCCTCGTCTACGGGGCCGAGCTGGGCGTGGGCGGGGCGGCCCTCGGCTCCAGCCTGGCCCAGGGCGCCGGGGTGGTGGTGGGGCTGGCCATCCTGCGGGGTCGGATCCGCCTGGGGGTCCGGGACCTGGCGGCGGTGGCGGGCACCGGCCTGCTGCGCCGGATCACCCGGATCGGCCTGCCCGTCGCCACGGGCACCGCGCTGTATGCCCTGGTCTACTGGGCCCTGCTGGCCACCTCCATCGCGCCACTGGGCGACGCGGTCACCGCCGGGCTGGGCATCGGCTTCTCCGGGCTCGAGGCCTTCGCCTGGCCCCTCTTCCTGGGCTGCTCGGTGGCGGCCGCCTCGGTGGTGGGTCGCTGCCTGGGCGCCGGCCGGCCCGATCTCGCCCGGCGGGCGGTCGGCCGCCTGCTGGGTCCCCAGATCGCCCTCGGCACCCTGGTGGGCGCGGTCTTCTACCTGGGCGGGCCCGCCATCACCCTCGGCTTCGCCGCCGACGCCGACGCCTGGCGCGAGGCCACCCTGTACGCCCTGGTGCTGGCGTGGTCCCAGCCCTTCGTGGCCCTGGAGGCCCTCTTCGAGGGCACCCTGAACGGGGCCGGCGACACCCGGGCCACCTTCTGGAGCACCGTGCCCTACAACCTGCTCCGGGTCCCGCTGGCCTGGGCCCTCGCCTTCCCGGCCGGGCTGGGCGCGGCGGGGATCTGGTGGGCCATCAACGCGACCACCGTGATGAAGGCTGGCACCAAGGCCGCCCTGGTGTGGCGGGGGCGCTGGGCCCACCGCGTGGTCTGAGAGACCGGATCAGGCCCCTCGGACCACCCGGTCGGCCCAGGCATCTTCGGGGGTGGCGGGGGGCTTGCGCGGCACCAGGCCCACCACCACGGCCACCAGCAGGGTGACCAGGGCCCCCAGCAGCGCCAGCCAGAGGGGCATGGGCATCTCGTCGCCCTCCATCCCGGCCAGGGCGATGGTGAGGATGGTGGCGAGCCCGTTGTTCACCAGGTGCGCCACGATGCCCGGCCAGATGGAGCCGCTCTGCCACCGGAGCCACCCGAGGAAGAAGGCGGTGAACACGATGGCCGGAGCCTGGACCGGGTCCAGGTGGGCGACGAAGAAGAAGGTCGAGGTGAGGAGGAAGGCCAGGAGCTGCCCTCCCCACCCGGGCAGGAGCCGCTCGAGGGCGTTCCAGAGCAGCCCCCGGAAGCAGAGCTCCTCGAGGAAGCCGGCGCCGAGGGTGACGGTGGTGGCCATGAGCACCGTGTCGAGGAGGGTCCCACCCGCCATGAGCCGGCCGATGAGCTCGAGGGTGCCGCGCTCTCCCAGCTCGGGCATCCAGCGGATGATCTCCTGGGCCACCCAGCCTGGGAAGAGGCCCACGAAGAGCCCGCCCAGGGCCGCGCCGAGCAGCGGCACCAGGCCGGGCCTTCGGAGGGCGAGGGCGTGGCGGACCTTCCAGTTGGCCAGGCCCACCACCCCCAGCCCCAGCAGCAGGAAGCCCCCGAAGCCGATGAAGAAGGTCGCGAAGAAGAAGAGGGCGGTGAACTCCTGCTGCATGGCCAGGCGGGTGGCCTCCTCGAAGCTGCCGGCCTGGGCGACGAGCACCGCGAGCCCGCCGACGGCCCCGAGGATCACCACCGAGAAGCCACCCGCCAGCAGGATCAGCAGGAGGACGGGCACCCCCACGAGCCGCCCGAGCAGGCGGGGGCGCTCGTCGGGCCAGGCCCCGTCCCGGGGACCGCGGGGGACGTAGCCGCGCAGGAGGGAGCCCTCGGGGCGGTCGGTGCCGTCGGCGTCGGCCGGGCCGGCATCCCCGCCGGGAGAGGTGTCGTCGGTCTCGCTCATGGCCGGGGACTACCGCGATCCACCCCCCGGGGCCCGCCTGGTCCGGGCCACGCCCGCGCGCGGCCCGCGCTACGGGTCGACATGGCCGATGTCCGGATCCACCACGCCCGCGCCCACAACCTGCGGGACATCTCCCTCACCCTCCCTGCCGGGGCGCTGACCGTGCTCACCGGCGTGTCGGGCTCGGGCAAGTCCTCCCTGGCCTTCGACACGGTCCACGCCGAGGGGCGTCGCCGCTACCTCGAGGCCCTGGGCGCCCAGGACGGCTCCCTCCGCCGGCCGCCGGTCGAGGCCATCGAGGGCCTGCCCCCCACCCTGTCCCTGCGCCAGCACACCCGGGCCCCGGGGCCCCGCGAGACGGTGGGCAGCCGGACCGAGGCCGCCGACACCCTGGGCGTGGTGTGGGCCCGGGCCGGCGTCCAGCACGACCCCGAGACCGGCGAGGCCATCCGCCCCGTCCCCCACGACCTCATCGTCCGGGATCTCCTGGCTCGCCCCGCCGGGACCCGCCTCCTCGTCGAGGCGCCCCTCCTGCCCGATCCGGGCACCCCCCTCTCGGCCCTCCTGGACGAGGTCCGCCGGGCCGGCTTCTCCCGGGTCCGGTGCCGGGGGCGGGTGCAGCGCGTCGACGACGTGCCGGCCGAGGGCCCGCCCGACCCCGACCTGCGGGTGGTGGTGGACCGGCTCAAGCTCGCCCCCGACCGGCGCCCCCGCCTGGCCGAGGCCCTCCGCACCGCCGGCGCCGCCGGACGCGGCGTCATCGTCGCGGTCCTCCCCGACGAGGAGGCGGTCTACGTGGACCGGCCCTTCAGCCTCTCCACCCGGCGCACCTTCCCGGACCTCTCCCCCGCCCTCTTCTCGCCGCGCGGGCTGGGCCGGTGCCCCACCTGCGAGGGGGCCGGCACCGTCGACGGAGCGCCCTGCCCCGACTGCGGGGGAGCCCGCCTCCGCGAGGCCGCCCGGCACGTCCGGTACGGTCAGCACACCCTGCCCGAGGTCCTCTCCTGGCCCGCGACGGTCCTGGCCGAGTGGCTGGAGGAACGCCCGCCCGATCCCCGCATCGACGCCGCCCTGGACGATGCCCGGGGTCGGGTGGGCGCGCTGCTGGACCTGGGCCTCGGCCACCTCCCCCTCCACCGTCCCCTCCAGACCCTCTCGGGCGGAGAGGCCCGCCGGCTGCGCCTCGCGCGCCTGGTGGGCGCCGATCTGGCGGGCGTCCTGTACGTGCTGGACGAGCCCACCGCCGGCCTGGCCGCCGACGCCGTCCCCCCGGTCCTGGCCACCCTGGATCGGCTGCGGGCCCGCGGCAACACCCTGCTGGTGGTCTCCCACCGCGAGGAGGTGGTCCGGCGCGCCGACCAGGTGGTGGAGCTGGGACCCGGCGCCGGCACCGCCGGAGGGCGCCTCCTGTTCGCCGGAGCCCCCGAGGAGCTGGCGGGCCTGGACACGCCCACCGGCCGGTGGCTGGGCGGCCGCCTCGACGCCCTCGATCTCCCGCCCCCATCCCCCGCCTCCGAGCGCCTCTCGGTGGACGGCACCGTCCTGCACACCGGCCGGGTCCACGTCCTCACCGGCCCCGCCGGCGCCGGCTCCACCCGGCGCCTCCAGGCCCTCGCCGCCGCCGTGGCCCACGACCCGCCGGCCCCCCTCGACCGGGTGCTCCAGGTGGACGACGCCCGCACCGGCTCCACCCGCTCCATGGTCGCCACCTTCACCGGCGCGTGGGACACCCTGCGCGAGCTCCTCGCCGCCACCACCGAGGCCCGGATCCGCGGCCTCACCGCGTCGCACTTCTCGCTGGCCACCCGGGGGGGCCGCTGCGAGGCCTGCAAGGGCCAGGGCGAGGTGAAGGTGGAGCTGGGCATGCTGCCGCCGGTGTGGCTCACCTGCGAGGTCTGCGATGGGCGCCGCTTCCAGGAGGACGTGCTGGACATCACCTGGAAGGCCCACTCCCCGGCCGGCCTCCTGGACCTGGAGGCCGAGGCGGCGTGGCGGCTGCTCGCCGGGCATCCCCGTCTCGACCGCGCCCTCCGCGCCCTGGTCGACGTGGGGCTGGGCTACGTGCCCCTGGGTCAGTCCACCGCCTCCCTGTCGGGGGGCGAGGCCGCCCGGCTGCGGCTGGCCCGTGAGCTGGGCCGCACCCGCCGCGGCGTGGACGGCGCGCTGGTGGTGATGGACGGACCGACCGACGGCCTCCACCCCCTCGATGCCCACGCCCAGATCACCCTCCTCCACCGCCTGACCGCCGCCGGCGCCACCGTGGTCGTGGCCTCCCACGATCCCCGCGTCGTCGAGGCCGCGCACCATCACCTGCCCCTGGACCCGTTGCCCGGGTGACAGCCCTGGGTCAGATCCCACGGCCCCCAGGTGCATGTGGAAAACCTATGGGGAAAGGATGGGGGCATCCTGCGGACAGCCTGCGGAATGTCGTGCGGGAGCCGATCGTCGCCCAGGAAGGACCGTCGGGACCATCCACCGCGCCACTGTGGACGTCCGGGAGCCGTGCCGGGACAGGTGGGGAATCTCCCCCGATCTCGACCGAACCCGGCCCAGCCGTGTGACGGTCCGGGGTCAGCCGCCGGGCAGGGGGATCCGCGGGCCGTCATGGCCCCGCACCGTCCCGAACCGCCCGTCGTCGTCGCGCCAGGCGTCCTCGGCGGCCGCCAGCTCTTCCAGGGTGCGCACCACGAAGTTCCACGCCATGAGCAGTGGCTCCTCGAGGGGGGCGCCCCCCCAGGCCCCGGAGCTCGCGCGGCCCGAAGTGGTCGAAGAAGCACCAGGCCCCCACCGTCCGCCGTTCCCGCCGCGGAAAGAGCCTGCGGACGGTGCTGTGGGGGCCGATGCGGGCCTCGTAGGCGGGCATGGCCTCGAGCACCGGGCCGTCGGCGGGGAGGGTTCGGACGGCCCGACGGCGCAGGCCGCTGCGCTCCCGGCGGGTCATGGCGGCTCCGGGCTGGGGGTCAGATGTGGACGGACCGACCGAGGGCCTGGGCCACCGCCTCCATCATGGCCTCGCCGTGGGTGGGGTGGGCGTGGACCGTGTGGAGGAAGAGCTCGGCCGTGGCCTCGGCGGAGCGGGCCATGGTGAAGTTGGCGATCATCTCGGTGGCCTCCGAGCCCACGATGTGGGCCCCCAGGATCTCCCCGTACTCGGGATCGATGAGCACCTTCACGAAGCCCTCGGGGTGTCCGGCCCCCTGGGCCTTCCCATTGGCCAGGAAGGGGAAGCGGCCCACCTTGTAGTCGAGGCCCTGCTTCTTGGCGGCCTCCTCGGTGAGGCCCACCGAGGCGACCTGGGGCATGCAGTAGGTGCACGAGGGCATGGTGTCGTAGTCCACGTCGGCCACGTCGTGCCCGGCGATGCGCTCCACGCACACGTGGGCCTGGGCGGTGGCCGTGTGGGCCAGGGCCGGACCCAGGGTGCACACATCGCCGACGGCGTAGATGCCCTTCACGTTGGTCTGGTAGCTGCTGTCCACGGTGACGAAGCCGCGCTCGGTCTTGACACCGACGTCGTCCAGGCCGAGGTCTTCCGTGTTGGGGGAGACGCCCAGGGCCACCAGGCACTTGTCGGCGCGCAGGGTCTCGCCGCCCTCGAGCGTGACCAACACCTCGTCGCCGTCGCGTTCGACCTGGTCGACGAAGGTGCCCAGGTGGAAGGTGATCCCCTTCTTCTCGAGGTGCTTGCGTACCTCCTTGCCGATCTCCCGATCCTCGATGGGCAGCACCTCGTCCAGACCCTCCACCACCGTGACCTCGGTGCCCATGGCGTTGTGGAAGTAGGCGAACTCCATGCCGATGGCGCCAGCCCCCAGGATGACCAACCGCTCGGGCCGGTCCGTGTCCACGATGGCCTCGCGATAGGTCATGATCCGCTCACCATCAGGCTCGATCCCGGGGAAGGTCCGGGCCCGGGCGCCGGTGGCGATGACGATGTGCTTCGCCTCGAGGGTCTCGGTCTCGCCGTCGGGGCCGGTGACCTCGACCTGGCCCCGGCCGGTGATGCGGCCCGTGCCCTCGATGGAGGTGACCCCGTACTTCTTGAAGAGTCCGCCCACACCCCGATTGAAGCGCTTGGACACCTTCCGGGACCGCTTGATGACCTTGTCGAAGTCGATGGTGAGCTCGCCCGCATCCAGGCCCCAGTCGGCGGCGTCGCGCATCTTGTGGGCCAGCTCGGCGGTCTTGAGCAGCGCCTTCGAGGGGATGCAGCCCCAGTTCAGGCACACGCCCCCCAGGAGCTCCCGCTCGATGCAGGCGGTCTCCAGGCCGAGCTGGGCCCCCCGGATGGCCGCCGGGTAGCCCCCCGGTCCGGCCCCGATGACGACGAGATCGAAGGTGCGCGCCACGTCTCCTCCAGGTCAGGGGGAGCGGTAGCCGGCTGGGGGCGGGTTGTCCTGCCGGGTGAGACCCCTCCTCCATTTGCATTCTGTGCTTTATGCAACTATGCAAGATGCAGATACCCAGGAGGCCCCATGCGCTACGCGCTGATCGGAACCACCCTCGCCCTGCTCGCTGCCTGTGGCGGTCCCAAGACCGTCCCGGACGACGCCCTCACCGAGGTGCCGGCGGATCGGGTCTCCGAGCTCGCCGAGGAGCGGGAGGACTTGAAGACCACCCGTACCGACCTGGACCGTACCCGCGACCGCCTGGCCCAGGCCGAGGAGGCCCTCGCCACCCAGAAGGACCAGCGTGAGGCCGCGCTCGAGGCCACCGAGGATGGGGAGTCGGTGAAGCTGGACGCGGTGCGCGAGGCCGATCCGGCGATGGCCCGCGACGCGGAGGAGCAGCTCCTGCAGGCCGAGGAGCGGCTGGAGGACGAGCGCGGTGATGTGGAGAACGCCCAGGACCGCGTGGACGAGCTGAAGCACCGGGTGGCGGTGCTCCGCCACGAGGTGGACCTCCGCGAGGCCGAGCTGTACGAGGCCCAGGCCCGTGCCGCTGCCCGCGGGGGGGCCGAGGTGGACATCTCCACCTACGAGGACCAGACCGCCGAGGCCCGCGAGGCCTGGGAGCGGCAGAAGCAGGACGACGGCTCCGCCGATGACGGCTCCGACAGCGACGCACGCTGACCCCGAGATCCGCTTTGTCCCAAGGGCCCGCACCCCTCTTCGGAACCGCCCGGCGAGGGTGCGGGCCTATCGGTTGCCGCCGTCCACCCCGCCGCCCCCGCAGGCCTGCATCCCCGAGCCGGCGACGACCACGTCGTAGGGCGAGCGCTTCCGGCGGGCCTGATCCAGGAGGTTGTCGGCCTTGTCCAGGTCGTCCACCGGGCCTCCCGGCGCGAGCCCGCTGCGGGCCTCGATCATGCCGATCAGCTCCTGGTACTGGCCGATCCGGGTGTCGCTCTGGAAGCCCTCGGTCTGGTACAGCTCCAGGGCCCGCTCGGCATGCTCCAAGGCCCGGTCGTGGTCGTGGCGGTACAGCGCGAGCTGCGCCACCGCGGCGTGGAGCTTGCGGGCAGCCTTGGCGTCGATGCGGGCGTCCTTGTCCGACAGATCGGCGGTGGCGATCTCCCGCTCGAACAGGTCCATGGCGTCGTCGATGGCCTTCGGGCCCGGCTTCTTCTTCCCCTTGCGCATGGCGTCGAGGGCCTCGGCCGCCCGCTCGGCGGCCTTCTCGATGTCCGAGTAGTCGTAGTCCTTGTCCCGCGGCAGGCGCAGCCTGACCTTCTCCTCGGCCACGCCGGTGTAGACGAAGCTCTGGACGATGTCGTCGATCTCGTCCAGCCGATGCACGATGGCCCGCTGGGCCAGCTCGCCCGGATCCCAGGCCGCATCCAGCTCGCCCTGCTCGAGGAAGCCCGTGTTCTTGTTGTAGCCGAAGCCGGTGACCGCCGGCGGGTTGTACCGGGCCGTCGCCACCACCTCGCCGTCCCTGGTGGCCACCAGCCGGGTCGGCATGCGCCAGGTCACCTCGTAGTAGAAGGCCGGGCAGACGTGCAGGTTCTCCTTGCTGACCTTCTCCCCCTTCACCTTGCAGGGGATGTCGTGCTGCTGGAGCTGCTTGCGCACCACCTGCAGGTCGTCGATGCAGATGTCGATGCGCACCGGCGCCCCCTCCTCCAGGGCGACCTCGGGGCCATACCAGTCGAAGGGCGAGTCCGGGAGCTCCGACGTCCCCGGCGAGACCTGCGTCCCCTTCTTGAAGGCGCCGTCCGACTTGATGTCCTTGTCGGTGATGGCGGTGTTGCTCGGGTGGATGCGGATCTCGACCGACGAGGCCTGCACCCGCGGCGCGGCGGTGTAGACGGCCTTCGCCGTCTCCTTGCCGGCCACGGCGGCCGTGGTGAGGGCGATGGACAGGAGGACGAGCGGGCGGGGGGACATGGACACTCCGGGAAAAACGGCGAGGAACGGCCTGCTGCGGTACGGCGCCGAGGCCGTCCTGCACAGTCCAGGAACCGTCCCACCAGTGGAAGGGCTCTCGTGGTACGCGCAGGGAACCCGGAGCCTTCGGTTCGCGATCCCTCCGGCGGGTGACGATCGGGTGACGGGCGACGGTGGCGGGCCTCCGCCGCGGGTCGTGGCTTCGAGCGGACGGCCCGTCCCCACGGGCTAGCTCACCCCCCTGGAGGCCCCATGTACAGCGTCATCAACCACATCCGCGTCGTCCCCGAGCACCGTGCCGACTTCGAGGCGCGCTTCCGGGCCTCGCTGGCCCACATGGACGGCGTGCCGGGCTTCGTGCGGGTCGACGTGTGGCGCCCGGCGGCGAAGGAGGATCCGGAGGCCGCCTACCCCACCGACGCCTACCAGATCCAGACCGTGTGGGAGAGCCCCGAGGCGTTCCGTGCCTGGGTCGGCAGCCCCTCCTTCGAGGCCGCCCACCGCGACCCCATGCCCCAGACCTGGCGCGCCGGCCCGGCCATGATGAGCCAGCACATCCTGGCGTTCGGGGTCGAGGGCGGCTGACGCGCGGCCCGCTCCCCTCCCCTGGCGCCGACCCGGAATCACGAGCCCCCCGCCCGAGGGCGAGGGGCCGGGGGTCGACGCGGGCCGGCGCCTACTCCTCGGTCTCGGCGAGGATGGTGATGGCGCGGGCCCACTGGACGGCCTTGAGCTCGGCCAGGTCGCGGATGGTCTTGACGCCGAACGCGCTCTCGAGGGCGGCGGCGTCGTTGTCGCTCACGCCCTGCAGGGCGGCGACGGGGGAGTCGGCGAGCTCCTTGAGGGTCTTGCCCTCGTAGGCCTTGTCGACAGCGTTCGCGATGTTCATGGGGGCCTCCGTGCGTGGGGGAATCGCCTATTGCGCAGGGCGCGGCTGGCGAGGCCTGGCGCGTCCGGTCACCCGATCGTCGCCATGGGGTCACGAAGCGGGTGAGAAGGCGACCTGGCCACCTACTCCCAGGCATACCCGGGATAGGCGCACCAGACGCGGATTCCCCGCCCGCCCGGGAGCGCGGGGATCCACGCCGGATCCTCGGCCCCGGGCCGGGGGAGGACGCCGTCCAGCTCCTCGCAGGCCTTGTCGGCGAAGACCTGGGCGACGGTGCCGTCGGTGCGTGGGGCGGCCCGCCCCCCCAGATACTCGGCACAGACCTCGTTCAGGTCGCCCCCCCGGTAGCGCTGCAGGGGCAGGCATGGACTCCACCCGCGCCAGCCCGGGTCGTCGGGCAGGGCGGTGTCGGACGTCTCGTGGGTGCTCTCATCCCAGCCGGGGTCACCGAGGCTGCCGCCGTCGACACCGTCGACGCAGGCCAGCCCCAACACCACCGGCCACATCCGGTCGATGCGTGGCATGTCTCCTCCTCCTCGGGGGCGGGACCCTCCCCCGCCTCCCGGCCGCCCTGTACGGTCTGCAGGAGAAGCCGGCTCCCCCAGGCGCCGCGGACTTCCTGTTTCGGCCGATCTTCCAGCTCGAACAACCACTACCCGCGCTCCAACCCGCGCCCCGCACACCCCACCCGATGGGAAGGTGCGCCGAGGCTTACGAGAAGCCGAGACGAAGATGGTACGTCCGCCCGTGGTTCCTACGCTTGCATCACACCAGACCCAGGAGATCCCATGGCGACATCCCTGCAAGGCTCTCGGACCGACGAGCCCACCCCCCACATCTCGGTCCAGTCCAAGGAGGCCCGCGTCGAGCTGTCCGACAAGCTGCGCGAGGTCGTGGCGGACACCTACGTGCTCATGGTCAAGACCCACGGCTACCACTGGAACGTGTCCGGCCCCCTGTTCGTGTCGGTCCACGAGCTCACCGAGGCCCAGTACCACGACCTGTTCGAGGCGGTCGACGACCTCGCCGAGCGCATCCGGGCCCTGGGCGAGCAGTCCCCCACGAGCTTCCGCCAGTACGCCGAGCACACCGTCCTCGAGGAGGACGACGGCGAGGACAAGACGGCCGGGGCGATGGTGCTGGCCCTCGCCGCCGACCACGAGGCGGTGGCCCGGCGCATGAAGGAGGTGAGCGATCTCGCCGCCGATCTCGGCGACAAGGTCACCGAGGACATGCTCATCGATCGGATGCAGACCCACGAGCAGAACGCCTGGATGCTGCGCGCCATCGGCGCCGATCCGAGCTCCGCCGACGACTGATCGGTCCGAGCCGGGTGGACCGGGCGCTCGAGCCCGGCCATCTGGCGGTGACCGGACGGGCCCCGAGGCACCCCGGGCCACGCGGCGACGGCCGGTGCGCCCCCAGCCCGACCCGCCCCCGCGATGGGCGGCTCAGACCAGCATCATCGCCGGGCTCTCGACATAGCGTCGGAGCACCTGGAGGAATTCGGCGCCGGTGGCCCCGTCGATGACGCGGTGGTCGCAGGTCATCGTGACCTTCATGCGATGGGCGATGACCAGCTCGTCGTCTTCGTCCAGCACCGGCTTCCGCTCGAGGGTGCCCACGGCCAGGATGGCGCTCGCCGGCGGATTGATGATCGCCGTGAACTCCTGGATGCCCATCATGCCGAGGTTGCTGATGGTGAAGGTGTTGCCTTCGTATTGGTCCGGCTGGAGCTTCTGATCGCGGGCCAGGCCGGCCAGCTCCCGGATCTCGGCGCCGATCTGTTGCAGCGACTTCTGATCGGCGTTGCGCAGGACGGGGGTGATGAGCCCGTCGGGGAGCGCCACCGCGATGCCCACATCCACCGAGCCGTGGCGGGTGATGGCCTTGTCGCCCCACGAGGCATTGGCCTTGGGGTAGGCGCGCAGGGCCTTGGCCACGGCCAGGGTGAGCATGTCGTTGTACGAGATCTTCACGTCGGGCAGCTGGGCCTTGAGGGTCTGGCGCAGCTCCACGAAGGCGTCCATGTCGAGCTCGATGGTGAGGTAGAAGGTCGGGATGTCCCGGTGGGACTCGAGCAGCCGACGCGCGATGGTCTTGCGCATGGGGCTGTTCTTGACGACCTCGTCCTCGCGGGGAGCGGCGGCGGCGACGCCGGCGGCCGGCGCGGCGGTGCCCTTCTCGGCGGCGGCCAGCACGTCATCCTTGACGATCCGCCCCCCGGGGCCGGTCCCCTCGACCCGGGCCAGGTCGACGCCCTTGTCGGCGGCGATCCGACGAGCGAGAGGACTGGCCGGGATGCGCTCGGCGGTGCGGCCGGCGCCGAGATCCCCGGGAGGATCCATGAAGGCGCGAGGCAGGGGGCGGCCGTCCCACTCGCGTCGGACCTGGACCGTCTCGGTCCGGCGGGGGCGAGGCGGGGCGCGGCGGCCCTCCCGCTCCTTCTTGCCACCATCGTCGTCGTCCTCCTCGTCGGACGGCTCGGACTCGTCGGACTCGGACTCGTCGGGCTCGGACTCGTCGGACTCGTCGGGCTCGGACTCGTCGGACTCGGACTCGCCGCTGCCGCCGCCCTCGTCGAGCTCTTTCTTCCGCTTCTCGAACTCGGCGAGGAGATCGTCGATGTCCTCGTCCATGGACTGCCCGACGATGGCGATGGGGAAGCCGGGCGGGATCTCGGCGTCCTCCTCGACGAGGTGCTTGATCATCACCCCGCCGTCGAAGATCTCGGCCTCCATGTTCGCCTTGTCGGTGCCCACCTCGGCCACCACGGTCTGGGGCTCGAAGGAATCCCCCTCCTGGACCTTCCACTCGACGAGGGTCCCCACCTCCATGGTGGGGCTCACCGCCGGCATCTCGTAGAACTCGGCCATGGGTGCGTCCTTGGGCTTAGCGGTTGCAGACCGTGCGAGCCGCGTCGACGATGCGCTCCACCGAGGGCACGACGAGCTTCTCGAGGTTCGTGGCGTAGGGCTGGTTGATGTCGCGGTTGGTGACCCGCAGGATGGGGGCGTCGAGGGCGTCGAAGCAGGCCTCGGTCACCCGGGCCGCCACCTCGGCGCCGACGCCGGCGAAGGGGAAGCCCTCCTGGACCACCACCATGCGGTGGGTCTTGCGGACGGCCGCGAACAGGGCCTCCTCGTCGAGGGGGCGGATGGTGCGCAGGTCCAGGACCTGGGCCGAGATGCCGTGCTGCTTCTCGAGGACCTGGGCCGCATCGAGGGTGTTGAAGATCTGCTTGTTGTAGCTGACCAGGGTGACGTCGGTGCCCTCGCGCCGGATGGAGGCCTTGCCGAGCGGGATCAACGTCTCCTCGTCGGGGACCTCGCCCTTGATGCCGTAGGCGAGCTCGGACTCGAGGAAGATCACCGGATCCGGGTCGCGGATGGCGCTCTTCAGGAGGCCATAGGCGTCGGCGGGGGTGGCGGTGGAGACCACCTTGAGGCCCGGAAAGTGCGCATAGAGGCTCTCGACCGCCTGGCTGTGCTGGCTGCCCAGGTTCTCGGCGGCGCCGTTGGCCCCCCGGATGACCATGGGGACCGTGTACTGGCCGGCGGTCATCTGGACGATCTTGGCGGCGTTGTTGGTGATCTGGTCGAAGGCGACGAAGCTGAAGTTCCAGGTCATGAGCTCGATGATGGGCCGCAGACCCGCCATGGCCGCGCCCACGCCAAGCCCGACGAAGCCGTTCTCGCTGATGGCGGTGTCGATGACGCGGCGGTCGCCGAACTCCTCGAGCATCCCCTGGCTGACCTTGTAGGCGCCGTTGTAGTCGGCGACCTCCTCGCCCATGAGGAAGACCCGGTCATCCCGTCGCATCTCCTCGGACATGGCCCGGCGCAGGGCCTCGCGCAGCTGGAGCTGTGCCATCTCAGGCCTCCCCGTCGACGGTGGTGGCGTACGTGAAGTCGTAGAGGAGCGACTCGTCGGCGGGCGCGGCCTCCTCGGCGAAGTCGTAGGCGTCCTGGGCCACCTCGTCGGCCTCCTTCTTGATCTGCTCGAAGGTGTCGTCGTCAACGTCCATGTCCCGGAGCCGGGCGATGCAGAGCTCGAGGGCGTCCTTCTTCTTGACCTCGTCGAGCTCGCCCTCCTTGCGGTACTTGGCCGGGTCCGACATGGAGTGGCCCCGGTAGCGGTAGGTGACGGCCTCGAGGAGGACCGGGCCCTTCCGGGCGCGGGCGTGGTCCACGGCCCGCTTGACGTTCTCGTAGACCTCGACCACGTCGAAGCCCTCGAACTGCCACCGCTCCATGCCCACGCCGTCGCCGCGCCGGGACATGTCCTGGATGGCGCTGTAGCGCTCGATGGAGGTGCCCATGGCGTAGTAGTTGTTCTCGACGAGGAAGACGGCCGGGAGCTTCCAGAGCTGGGCGAGGAGGAGGGCCTCGAAGAAGGCGCCCTGCTGGGCGGCGCCGTCGCCGAGGTAGCAGAGGGTCACCCGATCCGAGCCCTGGTAGCGGGCCGCGAAGGCGGCTCCGGCGGCCAGGGGCAGGTGGCCGCCCACGATGCCGTAGCCACCCCAGAAGTTGAGGTCCTTGTCGGCCAGGTGCATGGAGCCGCCCACCCCGCGGGTGATCCCCGCGTCCTTGCCGAAGAGCTCGGCCATGACCGCGCGCGGCGAGGCGCCCCGGGCCAGGATGTGCCCGTGGTCGCGGTAGGCGGTGACGATGATGTCGTCGTCCTCGAGGGCGGCGGTGGCGCCCACCGCCACGGCCTCCTGGCCGATGTAGAGGTGGCAGAAGCCGAGGATCTTCCGCTGCATGTAGGCCTTGGCGGCGAGCTCCTCGACGCGGCGGATGAGGGACATCATCCGGAACCACTCGAGAAGACGCTCCTTCGACACCTCGGGGGTGGTGTCCGACATGGAGGCTCCGGGGCGTGAGGGACGGGAAAGGGGTGGACCGTAGCGCACCCCGGTCGGCGGGCCAACCGCACGCGACACGGCGACCGTACACGGGGCGGGATCCGTCGATGATCCCGACGTCGACGGATGCGAAGCCGAGACTGAGGCGCCCCTCATCCCGCTGCCGGGCGCCGAGGCCCCCTCCCCCGCGGGGCCCGGTGCGTCCCGACGTGGACGATGTACGATGGGCGTGCGATGATGCCGCGTTCTCCCTGGAGGTTCCGTGTCCGGAGTGCTGCTCGTCCTGCGCCACGTGGGGGTGTGGCTCCTCGGGGTGGTGGTGGGCGGGGTGACCGTGGCCCTGGTCGAAGGCGCCGGCCACGCCGTGTTCCCCTTCCCGGCCGACCTGGACCCGTCCGACAGCGCCGCCGTGGCGGCCGCCATGGCCGAGGCGCCGCTGGGGGCCCTGCTCTCGGTGCTGGCGGCGTGGGGATGCGGCGCGGTGGTGGCCTCCTTCGTGGGAACGGCCCTGTCGTCGTGGCGGCGGGTGCTCATGGGGGCCTTCTCGGCCGGGCTCGTGCTGGTGGGCACGGCCGCCAACCTGATCCTCATCCCCCACCCGGTCTGGATGACCCTGGCGGGTCCGGTGGTGGTGCTCCTGGGCATGACCCTCGGGGCCTGGCTCGGGCTGCGGGTCCCGGTCCTCGGTGGGGGGCAGGGGGGCTAGGGCCGCCGCCATCCGCAGACATAGGGGGTCCGCAGCACGCACGAGGCGTCGTTCCACCGCCCGTTCCACGGGTAGATCTGGGCGCAGTCCTCGCCGCGGCCGAAGTCGTTGGGCTCGCCGCGCTCCCACCGCTCGAAGCCCGTGGGGGTGCCGTCGCTCCACCGGAAGCGGTCCTCGACGGTCCGGTCGGTGAGGCCGATCCAGGCCGCCCCGCGCCCGAGCCCCTCCACCAGATCGGCGACGACGGCGTTCTCGGCGGCATCGGTGATGCTCACCAGATCCAGCCCGGCGTCCTCGCAGTCGTCGAGGGCCAGCTCCCAGGTGGCAGGGCCGGGGCAGGCCGCGACCAGCAGGTCGTCGGTGAGCACCAGCGTGTCCTCGCACGGGCAGAGGCCCGGCCGGATGGGCTCGCCATCACAGTCCCGGTCCACCAGATCGCAGCGCTCCTCGGCGCCGGGGTTGACCTCGGGGTCGGTGTCGTCGCAGTCCTCGTCGGCGTCGAACCCGTCGCCGTCGCCGTCCACCGCGGGCTCGCCCGTGTCCCCGGTGTCGGGGGGGTCCGTGTCCGGGAAGTCGGTGTCGGGGAGGTCGTCGATGGGCACCACGGTGGCATCCGCCACGCACCCGGCGAGGCCCAGCACGAGCAGGAGCGCCCTCACGGCGCATCCCAGTCAGCGGGCACCGCGGTGACCTGGAAGGCACAGGAGACGGCGCGCTCCCCGTCGCCCAGGTCCACGTCGGCCATGATCTCGAGGCTCGCCAGGTCGCGCACCAGCTCGATGGCCTCCTCCCGGGAGAGGTTGCCGAAGCCCTCGTCGGGGATCAGGTCGGCGAGGACATCGTCCACCAGACGATCGGCGGGGATGGCACCCGCCATGCGGCCCTCGAGGGCGTCGTCGGCGCGGGTGCCGGCGAAGCGGGCCTGCACGAGCGGCACCTGGGCAGGGGGCTCGTCGGGGAGGAAGGGCACGGGCAGCAGGGCCTCGTCGGTGGTGAGTGCGAGGCCGTCCGAGGTGTCGACCGAGCCCACCAGCCGGGTCAGCGGCGCGCCGTCGGCATCGTAGGAGGCCTCGTCCACCACCAGGTCCCCACCGCCCTCGACCCGGCCCGAGAGGAGGTCCATGGTGGCGGCGGCATCGACGGTCTCGACATCGAAGAGGAGGACGAGGCGATCTTCGGCGATGGCCTGCTCGATCTGCAGGGCGAAGCCCTCGGGGGAGAGATCGAGCGCGGACAGGGCCGCATCGGCGGCGGTGAGGGCGCGGGGCAGGTTGTTGTCGGGCTGCCCGTCGCCGTCCAGGTCCTCGCCCTCGTCCAGGGGCAGCAGCTCCAGGGCCGCAGCCCGGTACTTGCTGCGGGTCGTCATCGGGGTATGCCCCTCGCCCCCCGTGTCGGTGTCGGCGTCCGTGTCGGTCGGGGCGCACCCGATCCCGAGGGCCAGCCCCACGATCCCCGCCACTGCCACCTGCCGCCACCGTGGGAACATCCGACCTCCGCGTCCCGCGACTCTGCCCCGGCGCCCCACGTCCCGCAACCCGCCCTGACCCCGGAGAACCATGTCCGACCTGCTCGAGCTGCTCCAGCGCGGCGATGTCGAGGCCTTCAACACGCGGCGCAGCGCCCGGTCCCGCCCCGACCTGTTCGCCGCCGAGCTGCCCGGCGCGAAGCTGATGGGCGCCGATCTCTCCCAGGCCGACCTCGAGAAGGCCGACCTCACCGGCGCCGATCTCACCGACGCCACGCTGGTGCGGGCCAACCTCTCGGGCTCGGACGGCACCGGGGTCAGCCTCGACGGCGTGCTGGGGCTGAAGGTCCGGCTCCGCGGCGCGTGGTGGGACCAGGCGAAGCTGGACGGGGCGGACCTGACCCGTGGCGACCTGACCGAGGCGGTGTTCACCGGGGCCACCGGCGAGGGGGTGCGGCTGGTGGGGGCCAAGCTGCGCCACGCCGACTGCAAGGGCGTCAAGTGGCCCGGCGCCGAGCTCACCGAGGCCCGCCTCCACCACTGCGATCTGACCGGCGCCGACCTCTCCCGGGCCGACCTCTCCGAGGCGGTCGCCACCGAGGCCACCCTGGTCGATGCCGATCTACGCGGGATCGTGGCGGCCAACGCCAACCTGGCCGAGTCGGACCTGACCCGGGCCGACCTGTCCGGGGCGCGGCTCACCGGGGCGAGCCTGGCGCGGACGAACCTGACCGAGGCCGATCTCTCCGGCGCGGACCTGACCCGCGCCGACCTCTCGGGCGCCACCCTCACCGGCGTCCGGCTGTCGGGGGCCTGCCTGGCCGACGCCAACCTCGAGGGGGTGAGCCTGGCGGGTCTCGACCTCCAGGGCGTCGATCTCACCGGGCACGATCCGCGCACCTTGGGCCTGGACGACGCGGCCATCTCGCAGCTCGCCGCCTGGGGTGCGCCGGTGGTGGAGGGCGCGCCGCTGGTGGTCCACGAGCCCGCCGCAGCCCGCTCGGGGGATCTGACGGCCTTCCTGTGGCTCAACCCCGACACCGAGACCCTCGAGACCCTCCGCTGGGGGCTGGTGGGCGGCGGCGAGGCCCGCCACGGCACCCTCCCCCTGTCCGCCGAGGGCGTGCTCGCTCGCATGGTCGTGCCCGTCGAGGACGGCTTCGAGCTGGTGATGGTCCAGGACCGCCCCGGCGGCGCGGCCCTCACCCGTCTGCACCTCTCCCCCGAAGGCGCCCTCGGCCCGCCCCGCTCCGTCCCCCTCGGCTACCCCCCTGCCGTGGTGCCGGTGGCCGAGGTCCGCGACGGGGTGCTCTGGCTGATGGGCCTGGCCCGTCGTGGCCCCACCCTGGTCGTGCAGCGGGAGTCCGACGACCCGGAGCAGCCCGGCCTCGAGCTGGTCCACTCCGAGAAGACCGCCACCGCCACCGGCTTCTGGTCCACCCACCATGCGGTGGTGGCCACGCGGGGCGGGGTGGTCATCGGGGTCGACAAGCGCGGCACCGGCGCCCCCAAGCGCGCCCCCGAGGGCTTCCCCGGCAAGGCCGCCCGGGTGGTGGACACGGGCGAGGCGCTGGTGGCGGTCTGGTTCGAGCCGGGCCCCGACAGCGAGACGCCTGGCCGGCTGCGCTGGGCCGAGCTCGGCGGGCGCGGCGCCCCCACCGTGCGCACCCTCAAGGAGGTCCACGCCGTCACCAGCCTCGACGCGGTGGCCGGCGCCGGAGAGGTCCACGTGGCGTGGGTCGAGCGCCATGGGCTGCTGGCCAGCCTGGTCTTCCGGGCCACCCTTCCCGGCGGAGAGCTGTCCTTCCTCCAGGCGGCGGGCGACGGCGCCCACGAGGTGCGCTTCGCCCCGGGTCGGCCGTCGGAGCGCCCCGCCCTGGTGGTGGCCACCCTCGACGAGAAGACCGTCGCCATCGACGGCACCGAGGTGATGGGCGTGCTCGGCGAGGCCCCCGCGGATCCCGACGAGGCCTGAGCGTCGCCTCGGACCGGCATCCCGCCGGGGGGGCCCACGCGGAGGCCCTCCCCTGAAAAAAGCGCGCACCCATGTCCCGGTCTCTCCCCCCCGCGGTGTCTCTAGGGGCGACGGAGGGCAGCCCGCCCTCACGGACCGAGGAGCACACCATGCGCAACCTGCTTTCCACGGGCGTCATCTTCGCCCTCACCGCCCTGGCCACCCAGGGCTGCATCGTCTACGACCACGATCGCGACGACTGCGACGACGGCTGGTGCGGCGACGGCGACTGGGACGACGGCGACTGGTGCGACGAGGACGACGACTTCTGCGAGGAGGACGGCCGTGACGATCGCACCGACGACGGGTCCGACACCGACGACGGCACGGTCGACGACGAGCCGGCCCCCAGCTTCGAGCTCTACCTCGAGCCCGGCCAGGCCGAGCTCGGCGAGACCTTCCTCGCCCGCCTGACCGCCGAGGGTGACTTCGACGTGGCCACCGTCTCCGACGTCCGCTTCACCGGCGGCGCCGTGGTCCGGTGGTCCGAGTCCCGCGAGGGCGAGCTGGTCTTCGTGGTCGACGTGCCCATGAGCGCCGACCTGGGCCCGGCCGACCTGGTGGTGGCGCGCGGCGAGGCGCCGGCGGTCCTCTTCGAGGGCGCCCTCTTCATCGGTGAGCCCGGCTCGGGCAACAGCGCCGACGACTGCGAGTGAGCCATGGCCCCACGCCCACCCTCCCCGAGCCTGTCCGGCCTCCCCCTGCGGGGGGCCGCCATCCTGCACCGGTCCCGTGATAGGGCCGCCGGGGAGGGTGCCGTGGGCCCCGCTTCCATGGACATCACCGCCCTGTACCGACGGTACGGGGCCATGGTCACCAACCGCTGCCGCATGCTGCTCGGCAACGATGCCGACGCCCAAGAGGCCTGCCAAGAGGTCTTCTTGAAGCTGCACCGGTACCGCGATCGCTTTCGGGGCGACGCCAAGCCCACCACCTACCTGTACAAGGTGACCACCACCACCTGCCTCAACCGCCTGCGCAGCCGACGCCGGCGACCCGAGGATCCGGTGGACGAGATCCCCCAGCCCGTGCCCGAGGGGGGTTTCCACAACGTCTCGCCCATGCGGGACCTGGAGGTGCGCCAGCTCGTGGAGCGCCTCCTCGAGGACGCCGATGACCGGACCCAGGCCTGCGTCATCTACCACTACATCGACGGCATGACCCACGACGAGACCGGCGAGCTGCTCGGCATCAGCGGCGCGGCGGTGCGAAAGCGTATCGCCCGATTCCGCAAGTCCGTCAGCCAGGATCCCCCCTCCTGGCTGGACCTGGAGGGAGCGTGAGGACCGGAACCCCCAACACCCTGCTCCTGCATCGCTACCAGTACGGCGAGCTGGAAGGCGAGGAGCTGGAGTACGTGCGCCGAGCCATCACGGAGGACCCGGAGACCCGCCGCCGCTGGCAGGCCATCCAGGCCGCCGAGGCCGAGCACGCGGTGGCCCCCCTCCCTCCGGCGCTGGCGGCGCTGCGGGACCCGCCGCCCCCCTCCCCCTGGCGCCGCTGGCTGACCTGGGCCATGCCCATGGGCGGCGTGCTCGCCGCCGCCGCCGCGGTCCTCCTGGTGGTGGGCCTCCCGGGCGGCTCCCCCGAGGTCCAGCCCACCGAGGCCCCCTACATCGGCACCAAGGGCAGCCTCCCGGACCTGGAGGTCTGGGTGGGCAGCGACGCCGGGCCCCGCCCCCTGCGGCAGGGCGAGGCGGTGGGCGAGGGTGATGCCGTCCAGCTCGCCTTCGACGCTCGGGGGGCCCGCTTCGTGACCCTCGCCGGGCGGGACGGCACGGGCACCCTGGAGATCTATCGGACCCTCGAGACCGGGGGACAGCGCGGCCTGATCACGGCCCCCTTCAGCCTCGTGCTGGACGATGCGCCGGGGCCCCAGCGTTTCCTGGTCCTGGGCCATGACGAGCCGCTCTCCGAGGAGGCGCTGCGGGCCCGGCTCGAGGCCGGCGAGGGCGAGCTTCGCACGGTCACCCTCCAGAAGCGGTAAGGGAGGCTCATGGCGACACGGCGGCCGAACACCCGAGGCGCGTGCCGGGCCGGGCTCCTCCCCCTGGCCTTGGCCGGCGTCGTGGCCGCCCTCCCCGCCCTCCCCGTCGAAGCCCGGGCCGCCCCGGTACGCCACGCCCTGGTGGTGGGTGCCAACGACGGCGGGGGCACCTTGGACCCGCTCCGCTACGCCGAGCGCGACGCCGAGCAGTTCGCGCGGGTCCTCACCGAGCTGGGTGGCTTCCCCGAGACCCGGGTCACGGTCCTCTACCAGCCCGACCGCGGCACCCTCCAGGCGGCCCTCGCCCACCACGCCGCCCTCGCCCAGGCCGCCGAGGACGACCTCTTCGTCTTCTACTACTCGGGCCACGCCGACGCCCAGGGCCTGCGCCTGCGGGGCGACACCTACTGGTTCGAGAGCCTCAAGCACGACATCCGGGCCATCGACGCCACCGCCCGCCTCGGGATCCTGGATGCCTGCCGCTCCGGGGCCATCACCCGGCTCAAGGGCGCCAAGGTGGCCCCGTCCCTGTTCGGCGGCCAGGAGCGCCTGGCGGTCACCGGCGAGGCCTGGATGACCGCCACCTCGGCCGACGAGCTGGCCCAGGAATCCGAGGACCTCCGCGGCGGCTTCTTCACCCACTACCTGGTGAGCGGGATGCGCGGGGCGGCCGACACCGACGACGGCATCGTCGATGTGAACGAGCTCTACCGCTACACCTACGGCAAGGTGGTGGCCCGCTCGGGCCAGGCCGGCGCCCTCCAGCGCCCGCTCTTCGACGTGAACCTGGCCGGTGCCCAGGGCCTCCCCCTCACCGACGTGCGCCAGGCCCACGCCGCCGTCGTCCTGCCCGGCTCCGAGCCCGGCCACGTGACCATCCACCGCCTCTCGGACATGACCCAGATGGCCGAGCTCGACGTCCTCCCCTACCAGGACGTCCAGCTCGCCCTCCCCGCCGGCCGCTACCTGCTCCGGCGACGGGAGGGGGAGCGCCTGTACGAGGCCCGCGCCAACCTGGTCGACGGCCAGCCCGTCCAGGTCCGGGACTGGTCCCTGCTCACCCCCGAGCTGGCCCGGGCCCGGGGCGCCGACGGCGTCGAGGCCTTCGAGGCGCGGGTCGGCCACTACCGCGCCCGCAGCGAGGCCTTCGTCCAGGACCTCAAGCTCGACGAGAGCCCGCCCATCGCGGGCCTGGCGAGCCTGCTCGTCCCCGGGGCCGGCCAGATCTACAATGGCCAGTACTGGAAGGCGGGGGGCTACTTCCTGGGCACCGCCAGCCTGGTGGGCGGCGCCACGCTGTTCTCGCTCGAGTCCGACGGGGCGACGGGCCCCGATCGCCAGCTCGGGCACGCCGCCGCCGCCCTCGGCTTCGCCATCTGGGGGGCCTCGGTGGCCGACGCCATCTACAACGTCCGGCGCAACGAGGACCGGCGCCCCCGCACCGGCGGGGCCGTGGGCTGGAGCACCGGCTTCACCACCGGCGGGCGGACCTATACGGGCCTCATGGCCGAGATCACGCCGGTCGAGCACCTCTCCATCGGCCTGGACCGCACGGGCTGGTCCCGAGCCCCCGACGGGAGCTGGGACGTCCACCTGGGCAGCCGGCTCATGGGCGCCCTCGAGGGCGAGCGCTTCCGCCCCGGCGTCTTCATGAGCTACGGCCTGCGCCTGGGCACCCCCGACCCCGACGCCGGCCTGGCGCTTCGGGGCGTCATCGGAGCCGGCGGCATGCTTCGGTACCATGTCACCCCGCGCTACGCCGTCGAGATGGACATGCGCTGGGAACGCGACGGGAACAAGAACGTGGCGGTCGGCGGGATCGGAATGACCGTCCATCTGGGCCGCGGGGAGTAGGCTGGCGCCGTCGCCGGCGTGCCGCGTAGGGTTCGTCGACTGGAGGCCCCGTGCGTGCTCTTCCCCTCGCCCTCACCCTCGCGCTGATCGCCTGCAACGGCGGCCGGGAGCCCTTCGTGGAGGACACCGGCGGCGACGCGGACACCGACACGGACACCGACAC
>CAZPJM010000011.1:0-36970 GCA_964586865.1 uncultured Enterobacteriaceae bacterium
GGGGCGTTCTGGGGGCCGGGGGCGGGCGGCGATGACCGGTGTATCGGACCTGCCGTCAGCGACTTGATCCGATCTGGAGCGAAGGGTGCCAAGAAGTGCCATCGGGATCCAACCTCGTGGGGGGGCAGGCCGCCGCAGAGTGCGGCCCAGAGGGGTCCGCCGCGGCGCCTTCGCCCCATCGGTACAGGATCGTTCGGCTTGCTTGCGAGCCCCTTTCATAGGGGTACCCCTGATTTTCAAGGTGACCCGCGGTCAGGTGTTCAAGGCTCGCCGGCGTTCCCGTTCACCACGTGGTCGTCGCTGGCCACACCCGTCCCCTGAAGGGATAAGCCCGAAGGGGCTAGGGGAATCCCGGACCTGGAGTCCCGCGGGTCCCCGGGGCGGTGCATCCACCCCCCGGGGCTCACTCCGCGGCGCGGTAGGGCACCGTCCAGCGCATCGGCTGGGGCAGCTGGCTGCTGTAGACCTCCTGGACCACCTCGAGGCCTCCGTCGGGCAGGAAGCGGTAGGTGATCTTCTTGCCGCCGCCCTTGTCCCGGAAGTCGGCGGTCCAGGCCTCCACCTGCCCCTCCGTGGTCCGGGTGACCGACAGCTCGAAGGACTTGCCCTCCCGGTTGGTCCAGGTCGCGCTGGAGCCCGCCTCACGGGTGATGGCGGGCCGGTCCTCGCACTGCCAGGTGATCTGGTCGCCGCCGTCGGCGCGCTCGATCTCGTACCGCCCGCACGAGGTGGCGACATCCTGAAGCTTCGGGCGCGCGAACCCACGGAAGGCCCAACTGATCTGCTGGACCGTCTCCTCGACGGCGGCGTCCAGGATGGCCTGGGTGGCCGCGGCGTCGGGGACGCGCACGTAGGTCGTCCCGCCAGCCAGCGCGGTGGCAGGGAGGAGGGGGAGGAGCAGCGTCAGGATGGGGGCGGACGAGGGCGACATGGAACCTCCGGGCCACTGGTAGCGGAACCCCTGGGCTTCCGTCCATCGGCCCCCACGCGGTGTGAGCTCGGCTACGGCCGCGACACGCCGGTCCCGTCACCGCCGCCGAGGCCCCCGCCGTGGCCGTCCTCGTCCTCTTCGTCGTCCTCCTCCTCGCCCATCATCGCCTCGAGGGAGAGGCCGGTGTGGGCGCGGAGCCGCTGGAGGAGCCAGGCCATGACCGCCAGCATGATGAGGGCGCTCGGCACGGCGATGACGGGGAAGCTCCACGCGGTGAGGCGTCCCAGCTCCTCGTTGAAGGCCACGGTCCCGGTGGGGCTGCGGACGATCCAGGTGGCCAGGCCGTAGTTGAGGATGGCCGACAGCAAGAAGGAGACGGAGACGCCCAGGGTGGCCCGCTTGAGATCGGCGGCCAGCGCCTCGCGCCCGCCCCGATGCTCGAGCGCCTCCTCGATGCGGGGCACGTCCAGGATGTCCGCGTCGAACAGGAAGGTCTTGACCACCGGCCACCGGGTGAAGGCGCTGATCACCACGATGGCGCCCAGCACCAGGGGCACCGCCGCCTCCTTGACCGCCACCCAGCCGGCGTCGAGCTCGAGCAGCCCGATCCCCCCGGTGGCGAGGACGCTGATCACCCCCAGGATGGAGACGTGGTTCACGGTCCTGGCGGTGGCCAGCTCCCAGCCGCCGTAGGCGAGGGGTCCCAGCAGGGCGACGACCAGCACCACCGGGGGCGGCCAGCCCAGGGTGGATCCGCCCCAGATCAGGACCACGGTGGGCAGGGCGATGTTGAAGCCCAGGTTCCAGAGCACGCGGCCTCCCGGCCGGCCCTACCCGGTGGCGGGGTTCCACGCTCCCTTGACTGGCCGGACGCGCCGCTCGATGACACATTGCGCGTGGAGGTGTCCGTGCGGCTCCCGGCCTTGATGCTGCCCCTGTCCCTCGGGGCGTCGTGGTCCGCCCATGCGGTCGACGTGGACGACACGCCGCCGGTGGTCGATCCCGGCGCGACCCCCGGCGCCTTCTTCCTCGCCGATGCGGCCGGCACCGTGGTCCCCGTCGTCGAGGACGACGGCGGGCTCTGGCTGCCGGGCGGGGTCCGGGCGTGGCGGACCGGCCGGGTGGTGGTGGCCCTCGAGAGCCCCGGGGACCGCGCCACCCTCGACGCCATCGCCCGGCAGGACGGCGTGGTCTGGCTCGAGCCGGTCCGGGCCGACCGTGGCATCCACGTGCTCGAGGTGGGACCCGGCGTGGACAGCCTGCCGCTCTCGGTGGGCCTGGCGGGGCTGCCCGGGGTCCGCTTCGCCCACCCCGACCTCGAGGTCCAGCTCGCGCCCCACGTCACCGATGATCCCCTCCTTGGCGACGCGTGGCACCTGGACAACACGGGCCAGCGGGGCGGGGTCCCTGGGGCCGACGTGGGCGCCTTCGACGCCTGGTCCCTGGCCACGGGGCGCGATCAGGTCATCGCCATCATCGACACGGGCATCGATCTGGCGCACCCCGACCTGGACCTGCTCCCCGGCTTCGACGTGGCCGACGACGACGACGATCCCTCCCCCGACCCGTCCTACGACGGCTACGGCCACGGGACGGCCATGGCCGGGGTGGCGGCCGCCATCGGTGGCAATGCCGAGGGGACGGCGGGCGTGGCGCCCGATGCCCGCATCCTGCCGGTGAAGCTCATCGGCAACACGGGCTCGTTCCTGGACATCTACGACGCGTTCGTCGAGTCCGTCGACGCCGGGGCGGCGGTGCTCTCCAACTCCTGGGGCTTCTCCGCGCAGGACTGTCCGGCGGTGCCCCTGCCGGGCGTCATCGCGGATGGCTTCGACTACGCCGAGACCCAGGGCCGGGACGGTCGCGGGACCGCCATCGCCATGAGCTACGGCAACGGGGGCTGCGACGCCAGCGACGACGGCTTCCACCTGGACCCCCGGGTGATCACCGTCGGGGCCGCCACCGACCTGGATCGGCGGGTCGGCTACAGCAACTACGGGGTGGGCCTGGAGATCATGGGCTTCGGGGGCGGGGATGGGCGTCCGGGCCTGGTGACCACCGACATCACGGGCGAGGCGGGCTACGGCGGCCAGGACTACTGGTATGGCGGCTCCGGCACCTCCTCGGCCTGCGCCAGCGTGGCCGGCGTGCTGGCGCTGCTCTTCGACGCCAACCCGCGCCTCACCGCCGCCCAGGCCCGCCGCGTGCTGTGCGACACGGCGGTCAAGCCGGCCTGGGAGGACACGGGCTGGGACGCCGACGGCTGGAGCCTCACCTACGGGTGCGGGCGGGTGGATGCTGCTGCGGCGGTGGCCGCGGTGGCCGACGCCGGGCCCCCCGAGCTCGTCCCCCTCGACCCGGGGCGGGTCCGCGAGGACCGGGTGGTGCTGTTCTGGACCGCCTCGGACCCCGACGACGACACCATCCGCACCGATGTGGTCCTGCGCGGTCCCGCCGGGGCCGAGGTGATGGTCGAAGCGGTCCCTGGCGCCGAGGTCGAGCTGACCGGGCAGGTGGGGCCGGGGGCGTGGACGTGGACCCTCCGTCCCGCCGACGCCTGGGGTCCCGGCCCCGAGGTCGAGGGCCCGCCCTTCACGGTCGAAGCCCTCCCCGAGCCCGAGTCGGGGGGCGCCTGCGCCTCGGTGGGGGGGGCGGGTCTGCCGTGGCTGGTCCTGGCGCCCCTCCTCGTGCTCATCCGCCGCCGGCGCTGACCGCCGGCGCTGACCGCGGTCGGGGCCCTCCCGCCCTTGCTCGCCCCTGTCCCCACGCCCCCGATTCGCTCGGGAAGCGGATCGAAGGGCTACGGGCCCTCGGGAGGTCCCATGCGCGTCTCCATCCTGTCTCCCCTGACGGTCCTCCTCGTGGGGGCCTGCACCCTCGAGTACCCGGACATCGACCCGGCGGACACCGATCCGGTGGACACGGATCCGGTGGACACGGACGACACGGACTGCGAGGAGGTGGCCTGGTTCGACGATGCCGATCAAGACGGCTTCGGCGACGCGGACACCGAGGTGATGGCCTGCGAGGCCGAGCCTGGCCAGGTCGACCGGGCCGGGGACTGCGACGACGGGTCGGCGGCCATCAACCCCGGGGCGGTCGAGGTGTGCGGCGATGGGGTGGACAACGACTGCGACGGCGGTGCCCCCGCCTGCCGGCCCGAGGGGCGCGTGCCGCTCGTGGACTGGGCGATCCGGCTGCAGGACGATCCCGCCGAGGAGGGGGAGAGCTTCGGGGCCGCGGTGGCCCTCCTCCCCGATGTGGTGGGCGACGGGGGGGCCGATCTGCTGGTCGGGCGGCCCCGGGACGACCGCTTCCGCCCCGGCAACGGCTGGGTCGGGCTCTTCGAGGGGGGCCGGGATCTGGAGGACGCCAGCCCCGTGGCCACCTGGCGCACCACCGGCGACGCCATGAACCTGGGGCGTGCGGTGGCGGGCACCGGGGACGTGGATGGCGACGGCACGGCCATGCTCTTCCTCGCCGCCCCGGGCACCTCGGTGGGTCGGAGCGAGGATGTGGGCGCGGTCTACCCCATCGATCTGACCGGCGTGCCCGGCGACACCACCCTCTCGCTGGCCGACGATCGGGCGTGGGTGGGCGAGCGCCGCAAGTCCCAGGCCGGACGCTCCCTGGCCGTGCTGGGCGATGTGGACGGTGACGGCATCGTGGACCTGGCCATCGGCGCCCCCGAGCCCACCGAATCCCGGGCCGGACGGGTCTACCTGGTCCCGGGCGATGCGGCGTCGGGGGGCCTCGAGGAGGTGTCTCACACCGAGATCGAGGGCCGCAGCGTCGATCAGCGGGTGGGCGAGCTGGTGGCCGGTGTGGGCGACACGGACGGCGACGGCCGGCCCGAGCTGGTGGTGCTGGGCGGGAGCCGGAGCGGGGTGGAGACGCGCCTGTGGTGGTTCGCCGCGCCCGGGGGGACCATCGACGTGGACGCCGCCGATGCGCTGCTGGACGGCGGGGATCGCGTCCCGCTCGCCGAGGGGGTGGTGGCTGGCGCCGGGGATGTGGATGACGACGGCTACGACGACGTGATCGTAGGGGCCCCCGCCACCGTCGCCACCGAGGGCACCGCCGGCGCCGCCTGGCTCTTCCGGGGCCCCCTGCCCATGGACTGGTCTCCGGACGAGGCCGATCTGATCATCGAGGGGGACCGCGAGCGCCAGTACCTGGGCACCACGGTGGCCGGCGTGGGCGATGTGGACGGGGACGGGGTGGGGGAGCTGGCCATCGCCGCCCTCCCCACCTCCGAGCCCGACGAGCTGCACCTGGTCTCCGGAGATCTCGAGGGCACGGTCGAGGCCCGGGCCGTGCTGGTGGGGCCCGAGGACGTCTCCCGTCTCGGCCAGGCCCTGGTCGGCGGCCATGACGTGGACGGCGATGGTCTGGACGACGTGGTGCTGGGTGCGCCCGGCTTCGTCTTCGACGCGGGCGAGGTCTGGCTGCTCCTGGGCGCGGGGCTGTAGGGCGGGCCGCCGCCTCCACCTGTTGCGCCACGGCGCCGGGAAGGTCCGCGAGGCCGCGTCCCCGGCCTGCTGCCGGATCGTCACCCACGCCCGACGGCCGGTGAGTCAGGTTACGGCGTCGCCCCCTGGAGGCCCCGTGCGCACCCTCGCCCCCCTGACCCTCGTGCTGCTCCTCGCCCCGCTGGCCGCCGCCTGCGCCGGCGAGGACACGGACACCGGCGCCGTCCCCGACACGGGGGATACGGACACCGACGACACCGACACGGGGGACACCGACGAGGGGACCCCCGGGGTCGTGGAGTGCGGCGTCCAGCTCCCCGCCCCGACCGAGGGACTCTGCAACGTCACCCCCGGCACCGGTGAGGGGCTGGCCCTCTCGGGCGTGGTCCTGGGCCCCGAGGACGCCTACGTGGGCGGCACCGTGGTCCTGGACGCCGATGGCACCGTGACCTGCGCCGGGTGCGACTGCACCGTTCCCGCCGACACGCCCCAGGTCACCTGCCGCGAGGCGATCATCTCGCCGGGCCTCATCGACCCGCACGACCACCTCACCTTCACCGACCGGGCCCCCCTGGACGTGGGGGACGAGCGCTGGGACCACCGCCACGGCTGGCGGGACGACAAGTCCACTCCGGGCAACCGGTGGGGGACCGGCTCCACCGGCGATTCCATGCACTGGGGCGAGATCCGCAAGCTCATGGGCGGCACCACCGCCATGGCCGGCTCGGGCTGGGCCCGGGGCCTGGTCCGCAACCTGGACCGGGCCGATGGCCGCGGCGACGGTCGGCTGCCCGTGGTGGACATGGACACCTTCCCGCTGGGCGACACCCGGCCGGACTTCTCGGCGCCGGCCGACTGCGGCTGGGACTACCGGGTCGACGCCTTCGAGACCATGACCACCGAGGATGCCTACGTGCCCCACGTGGCCGAGGGCATCGGGGAGTACGCCGCCGAGGAGTTCCGGTGCCTCTCCACCGACATGGTGGGCGGCCAGGACATCCTCGAGCCCAAGGCGGCCCACATCCACAACGTCGGCCTCACCGCCGTGGACTACGACCACATGGTCCGCGAGGGCACCGCCCTCATCTGGTCGCCGCGCTCCAACCTCCAGCTCTACGGCGAGACCGCGCGCGTCACCATCGTGGACAACCTGGGCGGCACCATCGCCCTGGGCTCGGACTGGACCTACTCGGGCTCCATCCACCCGGCCCGCGAGCTGGCCTGCGCCGACCACTTCAACACCACCTTCCTGGACCGCCACTTCGACGACCGGGAGCTGTGGCGGATGGCCACCCGCAACGCGGCCCTGGCCCTGCAGGCGGGCGACCTGCTCGGCACCCTCGAGCCTGGCAAGCTCGGTGACATCGCCGTCTTCGCCCCGCCGGAGGACCCCACCCGCCCCTGGCGCGCCCCCATCGAGGCCCTCTCGGGCGACGTGGCCCTGGTCCTGCGCGCCGGGACGCCCCTGTACGGCGAGGCCGACGTGCTCGACGGGCTGGTGGGCTCGTGCGAGGCGGTCGATGTGTGCGGCCAGGCCCACGCCCTCTGCCTCGACGGCGAGATCGGCCCCTCCTTCGCCTCCCTGGAGCGGACCGTCTCCGGGGCGTATCCGGCCACGTTCTGCGGCGGCTCCCCCACCGACGAGCCCCTCTGCGAGCCCTACCGGCCCGGGGACTGGCCGGGGGCCCCCTCGGACGGCGACGCCGATGGTGACGGCATCGCCGATGCGGGCGATCTCTGCCCGAACGTCTTCGACCCCATCCGCCCCATCGACGGCGGGGCCCAGGGTGACGCCGACGGCGACGGCACGGGCGATGTCTGCGATCCGGAGCCCGTGCCCGAGGACATCGACACCGACGGCAGCGTCAACGACATCGACAACTGCCCCTACATCCCCAATACGGACCAGGCCGATCAGGACAGTGACGGCAAGGGCGACGCCTGCGATGCCTGTCCGGACATCAGCAACCCGGACACGCCCTGTCCGGAGGCCCCCGCCCAGGTGATCACCATCAGCGAGGCGCGCACGGGCGCGGTCTCCACTGGCACCCGGGTGCAGGTGGCGGGCGCGGTGGTGGTCGGCACCTGGAGCCGGGGCTTCTACATGATGGACCCCGACGGGGGCGCCAACTCGGGCCTGGCGGTCTTCACGGGCAGCAGCCCGGGATTCGGCGTGGGCACCCGGGTGAGCGTCACGGGGGAGCTCGACGACTACTTCGGCGAGCTTCAGATCGGCTCCGAGGAAGTCACCAAGATCGGCAGCGGCGCCGCTCCCACCCCGGTGGTCCTCTCGCCCAGCGAGGCCGCCACCGAGGCCTACGAGGGCGTGCTGGTCACGGTCGACGGCGCGGTCACCGACAGCGACTACGACTGCAGCCAGGACGGCAGCGGCTGCAGCGACAGCGGCCTGTGGGAGATCGGCGGGTCCGCCGGGGTGGTGGTCTTCGACCGCTGCTACACCGGCGGCGACTGGGAGGCGGTCAAGGGCACCACCCCGGTCACGGGCGTCATGACCACCCGGTGGGAGCGCCGGCGGCTCATGCCCCGCACCGACGACGACTTCGGCACCTGAGCGCCCGCCGCGCCGGCCGCGCCGGGTGGGGTGCATCGGTAGGTTGCGGCCCCCTGAACGGGTAGGGTGAACCCCCACCTCGTCCGGGTCGAGCGGCCCAGGGCCGGTCGCGCCCGGGGCCGGTCCATCCTCCGGACATCACAGATCGGTGGAGAATGGCGTACCGTCCCGATGGAGGGACGATGATGGATGTCGAAGCCGCCGCCTGGACCATCGATGGAACCGGTGTCGTGACCGGGTGGACCGCCTCGGCGCAAGCCCTGCTCGGGTATTCCGCCGGCCGGGTGTGCGGGCGCCCTGCGCCGCGGCTGATCCCACGATCGGGGCCCCTGCGCGATGTCCCGCCGGGCTGCCGGGCCGTCGAGCTGCGGCATGCCGATGGTCGCCTGATCCCCGTGGAGCTGACCGTGGATGTCCTGGATCCCGGGCCCGGGCGTCTCTTCCTGGCCACCCCGCGGCCGCGATCCCCCGACCCGGGCCGGGACCGCCTGGAGAGCCTGACCCTGTTCGCGGGGTGCGTCGCGCACGACCTGCGCAATGTGCTCCAAGGCTTGCAGGGGCAGGCGGGCCTCTTGTCCGAGGGGGTGCGCGCCGCCGCGCTGGAGCCGTCCTCCCGGGCCGACCTCGAGGCCTGTCTGGATGCGGTGGACGAGATGGTGCGTCGGGGAACCGCCCTCGCGCGTCAGCTCTCGGCCTTCGCCCGCCACGAGGCCCTGGCGCCGACCTGGGTCGACGTGGCCGCGCTCCTGGGGGACGAAGGGCGGCTCCAGCTGCCGGGGGAGGGCGGGCCGTCCGCGTCGAGCCTGGCGAGACCTCCGCGAATCCACGTGCACGCCGAGGCCGGACTGCCCCCCGTGTGGATGGACCCGGTGAGCCTGGAGCGGGTGCTGTGGAACCTGCTCCTCAACGCCCGGGACGCCAGCCCGCCCGACGGAGGCATCGAGGTCCGCCTCCGTCGCCATCCCCTCCGCCCGGGCTGGATCCAGCTCGAGGTGGAGGACGAAGGGCAGGGGATCCACCCCGAGGTCCGGGACCGCCTGTTCCAGCCCTACGTCACGACCAAGGAGCCCGCGGAGGGTCATGGCCTGGGTCTGTCGGTGGTCCAGGGCCTGTTGGCCCGCGCCGGCGGCACCATCGAGGTGGGGGACGGCGCCCGGGGCGGGGCCCTCTTTCGGATCGCGCTGCCCGGCCGGGAGGGCTGAAGGCGCCTCAGGCGGCCGCGGCCACCACCCAGGCCACGAGGGGCACCCACCCGAGCTGGAGGAGGCGGGCGGCCCGGAGGGAGAGGGGTGGGCGCTCCCAGAGGCCCGCCACGGCGCGGGGCGGGGCGTCCGAGGTGGACCCCGGACCCACGAAGAGGCCGTCCAGGCGACCCTCCAGGCCGACCAGGCGCACCGCCAGGAGCACCGGGATGAGCAGGATCGCCCGCAGGAGGATGCTGGCGGGCCCCAGGCCGGTGAACACGGCGAGGGCCAGCACCGCCTCCCAGGCCGCTCCGTGGTGCCAGCCGGCCACCCCGAGGGCGACGACCAGGGCGCAGAGCCCCCCGGTGAAGCTCCAGGCGTGGATCCGTTCCTGACGGAGCTCGAGGTGGAAGGCCGAGTGGACCGGCTCGGGGCGGACCGCCTCGCTGGCCAGCAGCCCGGCCTGCAGGAGCAGCACGGGAGCCAGCAGCAGCAGGAGCCAGGTGCCGGTGGCGTCCAGGGGATCGGCGGGGGGGAGGCCGGGCCCGGCGAGGGCGAGGGCCACCAGGGCCGGGCTCGCCGCGAGCAAGAGGAGCCAGCCGGCGGCGGGGGTGGCGTAGGCGGCGGCGGCCGTGAGGAAGGCCCGCTGGCAGGCGCGCCGATCCGCCGGCGTCAGCTCCGGGTCCCGGGCCAGCCACGCCCAGGCCCGTCGGCTGGCGAGGGCCTCGTCCAGGAGGATGCCACCGTGGGTCAGGGCGGTCAGCCCGAGCAGGACCGCCCCCCCGACGGCGGCCAGGAGGCTGTCGTGGAGGGCGGCCACCACGAAGGCGGCGGCGGTGGCGAAGGGCAGGCCGCTGCCCAGCAGCCGGGCCGTGGGCAGGAGGCCGGAGAGGCCTCCGAGGGTGGTGGTGGTGGCGGCGTGCCCGAGTTCGTGGGCCGCCATGGCCCGGTGCACCGGGTGGTCGCTGTCCGCGGCGCCCGGGGAGAGCCCCACCGTGCGGGCGTGGGGGAACCAGCCCTCGGTGAGGGCCTCGTGGACCTCGATGTGGACCGCGAGCCCCTCGGCGTCGGCCGCCGACCGGAGCCAGTGCCGGGCCGGGGTGGACAGGTGGCGCTCCCGGGCCAGCAGTCGGCGGTGCAGCGCACCCTGCAGCAGGATCGCCCCGAGCCCGGCGGCCCACGGGAGGGCCAGGAGGGCCAGCAGCACCAGGGCGAGGAGGAGGGGCAGCACCATGATCTCTCCCGGTCTCGGGGGTGGGACCCGGTGTCGGGGGCGCGGTTCGTCACGATCCCGTACAGGGTGCCCGGTGGCGGGCTCCATGACCAGGGGTGACCGCGACCACCGGCCCGACCCCGCATCCTGCGCTACCAGGGGCGTCACCGATGGGAGGGCGCGTGGATCCCAGCCGGTTCACCCTCGAGAAGACCTACACCGACCTGCCGTGCAGCCACCGGGCCTGGCGGCATGACGGCCACTGCCGCTTCGTCCACGGCTACAGCCGCAGCTTCACCTTCGGCTTCGCCGCGCGGGCCCTGGATCCCTGTGGCTTCATCGTCGACTTCTCCTCGCTCAAGCCCCTGAAGGCGTGGCTCGACCACATGTTCGACCACACCCTGCTCCTCAACGCCGACGATCCGGAGCTCGACCACTTCCGGGCGCAGCACGAGCGGGGGATGGTGGATCTCCGGGTGGTGCCCCACTGCGGCATGGAGGGGAGCGCCCACCTGGCCTGGGAGGTGGCCGACGCCCTGGTCCGCCACCAGAGCGGCGGACGGGCGTGGTGCTTTCGGGTGGAGGCCCGCGAGAACGTGAAGAACGCGGCCATCTGGGAGGTCCCGCGCGATGGCTCGGTCGCCTCGGGTCGGACCTGGGAGGGGCCCCCCTTCCCGACGACCTGGAGCCGGGTTGGTTGAGCGTCCCGCCATCCGCGGGCGCCCTGGGACCACCGCCGCGGGGGTCGTGCCGGTGGTGCTCGCCGGCGGGGGCGGCCTGGGGCTGTGGCCCCTGGCCCGCGAGGATCGCCCCCGCGCCTTCGTGGCCCGCGAGGGCGGCTCCAGCCCCTTCCAGCGCGCGGTCCGTCGGGCCGCCGGCTGGGGCCGGCCGTGGGTGCTGGTGCGGTCGGCCCATCGCTTCCTCGCCGCCGAGCAGCTCCGGCTCGCCGACGTCTCCGCCGATCTCCTCCTCGAGCCCCAGGCCCGGGGCGAGGGGGCGGCCATGCTCGCGGCGGCGGTGCGGGCGCCCGGCGCGGCCCGCCTGTTGGTGCTCCCGTCCGCGCCGGTTCACGAGGAGGTGGCCCGGGCGCTCGATGGCCTGGGGCCGGCCGGTGGGGCGGTCCGGCGTGGCGACCGGGTGGCGGGGGTGGTGGCGCCGGCCGGCCGCCTGGTGCGGATCGCCCAGGCCCGCTTCGCGCCCACCCTGGAGGCCATCACCCGCGCGGTCGAGGCCCTGCATCGCGACCTGGACTTCCTGCGGCTGGACCCGGAGGCCTGGGCCGGGGTGCCCACGGTGGGGGCCGCCGAGGTGCTCGAGGCCCTGGACCCGGACTGGATCGACCTGCCCGGTCCCGGCCCCGCCTCCCCCTCCGCCGCCCATCGCGGGGACGTGGTGGCGGTGGACGCGACGGGGTGCCGGGTCGACGCCGAGCACGGCACCGTGGCCCTGCTGGGGGTCCGCGACCTCGAGGTGCGCGCCACCCGCGATGCGGTCCTGGTGGCCCACCGCGACGCCAGCCATCGGGTCCCCGAGGTCGTCGCCCGGCTCCGCCGCGACGGCCGGGGCGAGCTGCTCCAGCACCCCCGGACCCTGCGGCCGTGGGGCGCCTTCGAGCGGCTGGCCGAGGGGCCGCGCTGGCTCGCCAAGCGCATCGTGGTGGCGCCCGGGCAGGCCCTCTCCCTCCAGCGCCACCAGCACCGCGCGGAGCACTGGGTGGTGGTGCGTGGCCGGGCCCGGGTCACCTGCGGCGACGCGGTGGTGGAGCTTCGGGTCGACCAGTCCACCTACATCCCGCGGGGGGTGGCCCACCGCCTCGAGAACCCGGGGGACGAGCCCCTGGTGGTCCTCGAGGTCCAGACCGGCGCGGTCCTCGACGAGGCCGACATCGAGCGGCTCGAGGACCGCTACGGGCGCGGCGGGTAGCCGGACGGTCGGGCCAAGGCGGGGCTCGTGGGCGTGTGGGCCCGGTCAGCGCCCGGGGACCGGCTCGGAGCTCCAGGCGCGGAGGAGGGCGTCGACGGCCAGGTCGCGGACCTGCTCGGCCGGGGGGGCGCCGAGGCGGGCACGCTTGCGCAGGTGGGCGGCGCCGTGGACGGCCGCCCACAAGGCGTGGGTGCGCAGGGCGGCGTCGCCCGGGGCCAGGCTCCCCTCGCGGACCGCCGAGTCGAGGGCGTGGCGGACGCGACCCAGCACCGGGGCCAGCGCCTCGTCGACCTGGCGGGCGTGGTCGTCGGGGAGGTTGGGGGATGGATCGGAGAGGCTGGCGTCCAGCAAGCGGAAGCGCTCGGGGTCGGACGCGGCGAAGGCGAACCAGGCGCGGCCAGCGGCACGGAGGGCAGAGACAGGACCATCGGCCCGGGCCATGGCCGCCGCGAGCCGGGCGTCGAAGGCGCCCACCGCCCGCACCTGCAGGGCGGCGAGGAGGGCCTCCTTGCTCGGGAAGTAGCGGTAGATCCCCCCCACGGCGACGCCGGCGCGACGGGCCACCCGGGCCATGGTCAGGGCGCCCACGCCCTCCTCGCGCAGCAAGGCGCCGGCGGCGTCGAGCAGCTCGGCGGCCCGCGCATCCCGGCGTTCTTGCCGTCGACGCTCGGCAGCAGTAGAAGGGTGAACCATGTTCACAACATGAACCCGATTCACGCTCCTCGTCCACCGGAGGCGACATGTACGACCTGAAGATCACCGGCGGCACCGTCGTAGACGGCACCGGCGCCCCACCCCGCCGGGCCGACGTGGCCATCGTGGGGGACCGCATCGCCGCGGTGGGCACCGACCTGGGCCCGGCCCACCGGACCCTCGATGCCACCGGCCAGCTCGTCACCCCGGGCTGGGTCGACATGCACACCCACTACGATGGTCAGGTCACCTGGGACCCGTACTGCACGCCGTCGGGCTGGCATGGCGTCACCACGGTGGTCTTCGGCAACTGTGGGGTGGGCTTCGCCCCCTGCCGGCCCGAGGACCGGGAGTGGCTCATCAACGTCATGGAGGGGGTGGAGGACATCCCCGGCGCCGCCCTCCACGAGGGGATCCGCTGGGACTGGGAGACCTTCCCCGAGTTCCTCGATGCCCTGGATCGGCTGCCCCTGGCCCTCGACATCGGGACCCAGGTGCCCCACAGCGCCCTGCGCGGCTACGTGATGGGCCGCAAGGCCAGCGAGGAGGTCGCGGCCAGCGACGCCGAGATCGCCGAGATGAAGCGCCTCACCGCCGAGGCCCTCCGGGCTGGCGCCCTGGGCTTCACCACCTCGCGCACCAGCCTCCACAAGACCGCCGAGGGCGTGTTCGTGGCCGGCACCTTCGCCGAGGAGAAGGAGCTGTTCGGCATCGCCGAGGCCCTCGGGGAGACCGGGCTCGGCCGCTTCCAGCTCGCCGACGAGCACCTCAAGGTGCCGGGCGATCTGGCCTGGCTGCGGCAGATCGCCGAGGACACGGGTCGGCCCGTGTGCGTGAACCTCTCCCAGACCGACTTCATGCCGCGTCTCTGGGAGAAGGTGCTGCCGGTCCTGGACCAGGCCGCCGCCGACGGGGTGCCGCTGTACGCCCAGGCCGCCGGCCGGGCCATCGGCATCCTCATGACCTGGCGCGGCACCGCCCATCCCTTCGCGCTCCACCCCACCTGGAAGAAGCTCGCCGATCGCCCGTGGGACGAGATCCGCGCCGCGCTCGCCACGCCGGAGGTCCGGCAGGCCCTGCTCACCGAGGACCCGGACGAGGGCAATGTCTTCGAGCAGTACGTCACCACCTTCTTCCACAAGATGTTCCCGGTGACCGCCGGCTACGAGCCCTCCCCGGAAGACAGCGTGAAGGCCATCGCCGAGCGCGAGGGCCGGACCCCCCGCGAGGTCGCCTACGACCTCCTGATGGAGGACGACGGAGAGGGCTGGCTCTACTTCCCCCTCTTCAACTACAGCGACGACGATCTGGAGCTGCTGCACCGCATGCACAGCCACCCCCGCATCCGGATGGGCCTCTCGGACGGCGGTGCCCACTGCGGCGCCATCTGCGACTCCAACATGCCCACCTTCATGATCACCCACTGGACCCGCGACCGGTCCCGGGGGGAGCGCCTGCCGCTCGCCTGGATGGTCCACCGCCAGACCCAGCAGACGGCCCGCTTCTACGGCATGTACGACCGGGGCGTGCTGGCGCCGGGCTACCTGGCCGACGTGAACGTCATCGACTACGACGCCCTGTCCATCGGCAAGCCCCGGATGGTCCACGACCTGCCGGCGGGCGGCCGCCGCCTGGTGCAGCGGAGCGAGGGCTACCTCTACACCCTCAAGCGGGGTCGGGTGATCTTCGACCACGGCGAGGCCACCGGCGAGCTGCCGGGCCGGCTCCTCCGCGGCGAGCAGCCGGCGCCCGAGGTCGAGGTCGCGCCGGTGGGCGACACCCCCGAGGCGGTGCTGGCCGCCAAGTAGTCGGCCGCCTCAGCGCGGTGGGGGCGTCTCGCCGCCGCGCCGGACGGAGGCCTCCTCGCGGATGCGGTCCTGGAGGGCGCCGGCCTTGTCGGCGCCCAGCGGGGCCTCGAGGTCGTCCAGGAGTTGGCCGCGGGAGTCGCGGAGGGCCGTGACGGCCTCCCGGCGGTCCAGCTCTCCCGCCTCGACCTCCGCGCGCACCAGGGCGATGCGGTCCTGGTGACGGTCCAGGGCGCTCTGGAGGGTGTCGGCCACCGAGGGGTCCAACCCCTCCTCGACCACGAAGGCATCGATCACGTCGCGGACCGCGGCCACCGCGTCGGCCCGGGCCTCGAGGCGCTCCTCGCGGAGCTGGGTGCGGGCGCGGTCCAGGATCTCGGTGGGGAGGGGCGCGTCCGGGTCCTCGACCCAGGCTGGCACGGCCCGGCTCCCGTCCCCGTTCAGCGGTGGTGGGCGGACCAGCGGCTCGGGGCCCCGCTGGCCGGGCGGCAGGGCGTCCTGGAGCGGCTCCGAGACCCGCTGGCCCACGGGCTCGGGCTCACCGGCGTTCAGCCCGGTGGTGGCCGGCGCCCACGAGGGTGGGGGCGGCGGCTCCCCCAGGACCGACCAGGCCAGCGCACTGGCCAGGAGCACACAGAGGCTACCGAGCACGGCGGTGGAGGCTTTCCAGGGGTCCACGTTTCCTCCCGGGTCGCAGACTGCTAGCGTGCCAGGAGGGCGTCGGCGGGGGCGAGTCGGTCCGCCAGGGCCGGCAGCAGGGCCCCGGCTCGGGCCTCCACCTTGAGGCGCGCGAGGGGGTCGCCGCGCGTCTCGCCCACGTTGACGATGACGATGGGCTTGCCCGCCTTGTGGGCCCGCTTGACGAAGCGCAGTCCCGAGAAGACGGTCAGGCTGCTGCCCACCACCAGGAGCGCCTCGGCCTCGTCCACCAGGGCGTAGGCGGCCTCGACCCGGGGCCGGGGCACGCTCTCGCCGAAGAAGACCACGTCGGGCTTGAGGGGCCCACCGCAGTCCAGGCACCCCACGACCCGGAAGCGCTCGATGCGGGCGTCGGTCACGTCGGCGTCTCCGTCCGGGGCCTGCTCGGCCCGCTGGTGCCGGAAGCCGGGATTCACCCGCAGGAGCCGGGTCTGCAGCGCGTCCCGGTCCTCGTGGAGTCCGCACGCCAGGCAGGTCACGTCGTGCAGGGCGCCGTGGAGCTCGATGACCCGGCGGGAGCCGGCCTTGTGATGGAGCCGGTCCACGTTCTGGGTGATGATCCCGGTGAGGTGCCCGGCCTGCTCGAGGGCGGCGAGGGCATGGTGGCCGGGGTTGGGGCGGGCCGTGGCCATGCGGGGCCAGCCCACGCTGGCCCGGGCCCAGTACCGGGCGCGCATCTGCGCATCGCCCACGAACTGCTGGAAGCGCATGGGGTTGCGGGCCCGTCGCGCGGTGCCCGGCCCGCGGTAGTCGGGGATGCCCGACTCGGTGCTGACGCCGGCCCCCGTCAGGACGCACGCCCGGCGGCCGCGGAGGATGGAGGCCACGGCGTCCACCGCGCTTGCGACGTCGCAGGGCGGATCGGGGACCAGGGGGACGTTCATGCGGGACCCGTAACGTCCCGGCCATGTCGGTCGTGCCGTCTGGGCCGAAATGGGGTAGGATCGTTGCGTAATTCACGTCGGAGGTGTTCATGCGCGCGCTCATCCCCCTGGTGGCCCTCGTTCTCGGTGGCTGCTCCGTGGTCACGGTCCAGCATCGCGGCCTCGCGTCCACCCCGATGGGCGCCCCGTCCTACGGCGCGGCCGACGTCGGTGGCTTCGACGGGGTGCAGGCTCGCATCGATCTGGACCGGCAGCGGCTGCAGTCCCTGCCCATGCTCGACCAGAGGGACCTGCTGATGAACCCGATGGCCGATCCGGCCCTCCTCGAGGTGCAGCGCCTGCGTCCGTGGGCCCTGGATGGGCCGTTCCGGCTCCCGACGCCGCTCCCCCTGCCGGGTGTCGACCGCTAGCGTAGGCCTTGCCGGGCGCGGCCCGGCAGGCGCCAGCCCGACGCGTCGTCCCGCGCTCACGACGTGCTACGGGAGCGCCTGGAGACGCCGTGACCGACCTGGACGCCCCCCTGGAACACTGGATGGTGCACGGGGGGGACCGTCGTCAGGTCCTGGACCCCCACACCGGCCTCAACAAGTACCGCATCACCGCGGGCCCGCGCCCGGGGGTGCCGTTCGGCTCCTGCACCGCGTCCTGGCCCACCGAGCGGGCCTGGCAGGCCGCCTCCGCCGCCCTCGCCACCTGGCGCGAGGCCCCCGACACCGACGAGGCCCTCGAGGCCGCCGCCGAGGGCATCCGCGCCCGGCTCGCCACGGTGCTGGGCCTGGACGGCACCGACGGCCTGGTCCTCACCCCCTCCGGCACCGACGCCGTCTACCTGGTGTCGGCCTGGGCCCTTCGGGGCGTGGGGCGCATCCATCACGTGGTGGTGGGTGCCAGCGAGCTCGGGGGCGGCACCCTGACCGCCGCCCGCAGCCGGACCTTCAGCGACCGGGTGCCCCACGGTGGGTCCGTCGAGGTCGGTGCGCCGGTGCCGGGCCTCGACGGCTCCTCCACTGCCGAGCCGCTCTACCTCCGGGACGAGAGCGGTGATCGGCGCACCCTGGACGAGGTGGACGCCCTGGTGCTGGGTCGGGTGCGTGAGGCCCTCTCCAGGGTGGACCGCGTGGTCATCCACCTCGTCGCCCACAGCAAGACCGGCCTGCGGGCCCCCAGCCTCTCGTGCATGGACGCCCTGATCGAGGAGCATGGCGGTCGTGTGCAGGTCCTGGTGGACGCCGCCCAGGGCCGACTCGCCCCCCATGATGTGCGCACGGCCCTCGAGAGGGGCTTCATGGTGCTCTTCACCGGCTCCAAGTTCTACGGGGGACCCCCCTTCTCGAGCCTCCTCGTCCTCCCGCGCCCGACCGATCCCGGCCCGCTGCCCGAGGGCCTCGATCAGTGGCTCGCCCGGAGCGACCTGCCTCGAGCCTGGCGGCGGGCCCGGTCCGCCCTGCCGGTGGCCCACAACCCGGGCCTGCTGCTGCGCTGGGTGGCGGCCCTCGCCGAGATCGAGGCCTACCACGCCATCGAGCCGCGCCGCCGGGGTCGCGTCTACCACACCTTCGCGGGCGCGGTCCTCGAGTGCTTCGGCCCCTCGCCCCAGCTCGAGGTCGACGTGCCCCTGCCCCCGGTCCACCGTCTGGTGACCGGCCTGGGCGCCTACCCCTCCGTGTTCGGCTTCCGCGTCTTCGAGGACGGGGAGGAGCTGGGGGCCCCGTCGCTCGCGCGGCTCCACGCCCTCCTCGACACGGACCTGGGCGCCCGGGATCCCGCCCTGGGCCGCCGCTTCCACCTCGGTCAGCCCGTGGCGCTGGGCAAGCCCCGCGAGGGGGCCCCCGCGGTCCTGCGGGTGGCGCTCGGCGCCCGCCTGGTCACCGATCTGGCCACCACCCCCGACGCCGGGGCGGCCTGGCTACGCACCCGCATGGGCGAGGTCCGGATGCAGATCGAGCGCATCGTGGCCGCGGGGCTGCACCGGGAGGATTTGTGATCCCCTGGGCCTCCCGCGTGCCGGTCACCTCGGTGGCCGGAATCCTGGACGCCGCCCGTGCGGCCGGGGCCTGGACCGCCGCGTCCCGGGCGGTGCTCTTCCACGACCTGGACCGCCTCGAGGGGCACCTGGCGCGCCTGCGCGGGGCCTTTCCCGAGGATGCCGTCCATGGGGTCGCCATCAAGGCCAACCCACTGGTCGAGGTGCTGCGGGCGCTGGTGCGGGCGGGCGCCGGCCTCGAGGCCGCCTCCTGGGAGGAGGTGCAGCTCGCGGTGGCGGCCGGCTGCCCCGGCGAGCGGATCATCTTCGACGGACCCGCCAAGACCGACGCCGAGCTCCGCGACGCCCTGGCGCTGGGCGTCTGGCTCAACGCCGATCACGAGGGCGAGCTGGAGCGCCTCGCCGCCCTCGGGGCCCCGGGGCGCGCCCGGATCGGCGTGCGCGTGAACCCCGGCGTGGGGGTGGGTCGGATCGGGATCACCAGCACCGCCGGGCGGGGGAGCAAGTTCGGCATCCCTCTCGACGAGGCGCCGCGGGTGGCCGCGCGCTTTCCCTTCCTCACCGGCCTGCACGTCCACACGGGCTCGCAGGGGTGTGGGCTCGACCTGCTCTCCGCCGCCGGCCGCGCCACCGCCGAGGTGGCGGCCGAGCTCGACCTGGACTGGCTCGACGTGGGTGGGGGCCTGCCGGTCCGCTACACGGACGCCGATCCCGAGCCGCCCACCGTCGAGGCCTGGGCCGAGGCCCTCCGTGGGACGTCCGCCTGGGGGCGCCTGCGGGTCCTCACCGAGCTCGGCCGCGCGCTCCACGCCGGGTGCGGCATCGCGGTCTCGCGCATCGAGGCGGTCAAGACCCTGGACGATCAGCCCCTCCTCACGGTCCACGTGGGGGCCGATCTCCTCCTCCGTCGGGTCTACGCCGGGGCCGACTGGGACCACGAGTTCGTGGTGCTCGATCCGGACGGGCACCCGCGCGCCGGGCCCGGCCGTCCCACCACCGTCGGCGGGCCGCTCTGCTTCGCCGGCGATCTCATCGCCCGGGACCGCCTCCTCCCCCCCGCCGAGCCCGGCGATCTGCTCCTGGTCCGCGATGTGGGCGCCTACACCCTGTCCATGTGGTCGCGCCACTGCTCCCGCGGGCTGCCCCCGGTGTGGGGCCTCCGCGAGGCCGGGCTGGTGCCCCTCTACGCGGGCGAGGCGCCTCGCGACGTGGTGCGCTTCTGGTCGCTCCGTGGGCCCTGAGGCCCCCCGGGGCCCGGTCACCCCTCCGCGGGATCCGGGGCCCGGTCGGGTCGGCGCGCCGCCACGTAGGCGGTGAGGGCCGGACCGGCGGCCTCGGCCCCCACGAGCCGCACCGCGTCCGACAGGGCATCGTCCATGGCGGCGAACCACCCGCGCTGCACCGGGTAGACGTGCTCCCACCCCACCGCCTCCGCGACCCCCACCCGCTCCAGCAGGGACAGGGTCTGCCGCCGGACCCCCACCAGCATGAGGTGGCGCTCCCGGGCGGCGAGACGGGCGTGGGCGGCCTCCAGGACGGCGGCGGTGGTGTAGTCCAGGCCCGTGGTGCGCTTGAGCCGCACGATGAGGACGCGGGCCCGGTCGTCGGCGATCACCTCGTCCAGCGCTTCCTGCAGCTCGGTGGCGGCGCCGAAGAAGAGGCTGCCCTCCAGGTGCAGGATCCGGATGGCGGCCGCGTGGTCCTCGCCGGGCTGGGCCTCGCGGAAGCGGCCACCCTCCAGGACCAGCGAGGTGACGACGAGCTGCCGGGCCCGCCGCAGGAAGAGCACCAGGCTGATCCCGACCCCGAGGTAGATGGCCTGGTCCAGCGGCAGGACCCAGGTTCCGCCCATGGTGGCGAGGAACCCGAGCCGATCGCCCAGATCGCCCGAGAGGACGGCGCGGATCCGGCGGAGGTCCACCAGATCGAGGGCCACCACCAGCAGCAGGCCCGCGAGGGAGGGGATGGGGGTCAGGTCGACCACCGGGCCCAGGACGAGGAGCACCCCGACCATCAGGCCGCCGGCCACGACCCCGCCCAGTCGGCTCACCGCCCCGGCGCGCTCGTTGACGGCCGACCGCGAGAGGCTGCCGGAGATGGGGTAGCCGCCGAAGAAGCCGGCGGCGAGGTTGGCGAGTCCCTGGCCCACGAACTCCCGATCGCTGGAGAGGCGCTGGCCCGTGCGGGCAGCGATGCTCCGCGCCACGGCCGTGGACTCCACGAGGGAGAGCATGGCGATGGCGCCGGCCACCGGGGCCACGGCGGCGAGGTGGGAGAGGTCCCCGACGGCGGGCAGGGTGAGGGGAGGCAGGCCCATCGGGGTCGGCGCGATGTCCCGGGCCAGGCGCACCCCCTGATCCCCCAGCTCGAGGAGCCAGGCCAGTCCGATGCCGATGGCCATCACCACGATGGCGCTGGGGATGCGGCGGGGCAGGCGCCGCAGCAGCAGGATGGCCGCGGCGGTCCCCAGGGCCAGGGCCACCGAGATCAGGTGGATCTGGTCGAGGCCGGCCACCCAGCCCGCGAGGCGGGAGAAGACATCGCCGCGGGCGCCCGGGGTGCCGGTGACGTTGGGGAGCTGGCCTACGAAGATGAGCAGGCCCGCGCCGGTGATGTAGCCCGCCACCACGCTGTTGCTGATGTAGTCGACGATGGCGCCGAGCTTGAGGAGCCCGGCCAGCACCTGGAACACGCCCACGAGGGTGGCCAGGAGGAGGGCCGCGGTGGTGGGGTCGTCGGTGGAGAGCCCCACGATGGCGGTGCCCACCAGCAGGGAGAGGGCATTGCTGGGCCCGGTGACCACGTGGCTCGAGGATCGCACCAGGGAGCCCACCAGGGTGGGGATGGCGCTGGCGTACAGCCCCACGGCGGGCGGCAGCCCGGCGATGAGCGCGTAGGCGATGCCGGCCGGGACCGAGATGAAGGTGACGGCCACCGCGGCGACCAGGTCCCGGCGGAATCCGTCGAGGCCGTAGCCGGTCAGGTCCGGGAACCAGCGGGAGAGCATGTCGCTCCGGGCAGCGAGGGGCGGGCCACGAGGGGGCGCGGGCCGGGGCGCTGCACCTACCCCGTGCGCACCCGGACGTGACAGGGCGGGCGTCAGCCGGCGCTGTAGGGGTCCTGGAAGGTGTCGATGGGCAGGCCCACCCGCCGGAGGGCCTCGGCCAGCTCCAGGCTCCGGAACGGCTTGGCCACCACCTCGACCCGCTCCAGGGCCCGCACCCGTCGAAGGCTATGGGACTGGGCGTAGCCGGTGACGATGACCGCCGGCAGGTCGGCGCGGAGGGCACGCGCGGCGTCGAGGACGTCCGCCCCCGACATGCCCGGCATGAGCATGTCGAGGACGAGGGCGTCGAAGCGGTCCAGCCCGGCGCGGAGGGCCGCGAGGGCCTGCTCGCCATCGGCCGCTTCCTCGACCCGACAGCCGAAGTGCCGCAGCACCCGGGCCGTGGTGCGGCGGACCTGGCCGTCGTCGTCGACGAGCAGGATGCGTGGGTCGCGGTCGATCACCGGGGCGGGTCGCTCGGCCAGCGGTCCGGCCAGGGGGAGGTGGACGGTGATGGCGGTCCCGCGGCCCTCCCGGCTCACGACGCTCACCCGGCCGCCGTGGCCGGTGACGGCGCCTTGGACGCTGGCCAGGCCCAGGCCCGTGCCCTCACCGCTCCCCTTGGTGGTGAAGAAGGGCTCGAAGATGTGGGGCAGATCGGCCTCGGGGATGCCGGTTCCGTCGTCCTGGACGGTGACGGCGATCCCCTCCCGCGAGAGTCGGGTGTGCAGCGAGACCGTCCCGGAGGTGCCCACGGCGTCGAGGGCGTTCCGGAGCAGGTTCAGAAAGACCGCCTCGAGCTGGGCCGGATCGCCCTGGACCTCGTCGGCGGAGGCACCCCGGCGGAGCGCCACTCCGACCCCGGGGGCGGCCGTCCGGCGGGCCAGCTCCACCACCCGGGCGAGGACGGGGTGCAGGGCGATGCGCTCCCGCACCGTCGAGGTCTCCCGGCCGAAGGTGAGCAGCGAGCGGGTGAGGGTGCCCGCCGAGGCTGTGGCGTCGAGGATGTCGTCGAGGGCCGGGCGGTCCGGGTGGCTGGGAGGCAGGGTGGACTGGAGGCTCTCGGCCGCCCCACCGATCACCATGAGCAGGTTGTTGAAGTCGTGGGCTGTGCCGGCAGCGAGCCGGGCCACCGCGTCGAGGCGGGCGGCGGCCTCCACCCGGCGGCGCAGGCGCCGGGCCTCGGTGATGTCCCGGAGGATGCACAGGCGGGCGTCCCGGGTGCCGCCCGTCATGGGGACCTCGTCGAGCTGCATGACCTGACGATCCGCGCCGTGACCCCGCGCCAGGGCGACGGCGTCGGTGTCGGACGCATCGTCATCCAGGGGGGCCCACCCGGCCTCTCGGAGGGCCCGGTCCAGGGGGGCGCCCACCGGGGCCCCGGCGAGCAGGGCCCGGGCGGCGGGGTTGTGCACCCGGATGTGGCGGTCGGCGTCGAGCAGGACCACCCCGTCGCGCAGGTGGTCCAGGATCGCGCGGAAGCGGGCGCGGGTCCCGGCGGCGTCGGCCCGGGCTCGAACGCCCTCGAGCACCTGCTCGGACAGGCTGACCGAGCCCGCGGCGATGAAGCCCATCCAGCAGAGGGAGAGCACGGGTGGCCCGGGGACGGCCCCGAGGGAGACAGCCAGGTCCCAGCCCGCGCCCAGGCCGACGAGGCCCACCGCCGCCAGCAGGGTGAGGGCGACCGCATCCCGCCGCTGGAGGGCCAGGCGGACGCCCAGGAGCAAGGACAGGGCGATCCCGATGGTGCCGGCGGCCACCAGGGCGAGCAGGGTGGCGGTGGGGGTCATGGTCTCGGGCAGGCGCACCGCGCCCCCCCAGAGGGTGGGCATGAGGGAGACCCCCACCACCCGGGGGCCCCAGGGCCACACCGGGTGGGCGGCCAGGCCGATGACCATCAGCGCGCTCACCGCCCCGAAGAAGGGCACCGGGGGGCCCCAGCGGACCCGGGCCCACAGGAAGGCCAGCAGTCCTGGCCCGGCCAGCCAGAGACCGGTGAGGCGCACCGCCTCGAGGCGTCCCGCCACTTCGGCGTCCACCACGAGCTGGCGCAGGCCGCCAGCGAGGGCCAGCCCGGCCACCGCCGCGACCGTGAGCACGAAGACCAGGCCGGCCAGGTCACGCCGGCGGAGGGCGAGGGGGAGGTGGTGCAGGAGCGTGCCGACGCAGGCTCCGGCCACCAGGATGTCGAGCACCGGGGTGAACGTCACACCCATCCTCCCCGCGCGCCGTAGCGTTTCCCGGGGCGCTGGGCGAGCGCCGAGGATGGAGGGACAAGGCGGTGGATGGGGTGGGGGAGTCCCCCAGGTCCCGATGCCCGGCAGGAAGCCCGGGGCCTTCCGGCCTACGGGGCGGCTCCGGTCGCGCGCAGGACCGCGAGGGCCTCGACATGGACGCGCGCATCGCCGGCCGCGATCAGGGTGTCGTCGGTGAGCGGGGGTCCGCCGGACCAGGTGGTGATCACGCCACCGGCGGCCTCGACCACCGGCACCAGCGCCGCGATGTCATAGGGCTGAAGGCCGCACTCGACGACCAGATCCACCCGTCCCGAGGCCAGCAGGGCATAGGCCAGCGCATCGCCGCCGAGCCGGCGGGTCCGGCACCGGGCCGAGAGCGCCTGCCAGGCGGCGCGCCGGGCCGGCGAGGTGAAGAGGGCCGGGTCGGTGGTGGAGAGGGTGGCGGCCTGCAGTCCGCGGCAGGGCCGGACCCGGGTGGGCGGCGACGCCTCGTCCCAGGTGGCCCGAAGGCCCGGTGGGGTCCCGTCGTCCAGGGCCACCGTCCAGGCGCACCAGCGGCGTCGGGCGGCCGGGGCGTCGATCAGGCCCAGCACCGGTCGATCCCGGTGCAGCAGCCCCACCAGGGTCGTCCAGGTCGGAAAGCCCGCCACGAAGGCCCGGGTCCCGTCGATGGGGTCCAGCACCCATCGCCAGGCCCCCTCGGTGGGGGTGGTGCCGTGCTCCTCGCCCACGATGCCGTGCCCGGGGACCCGCTCGACCAGCAGCGCCCGCATGGCGGCCTCGGCGGCGCGGTCCGCCTCGGTGACGGGATCGAAGGACCCCTCTCCCTTGTCGGTCACCGGCAGGGCGGCCGCCGCCCGGGGAAGGGTCTCGGAGCGGGCGGCGTCGGCGAGGGCGAGGGCGAGGTCGGGCAGGTGGGCGGGGAGGGGGACGCTCACGCCCCGCCCCGCCGGCGTGGCGGACGGCTGGTCACCGCACGCCGATCCAGAACTTGCCATTGGTGGTCTGCTCGCCCGCGCAGATCGGGTACTGGATCGTGTTGCTCCGCCACTCGCTGGTGTGTGTCCCCCGTGAGGGGTCGGTGGAGTTGCACCCGGTGCTGCCGCTGTAGTGGTACATCCCCCACTCGATGGAGCTGCAGAAGCCGCACGAGGTCCGGCTCTCGGCCACCGCGAACCCCCAGGGGTCACCGCCGTCGCCCGAGTGGGTGGCGGCGCACTCGATGCGGGAGGAGCCGCTCGACCAGTCGGAGGCGCGGAAGGTGTTCAGGTAGCTGGCGCGTCGGGTGGTCCCGGTCCAGGCCACCTGGGGGTTGGTGCTGGCGAAGGCCCACCAGTGGGTCTCGTCGTCGTCCTGGGTGGTGCAGCCGAGCAGGGTCTCCGAGTGGGAGAGGTCGCTCGGGATGTTCCACACGTCCTTCTGGTCGTTCAGCGCGACCGGCGCCGTGGTCGAGCGGGTGCGACCCGAGACGTAGTAGCCGTCGAAGTGCTCCCCGTCCGCGTAGTAGGTGAGGGTCCAGCCGCCGCCGTCCGAGGTCATGTCGCAGTAGACCTCGATGGCGTCGCTCGGGTCCTCGTCGCCGTCCGGATCGATCCAGTAGGGCCCGTCCTCGTAGTCCGGGCGCTCGGTCTTGATGTCGTTGCAGTCCAGGCCCGGGTTGTCCTCGGAGCCGTAGGCGATGCCCCTTCGCGCCGTGACCACCTCGGTGCCGTCCGAGGCCTCCACGACGCAGATCACGTCGTCCTCCTCGAGCCAGTCCGTCCCCGGGAAGGTGTCGTCGGTGTAGGTGGTGGTGGAGGGGGTACCCGTGTAGGCGGCGCCGTTCTTCTGCCACGAGAAGGTGTAGCTGATGCTGTCCCCGTCGGCGTCGGTGGCGTCCTCGTCGATGACGCACACCAGGTCGTCGCCGGGCTCGGGCTCGGCCGGGTCCAGGGCCAGCACCGGGGGCGACGGGGGGGAGTTGAGGACCGTGAAGACCGCCGAGGTGAGGGCGGCCCCGGTGTCCTCGCCGTCGGTGGGGGTGACCGTCACCTGGACGTCATCGCCCTTGTCGAACCAGGTGGCGCCGTCCAGGCTCGAGCCGGTGGCGGCGATGGTCGTCCCGTTGACCGACCAGGCGTAGCGCAGCTCCACATCGTCGCCGTCGAAGTCGCGGGCGGACGTGGCGGTCTCGAGGACCGTGTCGGTGAAGGGCCCGCCCCCCACGTCGACCGTGAGCAGGTCGAGGACCGGGGCGTTGTTCCCGCCCCGCACGGTGTTGGAGGTGATGGCCACGCCCTCGGCCGTCCCGTCGAAGGGGGTCACGATGAGCGAGATCAGGTCGTCCTTGCGGAAGCGGCTCGAGGGGAGGCGGTCGGTGGTCCCCGCCTCGGCGCCGTTGACCGTCCACCGGTAGCGGAACTGCACCTCGTCGCCGTCCGGGTCCTTGGCGCCCTCCAGGGTGGCGGTGATGATGTCGTCCTGAAGGGGGTCCTCCGGGGCGATGACCACGCTGGCCAGGCTGGGCGGGGTGTTCTGCACCACCACGTCCCGGCTGGTGACCGGGTCGCCCACGTCATCCCCGTCGTTGGGGGTGAGGATGCATCGGACCCGGTCGTCGCGCTGGAGGGTGCTCACCTCGAGGGTGGCGGTGTTCGCCACCGAGCTGCCGTTGACCAGCCACTCGACGTCGTAGCCCTCGGGGTCCTCGTCGATGTCCTCCCAGCCCTGGCCCTGGCACTGCAGCGTGTCCCGCTTGTCGGGGCGCTCAGGGACGATGAAGGCGCTCTCCACCTCGGGTGGGGTGTTGGCGATGGTGAACGACACCACCGCCGGCTCGCCCTCGCCCTCGTCGTCCGAGGGGTAGGCCCGGAACTCCCACACCTGGCCCTTGCTCGTGCGTCCGTCCGGGAGCTCGAGGCCGGTCGCATCGGTGACCGAGCCGTTGATGACCCACTCGATGCGCAGGTCCACCCGGTCCAGGTCGTCGTCCCGGTCGGTGATGGTGGCGCGGATCCGGTCGTCGGTCCGGGGGATCTCGGGATCGATCCGGGCGGTGGCCGTGGGGAGGGTGTTGAGGATGGTCACCTCGGCCGAGCTGGACGGGCTGAGGGCCCTCCCATCCGAGGCCGTCACCGTCACCTGCCAGGTCTGCCCCTTCTCGGTGACCGCCGAGCGGAGGGTGTCGCCGTCGGGCACCGACTGGGAGGCCTCGGGGCCGTCCACGACGGACCAGCCGTAGCTGAGCTCCACCGTGTCGCCGTTGGGATCGCTCGCCCCCTCGACCGTGACGACCAGGTCATCGAGCGTGCGCGGCTCGGCGGGCGAGATGGACACGGTGGGGGCGGTGGGGGCCTGGTTGCAGGCGGCGATGGCCAGCAGGCCGATCACGGAACGGGCGAGGGTGGGTCGCATGCATTCCTCCAAGGGCGATACGGTGCCAGCGGTGCAAGGCGTCCGCAAGCACCGTGTGACGAGGTGGGGCGTCGGAGCGGATGAGCCGGTCGGCCGGCCCCGGCTCCCCGACGAGGTCCGCGGGGCGTCGGCGGCCTTCGGCTCGGAGGCCGCGGGGGAGCCGAGAGGCCCGCTCAGGCCGCGCTTCCTGTCGGAGACCCACCCGCTCCTGCTAGCATCGCGCGTCGCGAGAGGCCCCTTGCCCGGTCCCCCCACCACCTTCGGCCCCGCCGAGCTCTGCCGTCACCTGGCGTTCCTGCACGGTCGCCGTGCCGCGTCGCAGGGCACGGTGCTGGCCATCCGCGAGCCCGACGCGCTCCCGACGGCGCTGGCGGCCGTTCTCGATCCCTTCCTGGAAACCGTGGACGGCGCCCTGGATGGGGCCCTGGCGCACCGGGACGAGGCGGGCGCGCCGCCCTCGGCGGTCCGGCTGTCCATGCGCGCCGGGTCCGTCCAAGACGGACAGCTCAGCCTGACCCTGACCATCGAGGTGGCCTCCGGCTCGCCGCTCCCCCCGGGCAGCGAGCCCCTCCCGAGCGGTGTCTCGCGCTACCGCGACGTGCTCGCGGGCCTCACCCGACTCTCCTTCGCCACCCGGGCCAGCGTGGCGGCCCGCCCGGAGCGGCGCTGGCCCGCCCCTCCCATTCCGGCCCACACCCCGGTGGCGATCGTGGACGACGAGCGGGTCAGTCAGCTCATGCTCCGCCGCATCCTGGAGGGCGAGGGCTGCGAGGTCCGGGTGTCTGCGGACGGTCCCTCCGCCGTGGACTCGCTGCTGCGGGGGCCGCCGGTCTCGTTGATCCTCCTCGACATGCAGCTACCGGGCTTCGACGGCCCCGAGGTGGCGCGGCGCCTGCGGGCGGCGGGGATCCGGACGCCCATCCTGGGGGTGACGGCGAACGCCTTCGCCGCCGACCACGCCCAGTGCCTCGAGGCGGGGATGAACGGGGTGCTCACCAAGCCGGTGGGTCGTCGGCGCCTGGTGGACGCGGCCGCCCGCTGGATCGGGGTGGCCTGAGGCGGCGGCTCCGTAGCGGCGCTCGCCGAGGGGGCAGGCCGGGCCGGACGCCGGGCGACAGGTCGATACGCCCGGATCCCGACCCGGAGGAAGCGTGCGACGTCCCGTCCCCGAGCCGCCCGGCCCCGGCCAGGAGTCCGTCTGGGACTATCCGCGGCCGCCCACCATCGAGCCCACCGACCGTCGCGTGGAGATCTGGTTCGGAGGACGGAAGATCGTGGACACGACCCGCGCGCTGCGGGTGCTGGAGACCAGCCATCCCCCCACCTACTATGTGCCCCCCGACGACGTGGTCGACGGGGTGCTGGAGCGGGTGCCCGGCCGGTCCTCCCTGTGCGAGTGGAAGGGGCGTGCGGCCTACTTCGACGTGGTGGTGGGGGATCATCGCGCCCGGGCGGCGGCCTGGTGCTACCCCGACCCCACCCCGGGCTCGGGGATGAAGCCGGGCTACCTGGCCTTCTACGCCGCGCCCATGGACCGCTGCGCTGTGGATGGCGCGCCGGTGACGCCGCAGCCGGGGGGCTTCTATGGGGGCTGGATCACCGAGCACGTGGCGGGGCCGTTCAAGGGCGGGCCGGGCACCTTCGGCTGGTAGGTCGCCGAGGGCGAGGGCGCCGGGGCCGACTCACGGGAACACCCGGCGGCCCGAGTCCGCCAGGGCCTCGCGCTGGGTCTGGGCCAGGCTGCGGAGGGGGGCGGCGCGTCCGGCCTGATCCGCATCCTCGGCCAGATCGGCGGCCCGGCTCGCCACCAGGACCACGTCGGGATCCACGAAGCGGCTGCGGGCCAGATCGGCCAGGGCCGCCTCCCGGTCCGTGTCGAAGGCCGCCCAGTCCGCCCGGGAGGCGTCGACGCAGCAGCGGCACAGCCGGGCCAGCCCGATCACCCCGCCCCGATCCAGGTGCTCGACCCGCTCGACGAGGCGGTCCACCAGGACCGCGGCCTCGTCCCAGGTGCCGCGGAGGACGTGCAGGATGGTCAGGTTGGTCCAGGGGTAGATGTCGAAGCGGCTGCCCAGGGCCTCCATGCGCTGCCAGGCCTCCTCGAACACGGGCTCGGCGGCGTCGGGGTCGCCGCGGAGACGGTGGGCCTCGCCCAGGAGGATGAGGCAGGAGATCTCGCCCAGGGGGTAGCGCCAGGCCCGATACGCCTCCCGGGCCTCCCGGAGGTGGCGGATCATGCCGCCGTGGTCGCCCCGCAGCCGCGCCACCGCGGCGAGGTTCTCGGGGACATTGCCCGCCAGGGGGTGGAGCCAGCGCGGCCGATCGGCGCCCTCGGTGCGGGCCAGGGCGATCTCGCTGGCCCCCCGCAGCAGCGCGCGCTCGGCGTCGTCCAGGACGCCGGTGCGGAGGTGGTGGACGCCCTCGGCCGTGTCGTGGAGGACCCGCACCCAGGGATTGGGCTCGGCGGCGCGGAGGGCGGCACCCCGATCGAGCCAGGCGCGGGCCTCGTCCGGGCGGCCGAGCTGGCGGGCGGATCGCGCGGCGATGGAGGTGGCGGACAGGGCCAGGGTGGGGGGCGCGTGTTCCCGGGTACGCGTGTGACAGGCCTCGGCGTGGGCCAGGGCCTCCTCGGTGAGGCCGCGCCGCTGGGCCAGGCGGGCGCGCAGCAGGTCCAGGACCCCGAGCCCGTCGGGCAGGTCCTCGGGGGGACGGCCCCGGTCGAGGGCCTCGGTGGCGGCGTCCAGCAGGCGGGCGGCCTCCGCCGTCTCCCCCACGTCGAGGGCATCGGCGGCGCCCTCGAGCAGGGGCACGACGGCGCCCTGGGGATCGTCGCCGCGCAGGCGATGCAGGCCGATCCGGCCCGGCCCGACCCGCCCCTCGAGGGCGCGGGCGGCGGCGCGGTGCCACGCCACCAGCCGGCCGTGGGCCTCGGCCCGGGCCAGCAGGGTCTCCCGGAGCATCCCGTGCGCCAGGTGCCAGCCCTCCCGGTCCACCCGCAGCAGCCGGGCCCGCCGCAGCGCCGTGATGGCCTCGCGGGAGGGGGGCAGCCCGGCGGTCTCGCACGCCGCCCGCCAGGCGTGGGGATCCACCACCGGGCCCAGGACCGCCGCCAGCTCGACGGCGGGAGATCCCTCGGGCACCTCGGCCAGGGCCCGATCCAGCCGCCGGGACCAGACCTCGCGCAGGCTGGCGGGCAGGCGGCCGGCCTTGCGGGCCTCCAGGCGGAAGCCCCCCTCGGCGGGGACCAGGGCCCCGCGGGCGGCCCAGTCGGACACGAGCTCGACAGCGAAGAGGGGGGTGCCGCCGGTGCGGGCCTCCAGGTCGGCGAAGAGGGCGTCGTCCAGACCCAGGAGGCCCCGGAGGAGGGCGCGGTGCTCGTCGGGGGGCAGCGGGCCCACCGGGATGCGGGCCGAGGGATCGCCGGCGTCGTGGAGCAGCGTGCGCAGCGCCTTGTCGGCCCCGGGGAGGTCCCCGAGCGCCTCGTCGCGGACGGTGCACAGCACCAGCACGGGAGGACCCTCGGCGCGCTGCATCAGGTGACGGGCCAGCGCCAGGGCGTCGAGCCCCCACTGCACATCGTCGAGCCACACGATCACCGGCCGGCGACGGGCCAGCCGCTGGAGATGCTGCTGGAGCAGCTCGAAGCGGGCCGCATCGTTGGCGAAGCGGTGGACCGGCGCATCGCCCTCGGCCTGGGCGATCCACCCCGCGAAGCCGGTGGCCGCGTCGGGGCCGACCTCGCCCAGGGAAGCGAGGGTGCGCTGGATCCGGGAGAGGCGCGCGGCGGGACCCAGGCCGTCCACCCGGAAGTGCCGCGCCAGCATGGCGGGCAGGCCGTGTCCCGGTCCGCCGTCGGGGCTGTGCTCGGCGCGGAGCACGATGGCGCTGCCGGCCTCGTGGGCGCGTCCGCACAGCCAGTCGGCCAGCCGGCTCTTGCCGGTCCCGGAGGCCCCGTGGAGGACCCGGAGGACGGTGCCCTGCTCCTCGGCCCCCCGCAGCGCCGACCAGAGCGCATCCCGCTCCCGCTCCCGGCCCACCAGGGGGAGGACCCGCAGCCCCACCAGCCCCAGGCCGGCGCCCAGCATGGGCCGGGGGAAGGGCAGGGGTGCCGTTCGGCGCCAGTCGGGCGGGGTGGGCGGCCGGCTCACCGGGGCCAGGGGCACCACCGGGCGGGTGGCCGCCGGGGTGCGGGCCCGGGGGAGCTCCAGGGTGTCGCTGATGGTGCCCACCACCTGCTCGGTCAGGTGGGGCGCCTCCTCGGGGCTGCTGTCGCCCGTGCTCTCGCTGGCGTCCTCCGGGAGGACCAGGGTCTCGAGGGCGCCCCGCTCGGGGCCGATGGTGCGGGGGGCGAGGGTCTGCCCGGCCGCCTCGGCGTCGGGGGCCGGGGTGTCCGGATCCCCGAACCAGGCGATGGAGGTGGCACCGATGCCCTCCTCGCCCACCCCGCCCTCCGGCAGCACCGTGGGCGGGCCGAGGGCCTCGAGGGCGTACAGGGCATCGGCGGCCCGGCGGAACCGTCGTGCCGGCTCCGGATCCACCAGCCGGTCCACCCACGCCTGGAGACCCGCTGGGACCGCGACCCGCAGCGGTCGCTCCCGGTCCGGGGCCCCCCGCACCAGGGCCTCGGCCACCCACCCGAGGGCGTGCAGGTCGGTCCAGGGCCCGTGGTCCCGCCAGGTGCGCCCGCGCTGCTCCGGGGCCATGTAGCGGGGGGTGCCGCCGCTGGTGCGGCCCCCGCCGCTCTCGAGGGCGAAGGCCAGGCCGAAGTCGGCCAGCTTGGGGGTGCCGTCCAGGGAGAGGAGGATGTTGGCGGGCTTCACGTCGCGGTGGATGATCCCGCGGGCGTGGCTGAAGGCCAGGGCGCGCAGGGTGGCCGCGAGGATCGCCCGCACCCGGGCCCACGGCACCGTGCCCAGGATCCGCTGGACCGTGCCGCCGTCCACCCGCTCCATGACCACGGTGGGCTGTCCCCGTCGCACCGGGCCGGCGTCGCTGGGGGCCACCGCCAGGTCGAGGACCTGGACCACGTGGGGATGATGGAGGGCGGCGGCCGCCTCCACCTCGGCCCGGAGGGGGGTGGCGTTGGCCAGCCCCTGCTTGACCACCTTGAGGGCCACGGCCCGGCCGCTGGGGGCGTGTACCGCGGCCCAGACCTCGCCCATGCCGCCCCGGCCCAGGCGTTCTCCGAGCTGGTAGGGGCCCAGGCGGCTCATGGCAGGGCCTCGGCGTCATCCGATGGCGCGTCGGTGTCCCGGGGCGCGCCCTGCAGCGCCCGGCGCAGGGGGTCCCAGGCCGCGTCGGTGGTGGCGCCGAAGCCCGTGAGGTGCTGCCGCTCCCCGATGAAGGGCCGACCGTGGTGGGTCGGGGGATCCCACGCCAGCAGGGCGGCCCGCACCCCCTCGACCAGCCGGGGATCGGTGTGCGGGCCGGCGCACACCGCATCGTTCGGGGTGCGACCGGTGATGTCGAGCTGTCGGGTCTGCTGGACGGGCACGTCGACGTCATAGGCCGACACCACCGCCCCCGAGAAGGTGGCCCCGACCTCGCAGCGCCCGGCGGCCAGGTCGGCGATGACCTGGTGATGGTTTCCGCTCATGATGGGGGCTGGCAGGGTGTCGGGGTCGATGCCGTGGTCCCGCAGGTACCGCCTCGGAAGATGGAAGCCGGTGGTCGAGGTGGGATCGGTGAAGCAGAAGCGGCGCCCGCGCAGGCTCTCGGGCCCCTCCCAAGGGAAGTCCTTGCGGCCCAGCAGGACGCCGTCCACGCCGTCGGCCCCGTCGTGCTCGGTCACCGCCACGATGGCCAGGTCCTCGCCCATCCGGTCCCGGGTGGTCAGGTAGAGGTACGGCGGCAGGAGGGCCAGATCGGTGCGGCCCTGGGCCAGGAGCCGGCCCGCGCCCTCGTAGTGGGGGGCCACCTGGAAGGTGACGGGGCGCTCCAGCTCCGCCTCCAGGTAGGTCCGCAGCGGCTCCAGCTCGGTCACCATGGCCTCGGGGGGCATGACCGGGGCCAGCGTGAGGGTCATGGCGGGCCCGCTGGCACCGCGCGGCGCGATGACCAGGCCACCGATGGCGATCCCCGCCCCGAAGAGCACCAGGGCGACCACCGCGAAGCCGACGGCGAGGGCGACCCAGGGGCGGCGGCCGCCGGTCGCGACCCTGTGCCCATCCGCCGGGCCAGCCCCGGGAACGTCCACCGGAACATCGGTCGGCAGCTCGGGGGCCACCTCCTCGCTCCGGGTGAGCTGGACGTCGGAGGCGTCGGTCACGTCGGTGTCGGGGGGCGCATCCCCGAGGTGCAGCACCGCTCGGACGTAGGCCCGGGTGGCGGCGTCGTGGGCCGGCACCCCTGCGACCCGCCCGGCCTCGAGGAGCGTGTCCCGCAGGTCGGCGGCGGTGGCGAAGCGCCGGTCCGGATCCACCTGGAGGCCCCCGTGCACCGCCTCGACCAGCAGGGCGGGCAGGTCGGGGCGGACCTCGCCCAGCGGCGGGACCCGCCCGGCGGCGATGGCCTGCATGGCGTCGTAGTCGGAGAGCTCGCCGAAGAGTCGGCGCCGGGCCAGCAGCTCCCAGGCCACCACGCACAGGGTCCAGATGTCGGTGCGCCGGTCGACCGGCTGGTGCTGCACCTGCTCGGGGGCCAGATAGGCGGTCTTGCCCTTGAGCACGCCGGTGCGGGTGGTGTCCATGCCCTGGGCCGCCTTGGCGATGCCGAAGTCCAGCACCTTCACCAGGCCGTCCTCGTCCACCATCAGGTTGTGGGGGCACAGGTCGCGGTGGACGATCTCGGTGTGCTCGCCCACCCGGGTCTCGTGGATGGCGTGAGCCCCGGCGGCCGCCTGGGCCACCAAGTCCAGGGCCACCGCGTCGGGCAGGGTGCGGCCCTGGGTCTGGCCCTCGTCCACGAGCTGGCGGAAGGTGAGGCCCGGGATGAACTCCATGAGCAGGTACGGCAGGCCCTCGTGCTCGCCCAGGCGGTCCATGCGCACCACGTTGCGGTGGCGGACCGACAGGGCGATCCGCGCCTCCTGGAGGAACATGCGGACGAAGGCCCCGTCCTCGGCCAGGTGGGGCAGGATCCGCTTGATGACCAGCGGCTCCGGATCGTCCTGGTCCGGATCCACCGCCAGGAAGACGTCGGCCATGCCGCCCGTGGCCAGGCGGTCCACCAGCTTCCAGTGATCGATGTGGCCGAGGGGCGGGGGGGCCAGCAGCGCCTCCAGAGCGTCGTCGGCATCGTACCTCACGCCCTGGCCGCCGCGGAGACGGCCGTGTCGCGGTAGGGGAGGGGCGGAGGTCCGATGCGTCCCACCCCGGTCCTGCTCGCCCTGTTCGGCATCCTCGGCCTCGAGGCCGCCGGCGCCACCTGTCCGGCCCGCGAGGCGCCGGTGCAGGTCTGCACCGAGCGGCGCTGGCCCGAGACCCGCTTCGACCTGCCCGTGTGGGTCGGGGTACCGCCCGGCGCCCCCGGCACCCGGCTGGTGGTGGAGCAGCGCGGCGTGGTGCGGGCCCTGGACGCGGCCACCGGTGCCACCCGGGTCTGGGCGGACCTGCGCGACCGGGTGAACCGGGAGGGCAACGAGGAGGGGCTGTTGGCCCTGGCCTTCCACCCGCGCTTCGCGCAGGGAGAGCGGCGGGTCTTCGTGTGGTACACGGCCGCCCGGCCCCGTCGGACCATCCTGGCGAGCTTCCGGGTGGCGGGGGAGGGGGTGGGCGCCCTCGATCCCTCGACCGAGCGGCGCCTGCTCGAGGTCGCCCAGCCGTGGGCCAACCACAACGGCGGCGATCTCCACTTCGGCCCCGATGGCCTGCTCCACGTGAGCATCGGCGACGGGGGCTCGGCCAACGACCCGCGCGGCAACGGCCAGGATCCCACCACCCTGCTGGGCACCATCGTCCGCATCGACGTGGATCGCAGCGAGGGCGGGCGGCCCTACGGCATCCCGGCCGACAACCCCTACGCCGACGGCGAGGGGGGCCGCCCCGAGATCTACACCATCGGCCTGCGCAACCCCTGGCGCATGGCCTTCGACGACGCCGGGCGGCTGTGGGTGGGGGACGTGGGCCAGAATGCCTGGGAGGAGGTCACGGTGGTCTCGGGCCCGGGCGAGAACCACGGGTGGAACATCCGGGAGGGCGAGAGCTGCTTCCGGGCCCTGACCTGCCGCAGCGAGGGCCTGGTGGCGCCGGTCCACACCTACCCCCACAAGGTGGGCCGGAGCATCACGGGCGGGGTGCCCTACACGGGCGACGACCTGCCCGGCCTGGCGAACAGCTACCTCTTCGCCGACTACGTCACCGGGCGGGTCTGGTCCATCTGCATGGACGAGCCGGGCACCGGGCACCGGGAGCTGGCCGACCTGGAGATCCTGCCGAGCACGTTCGGCGTGGAGCCCGACGGGGAGGTCCTGCTGGCGGACTGGCGCGGCGGCGGGCTGCACCGGCTGGTGCCCTGCGGGCGGTGAGCCCCTTGTTCAGGGATCCCAGCAGGTGACCTGGCCGGCGGCGGCGGTGCAGGTGCCGAAGGGCGTGGTGGCGCACTTCACCTGGCCGAAGGCGGCGGTGCAGTGGTAGCCGCAGGCGGTCTGGCCGTAGGCGGTCTCGCAGGTGGCCTGGGGCAGGGGCGCCGAGGACGTGGGGGCCTGGCCGCCCACGGCGGGGAAGACGGTGCGGCCCTGCGGGGTGGTGCACACGACCGCACCCTCGACCGCCACGCAGGCGCCGGTGCCGTCCGGGCCCACCAGGGGCACGACCGCCCCCGGGACCTGGGAGCAGGTCACGGTGCCATGGGCGGCGGCGCAGGCCCCCGAGGGGTGGGGGGCGCACGCCACCTGCCCATAGGCGGCGACGCAGTCCCAGCCGCACGCGATCTGGCCGTAGGCGGCCCGGCAGGTGGCGGGCGGGCTGCCGGCAGGGATCGGCGCCAGGGGGGTGGGGCCGCACACGACCTGGCCATAGGCGGCCTCGCAGGCGGCCCGGGGGTCGCTGGCACACTTCACCTGACCGAAGGCGGCGGTGCAGTGGTAGCCGCAGGCGGTCTGGCCGTAGGCGGTCACGCACTCGGGGGTGGGCGCGGCGAGGGCGGCGGCGACGAGGAACAGGATCATGGTGGGCTCCGGCCGCGGGGGACGCTCCCCACCTCGGATTCCTTCGACGGGGGATGAAGGGGAGGGTAAGCCGCCGGCCTCGGAGGCGTGGTGGCGCGGCTGGGCTGGCACTGGATGGGACGGGGGTCGGGGGTGGACCCGGCCCGGCTGGCCGACGCCGCGGTCGCGCGGGCCCTGCTCGATGCGTGGGTCGAGGCGCTGGGTCTGCGGGCCATCCGGCCGGCCCAGGTCCACGCCGAGCCCGACGGCGTCGTCGGGGTGGTGCTCTTGGCCGAGTCCCACGCCAGCGTCCACACCGCCCCTGACGACGGTGCCGTCTATGTGGACCTCTTCTCCTGCGTCCCCTTCGCCGCGCCGGCGGTGGGCCCGGTGGTGCGCGATCTCTACGCCCCGTCCTCCCTGACCGCCCACCTGCTGGATCGCGGTCCCGACGGCGCCCATCCGGCGCCCCTTCCTGCAGGGCCACCCGCCCTGGCACCCGGCCCCTCGCTGGCCGGCCACCGCCTGGTCCCCCGGGCCGAGGGCCCCGACTGGGCGGTGTTGGACGGCCCGGGGCCGGGGGGCCCGGGGTGCGTGGTGCTCCGGGGGGGGCGGGTCGTGAAGGCCTCGGGCTGGCCGGACCCGGTGGCCCGGGCGCTGGCGTCGGTGGCCCGGGGCGCCTCCTCGGCGGTGGTCGCGGGCGATCCCCTCGGTCGGGTCCTCGCCAGGGTGCTCGCAGGGCCCGGGGTGAAGGCGGTCCGGTGGGAGGACCCCGACCCGACGAGCACGGCCGCCTGGCGGACGCAGATCGGAAGAGCACACGTCTGAACTCCAGTCACGTGAAACGAT
>CAZPJM010000012.1:0-36297 GCA_964586865.1 uncultured Enterobacteriaceae bacterium
CAGACGTGTGCTCTTCCGATCTGCCCGGGCCGAGGCGGGCCTCCAGGCCGGCGACCACCGCCTCGGCCCGGGCCTCGGTGCCGGTGGCGCGCCCGACCACCCGCAATGTCTCGAGGACGTCGGCCAGGGAGAGCGGCTCCAGGGACACCACCCGGGTGCCGTCGTCGCGGACCAGCCGGCTGCAGGCGCCGAGGACGCGCTCGTGGTCGACGGCGCACACATCGCACAGGGACTGGGTGAGGACGTGGGTGGGTCGCAGGGCCTCGAGGGCGCCCTGGTCGACGTCGTACAGGCTGTCGCCCCGCCGGAGGCTCGCCGTGACGGCCTCGTCGATGGCCTTCTGGGAGGCGCCCGGGTCCACGTGGCTGCGGGTGACCCGGGCCCGGCCCGCCACCGCCTCGGGCGGGTGGTCGCACTCGTGGGTGATGCCGACGAGGTGCTCGGCCAGGCCCAGGGCCGCGACGAGCTCGGTGGTGGAGGGCAGCAGGCTGACGATTCGCATGCAGGCCCCGTAGCCCACCTCGCCCGGGACCGGCTCCCGGGCCCGGCCCTCGTGGCCCGGCCCACGGGTGCGGTGGCTCGTGCCTTGTCGCCACCGCGGGCGTCGGAAGATCGCACGCTTCCCCGGAGCCCCGTGCCCCCGTCCTCCCCATGACGCGGATCCTCGACGGTATCGACCGTGCCTGGTGCGCCGTGTTCGCCTCGTCCCGCGCCCGGGCCGAGGAGCGGGTGGTGGTGGCGGTGGCGGCCCTCGGCTTCCTCGTGCACCTGGGGCTCGTGGCCTGGCGCCAGCTCGGCCTCGGCCCGGAGCTCGCGTGGTTCTCCTCCAGCTACCTGGCGGCCCTCTACACCCCCTTCTCGTTCCTGCTCTTCTACGAGGTGCTCCTCCTGGTCCGGGCCCTGCCGGCCTCCTTCAGCCGCTCCATGGCCATCCTGTACGAGGTCATCACCCTCATCGTGCTGCGGCGGGTGTTCAAGGACATCGCCGGGCTCGACGCGGCGGGGGAGATCGCGCTCACGGACCCGGCCGTGGTGGAGGTGGCCGCCGACATGGTGGGCTCCCTCGTGCTCTTCGGCCTCACCCTGCTGTTCCGGCGCCAGCTCGTCCCGGCCGAGCCCCCCACCGGGGCCCTGCGGGCCTTCGTGGCCTTCAAGCAGGTCCTGGCCCTGCTCCTGGCCGTGCTCGTGGTGGGCCTGGCGGCCTGGTCGCTGTGGGGCTGGGTGAACGAGATGGCGGCCCTCGCCGCGGGGCAGGACGTGGGCCTCTCCAACGTCAACGCCGTCTTCTACGAGGACTTCTTCGGCCTCCTGGTGCTGGTGGACGTGCTGCTGCTCGTCGTCTCCTTCGCCTTCGTCCACGGCTTCGCCCAGGTGTTCCGCAATGCCGGCTACGTGGCCAGCACGGTCCTCGTCCGGCTCTCCTTCCAGGCCGGGCGCCTCGAGAGCCTGGCCCTGCTGCTGTTCGCCGTCGCGGTCGGCCTGGGCGTCCAGGCGCTGGCCCGCATGGCGGGGAGCCGGGACGCTGACGAGATCCGCGACGTGGAGGGGGAGGCCTCGGCGGAGGGCTGAGTCCCCGGCCCCCTGGGCGCGGCGCACCCCGATAGGGCAGGATGGTCCTGCGGGAGGTGGCATGCGCATCGTTCTAATGGCCGGACTGGTGCTCGCGGGATGTGCGCCCACGGTGGAGTTCGCCTGCGACATCCACGACTGCCTCGAGCCCCCGACGCCGCCCACGGGCGACCCCGAGGCGGGACGCCGGGTGCTCTACGATGGGGGGCTCATGACCTGCGGGGTCCCCTTGTCGGTGTACCGGCGGTTCGAGGCCCTGCTTGGCGAACAGGTCACCCTCCCCGACCGTCGGGGCGACGCCGAGGGGCTGCCCTACAACGTGGACGTGGGCACCTCCATCCGGGGCGTGAAGGTGGTCAACCAGGGCTGCTTCCACTGCCACGCCGGGCCCCTGGACGGCACCATCGTGCCGGGGCTGGGCAATCACGTGAAGGGCGACAGCGGGAGCCTGGAGCTGGTGGAGCTGGCGCTGGGCCTGGTGGACGATCCCGACGAGGTACGGGAGCTCGAGGTGGCCCTCGAGATGCTCCGGGTGAGCGATGCGCTCTCCACCGACACCCGTGGGGTCTCCACCGGCAACTTCAAGATGATGGCCGTCGCGGCGCGCCGGGACCCGGAGACCCATGCCTGGCTGGACGAGCCCCACATGGAGCCGCCCCGGGTGGCGGTGCCCCACGATGTCCCCCCGTGGTGGAACACCCGCTACAAGGGCGGGCTGTTCGCCAACACCGCCGCCCGGGGGGACGTCACCGCCTTCACGCTCAACCCGGCCCACGTGTGTACCGAGTCCGAGGCCATGGCCGAGCGGGTGCTGTCCCACGGGCCCGACGTGGCGGCCTACATCCGCAGCCTCGAGCCCCCGGCCTGGCCCTATGGGCTCGACGAGGCCGCGGTGCGGCGGGGGCGGCGGGTCTTCGAGGCCACCTGCGCGCGCTGCCATGGCACCTACCGGGGCCCGGACGCCGAGGATGTCGACTACCCCGGCGTGGTGGTCCCCGCCGAGGTGGTGGGCACCGATCCGCTGGCGGCCCGGGAGCGGGACACCTGGCAGCGGGCGTGGGACGAGCACTTCGCCCACAACGTCTTCGGTGCGGGCACCACCTGGGCGCCCCAGGAGGGCTACGTGGCGCCGCCCCTCCGTGGGATCTGGGCCTCGGCCCCGTACTTCCACAATGGCTCGGTCCCGACCCTGGCCGGGGTCCTGGACAGCCGCGACCGGCCCGCGGTGTGGCGGCGTCGGGACCTGGAGGGCCTCTCCTACGACCGGGAGCGGGTCGGCTGGGATGTGGAGATCCTCGAAGCGGGCAAGGCGGCCGCGTCCGATCCCGAGGCGCGGTTCGAGATCGTGGACACCTCCCGCGAGGGCTACGCCAACACGGGCCACCCATACGGAGATGGGCTCGAGGAGGCCGACCGCGCCGACCTCCTCGAGTACCTCCGGTCCTTGTAGCGCCGCGGCGATGGGACCGCGGCCGCCTCCTCGGGGGTGTCAGTCCACGTGCACCGGAGGCCGGGGCCGAGGGGCGCGGCTCTTCAGGAGGGCGCCGAGGGGCTGCTCCACCCGCGGGGCATCGGCCCAGGCCGCCGTGTAGCGGGCATCCCAGAGGCGGTCAGCTCCTCGCCCTCCTCGATGTCGCGCACCGCGATCTCGAACTGGGAGGTCCCCCCCAGGCAGGTGGGGTCGCAGGAGTGGTTGAGGAAGCGCCCATGGTCCCAGCACAGGATGCGGTGCTGGTCCTCCCGCCAGGCGTAGCGGTCCAGGTAGGCGCGCTGGGCCTGTGGCATGGCGGCGACGAGGGCCTCGGGGAGGCGATGATCGAGGGGGTCGAGGACCCAGGTGATGGTGCCGCGGGGGATGCGACGGGTGGCGAAGACGCCGACGCCGATGGCGTCACTCACGGTGCGGAGCACCGTGTGGGGATGGAGCATGGAGGGTCATGGCCTCGCGGCTCCACGGACGGCTCGCGGAGGGTGTCCCGGACGAACCGCACCTCGCGCGGGACCGGCCCGGGCTACCGTGGATGGCCCGTGAGGCGCCCGTGAAGCCCAAGCATGTCCGGATCCGCATCGAGCAGTGCCTGGCCCTGGCCAAGGCCAGCAACTGCCCCCGCCGGAAGTTCGGCGCGCTCCTGGTGGACCCCGAGCGCAACGTCATCCTCATGGATGGCTACAACGGGGGTCCCCGGGGGGGCGGGCGGCTGTGCGGGGGCGAGGAGTGCCTCCGCGACACGCTCGGGGTGAGGTCGGGGACCCGCATGGAGATCGGCTGCCACCACGCCGAGATGAACGTGATCTGCAACGCGGCCGCCAATGGGGTGCCCTGCCGCGGGGCCTGGCTCATCGTCACCGGCGAGCCCTGCATGCTGTGCGCCAAGCTCATCCACCACGCGGGCATCGAGCGGGTCTTGGTGGTCGATGGCGGCTACGCCGGGGCCAACGGCGTGGACTACCTGCTTCGGCACGGGGTGCTGGTGGTCCCGGTGGACGGCCCCCGCGACCCCCGGCTCGGACCCGGGGCCAAGGAGGCCGGCGAGGACGCGGGCGGCTGAGTCAGCAGGCGTCGATGGCGGACTGCTCGCCCCGGACGCACGCATCCCGGCAGCCCCGCTCGGCGGTGGTGCAGGTGCCGAGGCACAGGTCCCTCCCGTCGTCGCAGTCCTGCCGGCACGGCGAGTCCGCGCACAGGTCGAGGCAGTCCTGGTGGTCCTCGCCGCAGGTCGTCTCGCAGGTGCCCGCGGTGGTGGCGCAGCTCGCCTCGCACAGCACGCGGTCGTCGATGGCCTCCTGGATGCAGGCGTCCTCGCCGCCGCACCCCACGGTCAGGCCGACCCACAGCAGCACCCACCGCATGCACACCTCCGGCGGTCCGGTATCCTGCGCGCCATGAGCCACCACACCCCCCGACGCAAGAACGTCCTCGCCTACGTCCTCGATGGGCTCGAGGCCGTGGGCAACCGCCTTCCCGACCCCATCACCCTGTTCGCCGGCGGGGCCGTCCTGGTCCTGCTCCTCTCGCACCTGGGCGCCACGCTCGGGTGGGAGGTGGACAAGCCCGTGGCCCTGCCCCGCACGGTGCCGGTGCTGGACAGCGGCACCGGAGAGCCCGTCCAGGCCCTGCAGATCACCGAGGCGGGGCGCCGGGCGGTGCTGGTGCGCGACGCCGAGGGCGAGCCGGTCCGGGTCCCCATCACCGAGCCCGTCGTCCGGGAGGGTCGACTGGTCGTCGAGGAGGGTCGCACCCCGGTGCGCGCCGTGTCGCTCCTCGACCGGGACGGCGCCAAGTGGGTGCTCGACCACCTGGTCGAGAACTTCACGGGCTTCCACCCGCTCGGGGTGGTGCTCGTGGCCATGCTCGGCATCGGTGTCGCCGAGAAGACGGGGCTCATCGGGGCGCTGCTCAAGGCGCTCATGAAGATCACCCCCGAGCGCCTCCTCAACCCGGCCATGGTGCTCACCGGCGTCCTCTCCTCGCTGGCCGCCGACGCCGGCTACGTGGTCCTCCCCCCGGTGGCGGCCGCCCTGTACAAGGCCGCCGGGCGCTCGCCCCTGGCCGGTATCGCCGCCGTGTTCGCCGGGGTGGCGGCGGGCTTCTCCGCCAACCTGGTCATCACCAGCCTGGACCCGTTGCTGGGGGGCCTGTCCACGGTGGGCGCCCAGATGCTCGACCCGACCTACGAGGTCCTGCCGACGGCGAACTGGTACTTCATGATCGTGAGCACCTTCGTGCTGACCGGGGTGGGCTGGGGCGTGACGACCTGGTTCGTCGAGCCCCGCTACACCGACAAGCCCCCGGACGAGGGCGGCCCCTCCCCCCTCACCGCCGAGGACCGGGAGTCGGCCCACGTGACCGATCAGGAGCGGCGCGGCATGGTGGGCGCCGCGGTCGCCGGGGCCGTGGCGCTGGCCCTCTCGCTGGCCCTCATCTTCGTGCCCGGCGCGCCCCTGTGGTCGGCCGCCGGCGAGGGTCCGCGGTGGGGCGGGGCCATCGTGCCCATCCTGTTCTTCGTCTTCCTGGTGGTGGGCGTCGCCTACGGGATCGCCACCGACAGCATCCGCACCGCCACCGGGGCCAAGCGGCTCGACGGCGGCATCGCGCGGCTGATGGCCGCCACCATGGCCGACATGGCGCCCTACATCGTGCTCGCCTTCTTCGCGGCCCAGTTCGTGGAGTTCTTCAACCACTCCAACCTGGGCGTGATGCTGGCCATCCTGGGCGGGGAATTCCTGGCCAGCATCCAGCTCCCGGCCTGGGCGCTGATGGGCCTGTTCATCCTGGTCGCCATGGTGGGCAACCTCTTCATCGGCTCGGCCTCGGCCAAGTACGCCTTCTTCGCGCCGGTCTTCGTCCCCATGTTCATGGCGGTGGGCATCAGCCCCGAGCTCACCCAGGCCGCCTACCGGGTGGGCGATTCGGCCACCAACATCATCACGCCGCTGAACCCCTACTTCGTCGTCGTGCTGGTCTTCATGCAGAAGTACGTCCCCAAGGCCGGAATCGGGACCCTGGTGAGCCTGATGGCCCCCTATACGGTCGCCTTCTGGCTCGTGTGGACCGTGATGCTGGTGATCTGGATGCTCACCGGCCTGCCCCTGGGCCCGGGCGGGCCCATCACCTACGCGCCCCCGTGATCCCCCACCGCAAGCACCGGCTCTTCAACCGGCTCTTCGTGGCCTACGCCCGGAGCCGCCTGCGCGGGACCTTCACCGGGGTGCGCCTGACCGGGGTGGAGCACGCCATCGCCGCCCTGCGGGCCGGACCGGTGGTCTTCGTCGCCAACCACACCTGCTGGTGGGACAGCCTCGCCCTCATGTGGCTCACCAACTACGTCTTCGCCGAGGAGGGCCCCGCTGACGGCTACGCCCTGATGGACGCCCGCAACCTCCGGCGCTTCTCCTTCTTCGGCTTGCTCGGCGTGTTCGGGGTCGACCTGGACGATGCCGAGGATCGGGCCCGGGTGGTGGACTACGCGGCGGGGCTCCTGGAGGGTCCCTGGAAGCACGTGTGGATCTTCCCCCAGGGGGCCGAGCGGCCCATCACGGAGCGGCCGGTGCGGTTCCGCCGGGGGGCGGCGGTGATGGCCGCCCGGTCGGGCGCCACCGTGGTCCCCATGGCGCTCCGCTTCAGCTTCGGGCGGCAGGACAAGCCCGACGCGTGGGTCGCCTTCGGCCCGGCCCTGCCGGCCTCCGAGGCCGCTCTGGCGGGGGAGGATCGGTCGGGGATCGCGGCCGCGGTGGCGGCCCAGGAGGCGGCGGTGGAGGCCCTCCTCGACACCCTGGAGGACGCGGTGCGCGCCGCGGCCCGGGGCGAGGAGCGGCTGCCCATGGGCCTGCCCGGTCGGCGGGGGGTGCTCGGTCAGGTGGCCGAGCGGGCCCTGTCCATGGTGCTGCGCATCGGTCGGCGTCGACGGATCAGCCGGCGGTGAGCAGGCCCCCCGCCCACAACCCCAGCACCACCGCCACCGCCCCCAGCACCCCGAAGGCCACCAGCACCGCGCCGACCAGGAGCACCAACCCGGTGCGCCCGCGGGCCGGGGTGGGCGCCGGGTGCGGATCGGCCAGGTGGTCCCGCGCGATGGCCCCGGTCGGGGTGGGCTCGTCCAGCCGGGCCGCCAGGACCGGGGCCAGGACGGGCCGGCCCTCCCGCACGTCCACGTCCACCTCGTGCAGCTCGGGGTGGACCAGGGTGAGCCGCGCCGCCCGCAGGGCCCGGGCCAGGGCCTCCCCGTCCTCGAAGCGGGCCTCGGGGCGGGGGGCGCAGGCCCGCTCCACCACCCGCTCGAGGGCCGCGGTGATGAAGAAGTCCCGGTCCCGGCTCCCCAGCGGCGGCACCTTCTCGGTGAGCTGGGCGTGCAGCGTGGCCTGGCTGGTGTCCTTGCGGAACGGGTGCTCCCCCGTGAGCAGCTCGAAGAGGATGAGTCCCAGGCCGTAGACGTCGGTGCGGGCATCGCCGGCCTCGCCCCGCACCCGCTCGGGGGCCATGTACGCGGGCGTCCCCACCGGCGCGCGCCCCGCCGTGGTGTCCAGATCCGCCTGCTGCAGCCGGGCCAGGCCGAAGTCCACCATGCAGGCCCGGCGCCGGCGCCGACCGGCTTCCACCAGCACGATGCGACGCGGGTCCAGATTGCGGTGGACCACGCCGCGCTCGTGGGCGTGGGCCAGCCCCTCGGCCAGGTCGATGGCCAGGGTCAGGGCCTCGAGGGGGGCCCAGGGCCCGTCGGTGGCGTCGGCCAGGGACGGTCCGTGGACGAAGTGGACCGCCAGGAAGAGGGCGTCCTCGTGGATGCCGTAGTCGATGACCTCGGCGCAGGCGGGGTGGTTCAGCCGGGCCAGCGCCGCGGCCTCCCGCTCGAAGCGCGACTCGGCCTGCGGATCGTCCGCCTCCCGCGCCAGGACCTTGAGGGAGACCTCCCGATCCAACCCCTCCTGGACGGCCAGGTAGACCATGCCGGGCCAGCCCTCGCCCAGCGGGCGCACGATCCGGTAGCGGCCGGCGAAGAGGTGGCCTTCGGGGAGCTGGTCGAGGGGCGGTCCGCGCATGCCGCGAGCCTACCCCGACCCGCCCATCGCTACAGGACCACGCCCAGGTAGACGCCCGCCGTGGCGGCCAGCCCGAAGAGGACCGGAAACTCTCCCTGGGGGCGCACCTCGAGGCTGGGGCCCCCCGAGACCATCATGTCCAGGACGAGGCGATCTCCGGCGAACACCGTCTTCCAGCCCGCGCCCGCGAAGAAGGGGACCGAGGACCAGCCGCGGCCCAGTCCGGGCACCCACTCGGCGGCGCTGCGCTCGGTGCCGCCGGTGTGCTGGAGGTGGAAGGTGAGCTCGCCGTACCACGTGGTCCGCCGGTGCCCCGCCGGGTAGGCGCGGCCGCCGACGGCCACGTGCACCCGGTTGCGCTGGGGCCACACCGACACGTCCAGCCGCACCGAGGTGCGGTCGTCGGTGGGGATCTCGAGCCCGACCGAGGGCATCACGTCCACGCCGAGCGGCTGGATGGGCAGCGGCACCACCGAGGCCGCCACCCGGCTGCCCACGAGCAGACCGCCCCACCGGGTCCGCTCCGGCGGCGGCGCATCGTCGCCGGGGGGGGCCTCGCCGTCCGGTTCCACCGTCCACGACCCGGCCTCCTCCGTGGCGGACGGGGCCGCCTCGGGGCCCGCGTGGGCGGCGCCGGCGGCGGTGAGGGTCGACAGGAGCAACAGGGCGCGCAGGACCACCTCCCGCTTTGACCTGTAGTCCGTTCGGGCCCGGGGCTCCCGAGCCGGCCGAGCCGTCGGCGCGGCCCGTCCGGGCGGCGTCACCCCGGCTTCCGCGCCGCCACCACCTTGCTCACGTGCCAGGTCTCGCTGGCCTCCACCACCAGGCCCGCCGCCTCGACCCGGGCCTCCAGGTCGTCCTCGATCCAGCTCCGGAAGAAGGGCTCGTGGAAGTTCTGGTGGAAGCCGTCCAGCACCGGCTCCAGCTCGGGGGCGTCCCGGAGCTGGACCGCGTCCACCAGGACCGCCAGCCCGCCCGGGGCCAGGACCCGTGCGATCTCGTCGAGGACCGCGCCCCGGGCCCGAGGGGGCAGCTCGTGGAAGAGGAAGACGCTCGTGACCAGATCGGCGGTGTGCTCCCGCAGCGGCATGTCCTCGGCATCACCCTCGAGCAGCGAGAGGTGCTCCACGTGGTCCAGGTGCTCCCGGGCCTCGGCCAGGTACCAGGCCGAGAGGTCCAGGCCGGTGTAGCGGTGCTGGGGCAGGGTCCGGGCGATCTGGCCCAGGAAGCGCCCGGTGCCGGTGGCCACGTCGAGCACCCGGAGCGGCCCACCGCCGCGGCGGGCCGTCTCGCGCACCAGGTGGGGCAGGGCCATCCGGCGCATGGCGGCGGCGCCGCCCAGGAAGAGCACCTCGACCGACAGGTCGTAGATCCGCGCCGAGTGGCGGCTGAACCAGCCGTCGGTCTGCCAGTGGAAGGTGCGCCGGTAGTACGGCGGATACTCTCGCAGGTCGACCTCGTCCGGCAGGTCGTTCCAGCCGTTGTCCCGGCGACGGGCCCGGCTCCGGGGCAGGTCGGCCAGGAAGCGCGGGAGGCGACGGCGGCTCGGCATGTCGGTGAGCAGCTCGGTCGGGTACAGGCCGGCCGCCGCGTTCTCCAGGTCGCGCTCGAGGAGGTCGCGGTAGCCGGCACGGACCCGCTGGACGATACGGGTGTCCACCTGCTCACGGCCCTCGATCAGGCCGAAGAGGCGGCTCAGGGCCAGGCCCTGGACGAGCCAGGCCGCCCGCTGGGCGTAGTAGCGGGCGCGCGTGGTGGGGTGGGTGGTGGCGCGGGCGTTCACGGGTCCTCCAAGCCGAATCGTGCTCGCAACGTAGGGCCCGGGACAGGCCTCCGACAGGGTCGGGCGTCGGGTCTGCCGCCTGTCCTACACTGCGGCCCGGCGGGCCGCCCCCTCCACCCCCCTCGGCCCCCTCTCGAGACCCCCTGCCATGAAGGGCTGCACGCCCGGCGTGCTGGTCCTCCGGAGCCCCCGCTGCTGACCCTCCTTCTCGCCCTCGTCGCCGCTGCTGGTCCCTACAAGGCCGACGCCACCTGGCGTCCGGGTACGCTGGGGGCCCTGCCGCCGCCGTGGTCCGTGGTGGTGACCCCCTCGGAGGATGCGGTGGCCGTGCTGGACGGCGACGGCCGACTCACCCTCGCCGAGGCGGACACCCTGGCCGTCCGCTGGCAGGTGCCCTTCGTGGACGGCGAGGGCCCGGTCCGTGGCCAGCTCGCCTTCGGCCCCAAGGGCCTGGCGGTGGCGGCCGGCCCCCGGGACGGGGCCGTCCGGGTGGCGATCCTGGACCCGAGCGACGGACGGGTCTCGCCGCTGGGCCGGGCCCCCGAGGGCAGCCAGGTCCTGGATCTCCGCTGGCGTGAGGACGGCAGCCTGCTCACCCGTACCCGAGAGCCCGCCGCCGACACGCCGGTCGACAGCCTGCACGAGCGGGTCTGGGGGGACCGCCCCGCCGCGCGCGAGATCGGCGCCTGGTTCCCGCACCGTCGCTACCAGGCCGCCAGCGCCGACCGGGTGTTCGTCGATGTGACCGTCCGAGGCCTGGACCGGGGCGGGCGCCTCGAGGTCGACGTGCGCTACCGGGTGTGGGACGACCCCTGGAACCCGGCCTCGGCCCGTCCGCTGAACGACTGCCCGGAGTGGTCGGATGTGGTGCACGTGAGCGCCGACGGCCGGCTGGCCTACACCCAGGGCACCATCCGCTGCATCTACGACCTGGACGAGGGCGACGTGGTGGCCTGGGAGACCCGCCAGGTGCCCTTCTGGAGCACCCTCTCCCCCGACGGGGCTCTGGTGGTGGAGCGGCACGGCCAGGGCGGCCGCCGCTACGGCGTGGTCCGGGACACCCGCAACGGGAAGGTCCGGATGGAGCTCGAAGACCTGGTGGGCGCGCGCTTCACCCGAGGGGGCAGTCTGCTGGTCTGGACGGACCACCGCCTGGTGCTGCGCCGCCTCGCGGACGGCGCCACCGCCTGGTCGCTGCCCCTGGACGGCGAGCTCCGCGCGGTGGAGGTCTCCCCCAACGCCGGTGCCATCGCGATCCTCGAGCAGATCGACCCGCAGGCCCGGCCCCGGGCGCGGGTGCTCGACCCCGAGGGCGAGGTCCTGGCGGTGGTCGCCGACGTGGAGGGCATCCGGGGGTTCTCGCCGGACGGGGGGCTGCTGCTCCTCGAGGCCCGCACCGACCATCTGGGGATCGTCGACCTGGACGCCCCCGCCTCGAGCGGGCTTCCCACCCACCGCGCGGCCCTGACCCGGCTGTGGATCGGCGATGACGGCACGGTGGTGAGCGGGGACGAGGAGGGTCGGGTGCGCCGGGCCCACGGCGAGGCCATCACCGCCTGGCAGGTCCCGGGGGAGGTGCACGGCCTGGCGGCGGTCGACGAGACCCTCACCACGCTCTCGGCGGATGTCCCGGACGACCCCGAGGCACCGGAGATCTGGTACGTGAGTCGGTGGCGGCCGGACGACAGCCCCCGCCGCCCCACCGAGGTGGCCCGGGATCCGCGCTGGGCGGTGCTGGATCCCAAGGGCGAGCAGCTCCTGGTCTTCACGCCGGACGCCGTGGTGGTGGGCCCGCCCGGCAAGCGCGGTCGCCCCGCCCCGGCGTGGGGGGGGCGCGGAGGCGGCCCGGTCCCTCGGACCGTGCGCTTCCTGCCCGAGGGCGATCGGATCGTCGGGATCCCCGACGTGGCCAGCCCGCGGCGGGCGGTGGCCTGGAGCCTGGACCGCCCCCGGGCTGTGGGCAGCTACCCCCTCGGCTTGGGCACCCCCGATCAGGTGGCGGTGGGCCGGCGGCGCGTCCTGGTCCTGGACGGGCGTGGCGCCGGCAAGGTCTACCAGCTCGACGGCGGGGGCGCGGTGGATCTGGCGGCGGTGGACACGGGGGGCGGGGTCTGCTGCGGCGCGGTGGGCGGCGGCATCGTCGTCCTCGGCACGGATCGCGGCGTGCTCCTGGTCATGGACGCCACCACCGGCGATCGGGTCCAGTCCCTCGACCCGGGCTTCGTGGGGCGGATCACGGCGGTGGCGGTGAGCCCCTCCGGGGACCGGATCGTGGCCGGCTCCGAGGGCGGCGAGCTCATCCGATTCTCTCGATAGGTCGGAAGGTCGCTGTCTTCCTCCCCGCTCGCGGGACCGGGGGCCCGAAGGACCGGCGACGTGAAGGGGACCGGGCCGTGTCGACAAGGGTGCAGGTGCGTTAGGCCGGCTGCATCCCGCCCGTCCGCCCTGCCTTCCCCTCAAGGTCCACCGCGTGCGTCCGAAAACCCCCATCGACAGCGCCGTGATCGCCTCTCGGGAGACCGCATGCTGACCTACACGGTCGCGTTCCTGCTCGCCGCGGCGGTCGCCTTCGTCCTCACCCCCCTCGTGCGGTGGGGGGCCAACCGGTTCCAGCTCCACGACGACCCGTCGGCGGCGCGGAAGGTCCATGACGCCCCCATCCCGCGCCTCGGCGGCCTGGCCATCGCCGCCGCCTTCTTCGTGCCGGTCATGGGCCTGTGGTTCGTGGACAACGGGGTGTCCGACGCCTACCTCTCGGATCCCTACCGGGTCATCGGTCTGGTAGGCGGGGCCCTGTTCGTGGTGGGCGTGGGCCTCCTCGACGACCTGCGCGACCTGCCGGCGTGGGTCAAGCTGCTGGCCCAGGTGGCGGTGGCCGTGGCGGTCTACTTCCTCGGCTACGACATCAGCCGCCTGGCCACCCCGTTCGGCTTCATGCTCGAGCTGGGCTGGTTCGGCCTGCCCGTGACGGTGCTGTGGATCGTGGGCGTCATGAACGCCATCAACTTCATCGACGGCCTCGACGGGCTCGCCAGCGGGGTGAGCCTCTTCACGGTGGTCACCCTGTTCGCGCTGTCCCTCGTCAACGGGAACTTCGTCGTCGGCATGACCTCGGTGGCGCTGGCCGGGGCCCTGGTGGGCTTCCTCCGGTACAACTTCAACCCGGCCACCATCTTCATGGGCGACTCGGGCAGCCTCTTCCTGGGCTTCGTCCTGGCCACCACCGCCATCTCGGGCTCGGCCAAGTCCTCCACCGCGGTGGCGCTCATGATCCCCATCCTGGCGCTGGGACTGCCCCTGTTCGACACCGGCATGGCGGTGGTCCGCCGCCTGGTGAGCGGGCGCGACGTCTTCAGCGCCGACCGGGGGCACGTCCACCACCGCCTCCTCGACCTGGGCCTGTCCCACCGCCAGGTCGTGCTGGCGCTGTACGGCGTCTGCCTCCTCTTCACCCTGCTGGCCCTGTCGCTGGTCTACGCGAGCAATGTGGTCAGCGCCCTGGTGCTGCTGGCCTTCCTGGGCGCCGTCCTCACCTTCGCCAAGCTGGTGGGCCTCCTCGACATGCGGGCCTTCAACCAGTCGGTCCGGTACGGCCTGCTCCGCCAGCAGAAGGCCCGGATCCACCTCGAGTCCATCGAGCGGGCCGTGGTTGAGGTGCGGACGGCCCCCGACCACGCGGCCCTCATCGACACGCTGGAGCGGCTGGCCGACGACGTGCGCCTGGACGAGCTCCACCTCCACGCCGCCGTGCACGGGCCCCGGGGGCTCGAGCCGTGCGACTACGAGTGGATCCGCGAGGACACCCGGGGTCGGGCCCGCGAGGGTCGGCCGGTGCAGCTCCTGGAGCACACCCTGGACTGGAGCCTGGGCTCGGTCGAGATGGTCGGGCGGGTCAGCTTCGCCTGGCACTGCGACCACGACGCCCTGCAGATCCCCGAGGCCCCCGGCTACCACCTGCTGGCCCTGTGCATCCGGGACCGGCTCCTCCAGCTCGCCGTCCAGGCCTCGACGGTCCCGTTGGGGCCGCGCCTGGTCGAGCGGTAGGGCCGCCGCCGGGAACCGGCGCGCCTCGCCCGGGGTCGGGCGCCACCCGTGGGTCGCGGCCGGCCCCCGAGCCCGGTACCTTGAGGGTGGAGGCGCGATGTCGAGGCGGATCCTGGCGGTGGCGGCCCTCGGGCTGGCGGGAGCCGGGATCCGTCCGGCCCTGGCCGCCTCGCCGGAGGGCGCCCCCGAGGCCAGCGCCGCCGACGACGAGGGGGAGACCCCCGCCGGCTCGGATCTGGCCGGATTGACCTGGCACGATGCCCACGCCCACGTGGTGCGCCTCGACATCGGGCTGGGGCGCTGGACCGGCCGCGATCTGGGGGCGGGGGGGCTGGCCCTGCAGTGGGAGTGGTGGCCCACCGAGACCCTGGCCTTCGGCACCCGGACCTGGCTGCAGCAGATCCGCGCGCCGGCCCCCTTTCCCGACGATCCGGACTCGGAGCGCCAGACCACCGGCGCCTCGGTCTTCGCCCAGATCGGTACCCCCGGCCCGGTCAAGCTGGTGGCGGGCGCCGGCGCTGGCATCGCCTTCGTCCACGGCGAGCTGCCCCCCAGCGAGCGGTGGGGTCCCCGGCCCATCCCGGTCGCCGGGGTGGTGCACGCCCATGCGGGCCTGGTGATGCTGGCCGGGCCGGTCACCCTGCACGCGCTGGGGCAGGTCCACGTCTACAGCGAGGGCCCACCGGTGCTGGGGATCGGCATCGGTGGGGGTCCGGTGGTGCGGCCCCAGAGACGGGCGGCCCGGCGGGCGGAGGGCGGCCTGCGGTAGCCTGCGTCGCGGGGGATGCGGCGGGCACGGGACGGCCTCGCCGGGGTCGTTAACCGAGGAGCATGGACGCCGCCGAACGCCTCCGTGTTGCTCTGGACGACGCTGCCGACGGCCTGGTCGAGCGGCGAGACCTGCTGGAGCTGGTGCTCCTGGCGGCCGTGGCGCAGGAGCACCTGCTCGTGTTGGGGCCCCCCGGGACCGCCAAGTCCGAGGCGGTGCGGCGGGTGGCCCGGGCGGTGGGGGGGCGCACCTTCGAGGCGCTCCTGGGGCGCTTCACCGAGCCCTCGGAGCTGTTCGGTCCCGTGGACCTGCGCCGCCTCCGCGAGGGGGTGCTCGAGACCCGGGTCGAGGGGATGCTGCCCGAGGCCGATCTGGCGTTCCTGGACGAGGTCTTCCTGGGATCGACGGCCATCCTGAACACCCTGCTGGGGCTGCTGCAGGAGCGGGTCTACCAGAGGGGCGCCACCCGGCTGCCCGTGCCGCTGCGGGTGTGCGTGGGGGCCAGCAATGCCCTGCCCGACGATCCGGCGCTGGCCGCCTTTGCCGATCGCTTCCTGGTCCGGGTCTTCGTGGAGCCGGTGCCCGACCCCGCCCTCGAGGACCTGCTCGCGGCGGGCTGGCAGGGCGGGTCGGACCGACCCCGCACCGCCTCCCTCGACGACCTAGACGCCGTGGCCAGCGCCGCCGCCGCCATGGACCTCTCCCGGATCCGCGCGCCCCTGGCCGGGGTGCTGCGGCGCCTGCGCGGGGCCGGGATCGGCCTGTCCGATCGCCGGATGGTCAAGGTCCAGCGCCTGGTCGCCGCGGCGGCGGCCCTGGCCGGTCGGGAGGCGCCCACCACCGCCGATCTCTGGCCGGTGATCCACGCGGTGCCCGATCCCGATGGACAGGCGCTCGCGCGGGAGGTGCTGCGCGAGGCCCTGGTCGACACGGAGAACCCCACCCTGGGTGCGGCCGCCGAGGCCGCCTCGGCCGGTCCGCGGGTCCGCGCCACCCGCCTGGCGCGCGAGGGCGAGGCCCTGCTCGAAGGGGAGCGGACGGAGGGCTGGCGGCTCCGCGTCGAGGGGGTGCTGCGCGAGATCGACGCCGGCTTCGACCCCGAGTCCCCGCCCGAGCCGCTCGATGGGGTCCGGCCGCGGCTCGTGGCGGCCCTCGGGGCCCCGTGAACCGACGGCGGGTCCGGTGGCGGGCCCGGCCCGTGCCCCTGCAGGTCCAGGCCGCGTGGTGGCCCGAGGCCCGCCGGGCGGCGGCCGATCTGGTGGAGGATCCCCGGCGCGCGGGCTGGCGCGGGCTGGCCGTGGGGGACGGGCTCCTGCTGCTGGGCGCCGAGCTGCCGTGGGCTCCGGGGATGACCTGGCTCGGGGCCCCCGCGTCGGCGCCGGGCCTGCTCCTGCCCACCCGCCTGGCTCCGGACGTCCCCGAGGATCTCCTGTTCCGCGCGGTGCGGGGCCGGGTGGAGGGGGCGCTCCCGGTGGCCGTCCTGCCCGCCGAGGGCTGGCTCGTCCCGGCCGGCGAGGCCACGCCGCTCGACCCCGTCCGACTCGCCCGGTGGGGGCGCGGGTGAGGCTCGACCCGGCGGATCGGGCCTTCTTGGCCGGGGTCCACCCCGAGGTGGTGGCGGGGGTGGCGCCCTGGCTGCCGCGGCTGGCGGCGGCGGTGGGCCGGGCGATCCACCCCACCCGCGCCGGCGCGGGCGAGCCCGACGGGGTGGACGGGCTGACCCGTCGTGGTCCCCCCACCCGGCTCCTCCCCACCAGCCTGGCCCTGGCCGACGCGGCCCCCGACGAGTTCCTGCGCCGCGCCGCCGAGGGGGAGCTGGCCTACCTGCGCACCGCGTGGCGGCCGCCGCCGGGGGGCTGGAAGGGGCTCGTCTGGCTCGACGTAGGGCCCGGCACCCTCGGGGCGGTGCGGTGGCTGGGCCTGGCGATGGCCACCGTGCTGGCCCGCCGGATCCGGGCCGCCGGGGGGGAGCCGTGGGTGGCTTGGGGGCCCGGGGAGGACGGGGGGCCGGGTGCGTCGCTCTCGCCTCTGACCCGGGCCCTCGATCTGGCACCGTGGTTCGAGGCGCGCACCGCCCGGCACGCCACCGAGGGGGAGGGGCGGGCCCTGCGGGCCGATCCGCGCGGACCCTTCGCGCTGCGGTGGGCGGTGGGGGGGCACGTCCACGGCGAGGCCGCCCGGAAGGCGGGCTATCGCGTCATCCAAGCCCGCGAGGATCTCTCGGACGGGCAGCTCCGGGTCCGGGCCGAGTCGGCGGAGGGCTCCCGTCTGGTGCGGCTGGAGCTCCCTCCCCCGGCCGCGGGTGTGCGCCTGCTCCACGATCTCGAGGCTGACGGCGAGGCCGCGGTGGACCGAGGCGGCCCGCTGCGGATCGGCTGGGTCCGGGGGGGCGGGCACCTGCTGGTGGGGCGGGAGGGGGCCGGCGTCGCCGTGTCCTTCGACGCGCTCCGCGCGGGCGCGCCGGTCACCGAGGATCTGCCCGGCGAGGGACCGCTCCTCGCCGCCACCCTCCACGAGGGCGGTCCGGTGGCCCTGCGTCGGCGGGGGCCGGTGGTGCAGGTGGTGGGTCTGGACCACCGGCCCGTCTGGCGCGGCGCCCCCACCTCGCTCCCGCTGGACGCGTCCTTCACGCTCGACGAGACCGGGCTGCCGGAGCTCCATGTCCTGCCCGAGGCGGTGGGGGGGGATGGGACGGCCCGGGCGGCGGCGGTGGTCCGGGATGGGGGCGGCACCCTGTGGTTGCTCGATGTGCTCGGGGGCCGCTGTCGGCCCCTGGCGCGGGATGTGCTGCTCCTCCGGCCGGCGGGGGCGTCGGACGCGGATTCGGTCCCTGTCCTCTTCGAGGTCGTGGAGCGGCCGCGGCGCGAGGGGGCTCCGGCTGTGCTGTGGGCTGCGATGGTCGACGACCAGGGCCTGCGGGCCCGGGTCCGGCTGGACGGCGCGCGGACCCCGGAGGCCCTCCCGGTGGTGCGCGACGTGGCCCGCGTTCCCGGGGGCCAGGTCCAGGACCACGCGGCGTGGGTCCCGCTCGGCACCCAGGGCTACGATCACCTGCTGGCGGATGCCGCGGGGCGGTGGTGGGCCTACCGCGCCAGCCACGGGGCGCCGGTCCTGGAGAGGCAGCCGCGGCCCGTCCTGGAGAGGCCCGAGGGGACGGTCCTCCTCGGGCGGGAGGACGGCGTGGTCCTGCTGGCCCCGGACCGGCGGCGGCTGGTCCTGTCGGACGGGGGCGGCTCGCGCGCGCTGGTGCAGCTCCCCGGGCCCGTCGCCGAGGGGCCGCGCGGTCTCCGGGCGGCGCTGCACCCGGACCGTCGCCACCTGGCGCTGGCCCTGCAGGACGGGGCCCTGGCCCTGGTGGACCTGGAGGGTCCGGGCCGGGTCCTGCAGGTGGTCTCGCTGCCGGTGGACGCATGACGGCGGCCCCGGCGCCACGCCGCCTGGTGTACCGCGGTCGGGTCGCCGCCGACGGGGTCTGGATGGACCTGGGCGTGCTGGGGGAGGCCGAGGCCCGGGAGCGGGTGCTGGCCCTGTGGCGGCCCGGCGCCCGGCTCCACGCCTGCGACGGGGGCTGGCTGCTGCGCTTCTCGCGGCCCTGCCTCCTGGCCCCGCCCCACCCGGGGACCCCGCTGGTGGTGGTGGACGGGGTGTGGGTGCCGGCCCCGCTGGAGGGCCGGGAGCGGCGGCAGCTCCAGGCATCCCCAGGCACGGTGCTCCGCCTCGAGGAGGGCCGGCTCGTCCCCGCCGTGGTGGGCGCCGCGCTGGATCCCGCCGCCTGGCTCGACCTGGAGGACCTGGCGGCGGTGGGGAGCACCGCCCTCGGCACCGAGGGCGGGCCGGTGGCGAGCGCCCTGACGGCCCCGCCCACGAAGGCGCCGCCCCCCGCCGATCCCACCCTCTCGCGGGCGCTGGACCGGGCCCCGACCCCCGCCGCCATGCCCACCGCCCTCGAGGAGCGGCTGCCGCTGTGGGCCCGGTGGGTGGCGTGGGCCCTGGCGGGGCTGGACCGGGGCCTGGCGCGCCTGGCCCCCCGCCCGCCCCCCCGCTCCCTGCGTCCGGACCGGCCCCGTCCCCAGTCCCCTCCGACCTGGGTGGATCGGCTGCGGGAGCGGATCGCCGCGGCGCTGGTGGACCTGGCGGCCCGGGGCCCCCTCTCGTGGATGGCCCGGGAGGAGGCCGCGGCCCTGCGGGAGCTGCTGGCGGCCTTCGACCGGGGCGACCTCGAGGAGGCGCTGCGGCGGGCCGTGCCCCTCGGCGAGGGGGGCGGTGCGCCGGGTCCGACCCGGGCGGGCCGGCGGGAGGGGCCGCTCCGGGCCAGCCCGACCCGGACCCGCGGGGCCTCCATGCTCCTGTCCGGTCCCGATCTCCACCAGACCCTCCGGACCCTCTACGAGCGTGCCCTGCAGCGGCTGCTGGAGGAGGACCGCGCCCAGGAGGCCGCCTATGTGCTGGCCGATCTCCTGGACCGACCGGCCAGGGCGGTGGAGGTGCTCGAGGAGGCCGGCCTCGTCTCCGATGCGGCAGCCCTGGCCGAGGGGCGGGGCCTCGACCCCACCTGGGTCATCCGACTCTGGATCGAGGCCGACGCGCTGGATCGGGCCGTCCTGCTGGCCCGGAAGCACGGCCGCTTCGGAGAGGTCCTGGAGGTCCTGGCCGACCGGGCGCCCTGGGCCGAGGGGCCGTGGCGCCGGGCCTGGGCGCGGCTGCTGGAGGCCGCGGGTCGCCCGGAGCGCGCCGCCGAGGTCCTGCTGCCGGTGGAGGGCACCCGCGCCGAGGTGCTGGACCTGCTGGACCGGGCCGTGCTCTCCGGCGGGAGCACCGAAGCCCGGGCCCTGGGCCTGGCCGTCACCGCGGACCTGCCCCTCTCGCTCCACCGGCTCGAGGATCTCCTCGAGGCGCCGGGGGCCCGGGGGCGTGAGGCCCGGCGGACCCTCTCCCAGGTCCTGGTGGCGCGGAGCCCCCTCGGCCCGGGGCTGCCCCGCAGGCTGGCTTCCCGCCTGGCCCGGGCCCGCCTGTCGGATGCGCCGTCGGGCGATCCGGCCGCGGTGGCGCGGACGGTGGAGCGTCTCCTGGTCCAGGCCGATGACGCCCTGCTGCTGGAGGACCGCCCCCGCCGCCTGCGGCCCCCCGCCGGGCTCCGGCGGACCCGCTGGGCCCGCGAGGACGTGGGGGATGCGCCGGTCCGCGATCTGGCGGCGCTGGAGGACGGCACCCTCCTGGTGGCGCTGGGCGAGGCGGGCGTGCAGCGCCTGGACCCGGACGGCGGCCTGGTGGCGCGCTGGAGCGTCCCGGCCGACCAGCTGGTGGTCCCGGAGGAGGGGGGACGGGCCCTGGTGCTGGCGCGTCGGGACGATCAGGTGCGCATCCACCGCATCGGGCCGGAGGGCACGGCGGCGTGGACCCGCCTCGGGCTCCACGCCTGGGCGCGGAGCCACGACGGCACCCGATGGTGCGGCGTCGTCGGGGGGGATGTCCTGGTCCTGGATCTCCTCTCCGACGCGGCCCGCTCCCTGTGGCGGGTCCCCACCGGCGGCCGCATCGTCGCGCTCCATCGCGAGCGGGCGCGCCTGGGGGCCGCGGTGCGCCTGGGGGCCGAGGCGGAGCTGTGGCGCTGGGACCTGCCGGGCATGGTGCTACGGGCCCGGGTGCCGCTGGAGCACGCGGAGGGCCTGCGCTTCCTGGGCCCCGAGCTGGTGTCGGACCGGGGGGCCCTCTCCGTGGTGGGCATCCACCCGCGCGAGCTGCTCACGGCCACGGACCGCCGGGACCGGAGGCTGGTGGACGGCCACGTGGACGGCCGCGGCGGGCTGCTGATGCTGGCCGAGGGCGCGGATCTGGCGCTGCGCCCCACCCTCCAGGGCGAGGTGGAGGAGCTCCGGCTGCTGGGGGCCCGCGCCGGGGTCGTCCGCGCCGGGCCGGACGGGCGGCGCCTGGTGGGGGACGACCGCGGGCGCGTGCTGGGCCTGCACCCCGACGGCACGGTGGAGGTGGACCTGCGGGTGCGGCTGGATCCCGGGTGAGGCGCGGCTACCCTGGGCCGTCTCGGGAGGGTGGATGATCGTCGTCACCGGCACCAAGCGCAGCGGCACCTCGCTGTGGATGCAGATCCTCATCGCGGGCGGCCTGCCCCACCTGGGCGAGGACTTCCCGGTGACCTGGGGCGCCTCCATCCGCGACGCCAACCCGCGTGGCTTCTACGAGTCCCGCCTGCGCCAGGGGGTCTTCTACGCCACCAACCCGGACCCCCGGACCGGCCACTACCTCTCGCCCGAGGCCGCCCGCGGGCACGCCGTCAAGGTCTTCATCCCGGGCGTGGTGCGCTCCGACGTGGCCCACCTCCACCGGGTGGTGGCCACCATGCGGAGCTGGCGGGCCTATGGCCACTCCATCCGCCGGCTCTACGCCCGGGAGGACGCCTGGCTCCTCGAGAACCCGCCCGAGGGCAAGACGGGCGAGGAGGCGGTGGCCTGGGCCCGCTCCCTCCGGAGCCCGCTGCCCCCGGCCGTGGAGTGGTTCATGGAGAACTACGACCTGCTGCGGGACTTCGCGGTGCGCCGCTACCCCATCAACCTCTCCACCTACGAGCGCCTCCTCGAAGCCCCCGGTCCCCTCGTGGAGCGGGTCTTCCACTGGCTCGGCCAGGGAGACCCCGAGGCCGGCCTGAAGGCCATCGACCACGACCTGGATCGGAGCACCGGCGACGGCTCCCCCCACCCCGACGATCTCGCGGTGCTCGAGCCGGACCGGGTCCGCCTCTTCGACGATCTCCACGGCGCCATCCACGAGAAGGGGGCGGTGCCCCGGAGCCTCCTGCATGACCTGAACGCCGCCTGGAAGGCGCTGCGCGAGGCCCACGGGGGACTCTCCAGGGAGCGCGGCCGGGAGGAGGTCGATCCCGCCTGACCCCGCGTCCGGCCTAGCAGGCTGTGATGCAAAGGGACCGAGTCCGGTCCAGGACGCCGGTTTCGCAGCTAGGAGCTAGGAGGGAGCTTGGCTGGCCAAGTGACCGACGACGGGACAACGCTGAGAAGACGGCGGGCGGGCCGAGCGACGGGAGTTTGCGTCACAGACTGCTAGGCCTCGTCGGGGAGGAAGACCGCGGTGGTGTCGCCGTCCACGCACGTGAGCTCGTCGTCGGCCACCGTGCAGTTGAAGTCGAGCGTGTCCTCGCCGTCGGTGAGGACCATGTCGAAGGTGTCGCGGCTGACCTTGGACCAGGTGCCCGAGTAGGTGTAGGTCTCCGTCTCGGTGCCGTCCTCGTCGGAGCGGCTGTAGGTGTAGACCGTCTCCGACCTTGCGGTCTCGTCGCGCTCGACCTCCAGGTGGGTCCGGTACTCGTAGGTGAAGGTGACCCCGTCCTCCACGAACTCGTAGACGTACGGGTAGTCGATCCGGTCCCCGTCGTAGATGGCGTGATCCAGCGCCCAGCTGCCGACGATGCTCGGCGTGCAGGCCGAGGTGGTACCGAGGGTCAGCACCGAGGCGGTTGGAAGCAGGAAGCGACGGTCCATGGGGTCCTCCAGATGATCGTGGGCTACCACGAGGTGCCCGCTTCTGAGAAGTGCCCCGGCATCGGGCTTGTGCCCCACGGGCTGGCCGAGCGGCCCTCCGAACGGGGCGGGTCGGCGCGCGGGTGGAGGCTCCCGTCCGGCCTTCGCCGCGGAGCCGGTCGGGGGATAGCCCTCCGGGCCCGGAGGACCCCATGTCACGCCTGAAGCGGGTCGAGCCCGTCCTGATCCCCCCGCCGCCCGAGCCCCAGCGGGCCTGCCGCGGGGCCGTGTTCGCCGCCGCCGGGGAGCGGCGCGACCGCTACCACCTCCCCGAGCGCCTCGAGAGCGCCAGCCCCGTCGGCTACCGCACCCGCCTCTCCTTCACCGAGGACGAGGCCGCCCGGGTGCTCGGCCTGCTCTCCCTCGAGCGGCCCACCCGGTTCGAGCCCGACCCGGACCCCATCACCGAGCAGGAGCTGTTCGAGTCCTGCAGCCTGGGCGTCCTCACGAGCCGCCAGTCCACCAACTTCCGGGGCCACCGCCAGGTGAGCCTGGGCCCCGCCGACAGTGCCCGGGCCGCCGGGCTCCTGCGGCGGCTCGACCCCGAGGCCCCGGTCCTGGACCACGCCGCGGCCACCCACGTGGTCCTCTCGCGACCCTACCGGACGCCGTTCACCATGCTCCTCACCCTGGTGGGCCACAAGCCGGTGGCCTCCCTGCTCACCGTGCCCCAGCGCCTGTACCGCAAGAAGGTCCACCACGAGGACGACATCCCCACCATCGGCTACCTCCAGCACCTCCACGTGGGGATCCTCGCCGATGGGCTCGAGCGCGCGGTGATCATCGCCTCGGGGGGGCGCCGGCGGGCCCAGGTCTTCCTGCGGCCCTTCTGCGACGAGGCTCCGACCGATGGCCAGGCGATCGAGGCGCTCGAGGCGCTGGTGGGGCTGGACCGGGCCGGCCGCCGCGACGGATGGCGGATCGCGCTGGTGGCCCAGGAGGGGCAGGTCCCCACCGCCGAGCGCCCGGACATCCCGCCGGCGGTGCTCCGCAAGCTGGGGGCCAACCTGATGGCCTTCCGCAGCGAGCGGATCCAGCCCGGTGTGAACGCCGAGGACAAGGCCCCGGCCCCCTACCAGGTCCGTCAGGACATGGACGTGCCCGAGGCGCTGGTGGAGCAGGCCGGCCGGGCCCTCTACAACGCCTTCGTCCACTGGACCGGGCTGGACCGGGACGCCGCCAAGCGCCTGGCCCTCATGGAGCGGGTCGACGTGCTCACCCCGGGCGGCAAGGGGCGTCTCCGCGAGATCCGGGGGCACCTGGCCGAGGTCACCGACCAGGTGGTGGCCCGCATCCCCCTGTGGGCCGACGCGCCCACCGGCTTTCAGTTCCGCAAGAACGCCGCCCGGGGGAAGAAGGCCTTCGCACTGGCCGGGCAGCGGATCTACATCGGGGGCCTGTCCCGGCGCGAGGTCGACGCGGCGGGGCTCGGGTGGGAGCACGCCATCCGGGCCACCGGCGCCGCCGCCGCCCGGAGCGGGCTCGTGGCCGAGATCCTGGGGGCGACCAACATCCCCGAGGGCTGCGATCTGCTGGGCGGAATCTGCCTCATGGCGGGGCCGGTCAACCAGAACGACGTGGGCAAGACCTTCCACGGCCACCGGGATCTGCTCGCGGGCGCCTTTGGCCCGCGGGATCCCACGAGCCTGCTCGTGTGGACCCTCAAGGCCAAGACCGTGGCCGACCCGGTGGGCAATGAGCAGCAGCTCCTGGACGCCGCCCGCAAGGGGGCGCTGGTGGACCTGCGGCCCGGGCCTCACGAGATCGTGCAGGTGCGGATCGACGGGGCGCTACGCCCCCTGCGCGACGAGGGCGGCACGGTGAACGCCGAGCGCGCCTTCCACGACCAGGGCAACTTCGTGGTGGCGCCCGACGGGGCCGAGATCCCGGGCAATCGCGGGGCGGCGTGGCCGCGGGAGCGGGCCCGGGCGGCCGTGTGGGGGAGCCCGGGCCCGGTGTGATCCGGGTCGCCGGAAGGCGGCCTACTGCTCCTCGACCTCGACCCGGACGCCGCCGCCGCTCTCGCTGGCCTCCATGTCCATCTCGATGCGCGCGCCGCCGCCCATGCCGTCGTCCACCGAGACGTCCATGCGGGCCCCGCCGGTGGTCTCGTCCACGTCGACCTCCATCTGGACCCCGCCACCGGTGGGACCCGCGCCGGCCGACACGCCCACCGAGGCGCCCTGGCTGCCCTCCCGCACCGAGGCCCCCATCTGGACGCCGGCCCCGTCGACGGACACGTCGATGGCGAGGGAGAGGCTGACCCCGGGCAGCACCGGCTGGATCTGCGGGACCTCGCGGAGCTCGGTCATGATGACGGGCGGCTGATCGAAGCCGGTGCAGCCGGCCGGGGTGCAGGTCACCGACACCCGCTCGCCGCCGCGCAGGGTGACCTGGCCCTGGTCGAAGACCTGCTCTTCGAAGTTGTCGGTGTACAGCACGATGGAGTGGGTGCCGGGGGCCAGGTTGAGCATGAAGGGCATGGCGGGCAGGGCCATGCTCTGGCTGCCGTCGATGCTGACCCAGGCATCGAGGCTCTCGGCGACGCGGAAGCGGATCTCGCTGCCCCGGAAGGCCGAGGGGCCGTTGGGCCAGCCCTCGGTGAGCCCCTCGCAGCCGCGATCCCGGTACAGGGAGCCGCCCTGGCCGCCCGCGGGGACGTTCACGAGGCCGTGGCAGAGGGTGACGATGCCGTCCGGATCGGCCGAGTACCAGACCTCGTGCCAGCCGGCGGGCACCTCGAGGGAGAGGGGCTTGCGCTTCTTGACCTTGCCGTAGCCGCGGCCGTCGACCCACACGAAGGTCTGGAACATGCCCTGCTTCTCGACCAGGAGGGTCCCGGTGTCCCCGGCGACGGCGGGGGTGGCGAGCAGGGCGGTGACGCCGAGGGCGGCGAGGGGCATGACGAGACGCATGGGGGGCCTCCGGAGCGGGGTGCGACGGGCGCACGGGTGGGACGGGGACAACCCACGGGGTGCCTCGGACCATCCCGCGGCGGCACGCTATCACGCCGCCCCGCCTGGGGGATGGGCGTCGGGGCGGTGCAGCCGGCCGCGCCACGGCTCTGACGGAAAACGTCCGCCGGGCTACACCTCACGGCCCGAGACGCCCCGCGGAGGACCCCATGGCCGACCTCGAACCCCTCGGCATCATCGCCGTCGACAGCCTGCACTACTACGTCCGGGACCTGGACCGCATGCGGCGCTTCCTCATCGACCGGCTCGACTTCGCCGAGATCGGCGCCACCGCGGGCGAGGGCGACGCCTCGGTCCTGTTCCAGGCCGGCGACATCCGCATCGTGGTCACCCGACCGGGCAGCGAGGACAGCGACGTGGCGCGGTGGCTCCGCATGCACCCCGAGGGTGTGGGCAACCTGACCTTCACCGTGAAGGACCTGGCCCGGACCCGGGCCCTCCTGGCGCAGCGCGGGGGCACCTTCCTGGGCGGCATCCAGACGGCCGAGGCCGACGGGGGCCGACTGTCCTGGTTCGCCATCACCACGCCCTTCGGGGATGTGACCTTCACCTTCCTAGAGCGTGCGGGCACCGACGCGCCCGTGCCCGGCTTCGCCCGCTACGCCGCCCCCGAGGGTGGCACCAACCGCTTCGGCTTCGAGCGGGTGGACCACATCACCTCCAACTTCCAGACCATGCGGCCCATGCTGCTCTGGATGGAGCACGTCATGGGCTTCGAGGTGTACTGGGACGTGGCCTTCCACACCGTCGACGTCTCCGACGACCAGACCGACGGCTCGGGCCTCAAGTCGGTGGTGGTCTGGGACCCCGAGTCCCAGGTCAAGTTCGCCAACAACGAGCCCGCGGCGCCCTTCTTCCGCAAGAGCCAGATCAACCTCTTCAACGACGACCTGCGCGGCGACGGCATCCAGCACGCCGCCTTCACCGCCCGGGACATCCTCGAGACCGTGCGCGACCTGCGCACCACCGGCGTGCGCTTCATGCCCACGCCGGGCACCTACTACGACATGCTGCCCGAGCGGATCGAGCGGCTGGGCATCGGCGAGATCGAGGAGGAGATCGACACCCTGCGCGAGCTCCAGGTGCTCGTCGACGGCGAGGCCCACAAGCAGTACATGCTCCAGATCTTCCTGAAGGAGCAGGCCGTCCAGTTCGACGACCCCGAGGCCGGGCCCTTCTTCATCGAGATCATCCAGCGCAAGGGCGACAAGGGCTTCGGCGCCGGCAACTTCCGGGCCCTCTTCGAGTCCATCGAGCGCGCCCAGAAGGCCGAGGGGCGCATCTGATGCTCGACTACATCCGCCGCGGCGACGTGCCCGCGAAGCATCACATCGCCTTCCGCGACGCCGAGGGGACCCTCCGCTGGGAGGAGTGCCTGACCCGGGCCGGCTTCGACGGCCTCTACACCATCCTCTACCACGAGCACCGCCCCCACGAGCACCGGGTCGTCCCGCCCGAGGTGGTGCGGCCCCCCGTCCGCCCGGCCCCCGAGGGCGCCCTCCGCAAGCGCCACTTCCGCACCCAGGACCTGGGCCGGCCGGGGGGCTGCGCCATCGACGCCCGCATCCCCCTGCTCACCAACCCGGACGTGACCCTCTCGATGGTCCGGCCCGACCGCGAGGATCCGGTCTACCTCATCGACGGCGACGCCGACGCCCTCTACTTCATCTTCCACGGCGGCGGCATCCTCCGGACCCCGCTGGGCGACGTGCGATTCGAGCAGGACGACTACCTGGCCGTCCCCAAGGGCCTGCTGCACCGCTTCATCCCCGACGAGGGCGTGGAGCAGGACTGGCTCGTGATGGAGGGCCAGGACCTGGGACTGTTGGCGCAGTGGCGCAATGCCGCCGGCCAGCTCCGCATGGACGCCCCCTACGCCCACCGCGACTTTCGGCGGCCCACCTTCGACGGCCCCCGCGAGGAGGGGATCCGCCACGTGGTGGTCCAGCGGGGCGGGACCACCCACGGCTTCACCGTGCCCCACAGCCCCCTCGACGTGGTGGGCTGGGACGGCACCGTCTATCCCTGGGCCTTCCCCATCCTGAACTTCCAGCCCCGCGCTGGCCTGGTGCACCTCCCGCCCACCTGGCACGGCACCTTCTCCATGCGGGGCGCGCTGATCTGCAGCTTCGTCCCACGGGCCGTGGACTTCCACCCCGAGGCCATCCCCTGCCCCTACCCCCACAGCAGCGTCGACGTGGACGAGTTCCTCTTCTACGTCCGGGGCAACTTCACCAGCCGCAAGGGCGTGGGGCCCGGCAGCGTCAGCTACCACCCCGCCGGCATCCCCCACGGCCCCCACCCGGGCGCCTACGAGGCCAGCATCGGCCACCGCGAGACCAACGAGCTCGCCGTCATGCTCGACTGCTTCGCCCGCCTCCAGCCCACCGAACAGGCCGTCGGCGTCGAGGACCCGGACTACATGGAGACCTTCATCCGGTCCTGACCGGGGCCGCCTCTTCGGAAGGCCCCTTGCGCCGCCCTCCGCCGGTGCCCAGCTTGCACGGCATGGGCAAGCTGAAGCACATCGAGGGGCTCGTCGCCGTCTGCACCGGAAAGAAGTGCGCGAAGAAGGGCGGCGGGGGCATCGCGAAGGCGGTGAAGAAGGGCCTGAAGGAGCGGGGCCTCAAGAAGCGGGTCACCGTGGTCAAGACCGCCTGCATCGGCCACTGCAGCTGCGCCCCGGTGGTCTCGGTGCAGCCCGCCAATGACTGGGCGGGCGAGGGGGACCCTGACAGCACCGCCGACTGGGTTCTGGAGCGGATCGACGCCATGCTCGCCGGGTGAGGGATCAGCCCGCCACGAAGGGCATGCGATCCCCCATCACGCCGAGCACGTCGGAGCCGTAGCGGTCATGGCCGGCGTACCAGCCCGCCGTGGACAGGTGGATCACGCCGTAGCCCCCGAAGCCCTCGCGCTCGAACGACTCTCGGGGCAGGCCCATGATCTGGAGCACGGTGCCCAGCCATTGGTTGTAGATCAGGCCCGTGTGCGCGGTGATCAGCCGGTTCTCATGGGGCCGCATGGCCGGCTCGGAGAGGTTCCGGTAGTCGGCGTAGTGGCCCGTCGAGAGCCCGCCACCCGCCCGGCCGAAGGTGATGACCGGCATCTCGAGCGGGTTGTGGGTCGAGGGGCCCGACTCGTGGGTCCACTGGACCAGGCAGGCGTCGAGCAGGGTGGAGCCGTCGTCCATCTCGACCGCGTTCAGCTTGGCGGCCAGATCCACCAGCACCCCCTCGAAGAAGGTGCGGTGGCCCCGGGCCAGGAAGCTGTGCGGGTGCGGGCCGTCCAGGCTCGGCGGGTTGCCCCAGGTCTGGTTGTTGGCCTGGTGGGCGATCTCCTGGTGCCAGTCGCCGGCGTAGTCGTCGAAGGTGTCATTGGCCCGGGCGGACACCACCCGGCAGGTGTCGCACACGAAGGCCGCGACCACCACGTCGTTCATGAGCTGCCAGGCGCGCACCTGACGCTCCGGATCCTGCCGGTAGCCGCTCTCCCGCCGCAGCTCGCGCGAGGAGCCGGGCGGTGCCAGATCCCCGCAGGACACGCTCACCCACAGCTTGCGCTCCAGCTCATACAGCCGCTCCATGTGCTCGTCGAGGCGACGGCGGTCGGCCGCCCCCAGGCGGCGGTCGCTCTCCCGCAGCCGCCGGTAGTCGTCGATGACCAGGTCCACCACGGGCTCCCGGGTAGAGGGGGCGTCCTGACGGAAGATCCGGTCGAACAGGGCGCGGGAGTCGAACTCGGCGGGGAGCTGCTGCAGCGGGCCACGGCCCTCGGCCGGGTTGGCGTAGCCGGTGCTCATGTTGCGGCCGCCCAGCACCAGGCTCCGCTCCAGGATGGTGCTGGTGTCGGGGTAGAAGCGGTCGGACCAGGCGAGCACCTGGTCGATGGTGGGCCGGGGGCGGCTCTGGACGGCCCGGCCATCCCCGCCGTTCCCGTCGTTCTCGGCCACATTGCCCAGGTGACCCCCGCGGTGGTGGCCCAGGTAGAACGGGTAGTCCAGCCCGCGCAGCACGTTCATCCGCTCGAGGAGCCCGGCCGTGAGGAGGCCCTCGGGGGCCGAGAGGACCGGGGAGACCACGGTCCGGCCGTCCTGCACCACGTGGGTGAGGTCGCCCCTGCGGATGGTGTGGCCGCCGTAGGACCGCTCCTCGGTGAGGGTGGCGTCGTTCGGGTACAGGTGGTCCTGCCAGACGCCGCCGTGCTCGGTGCCGAAGGCGATGAAGCGGCGGGGGACCGTGCCCGACGCGCGGGCCTCGCGGGGGAGCAGGGACGGCAGGACCGGGAGGGCCAGCGTGAAGCCGGCGAGGCCCCGGAGGAACTGGCGACGGGAGGCGCGCATCTTCGTCTCCTACTCGGCGGGGAGGGCGCGACGCCGGAAGGCATCGGTGAGGGCCACGGCCTCGAGGGCCTCGCGGATGGGGCGGCCCTCGTCGAGGGCCTCGTCCACCGCCTGAAGGGCACAGCCATCGAGGGCCTCGTCCTCCATCCGCCCCAGCGTGTGGCGGACGTACAGCCGGCTGAAGCAGGCCCGGGGCTTGGGGGAGGCCACCAGCAGGGCGGTCAGGTCCTGGGCGTCGGCCGCCTCCTGGTGGCGGTGGTCGATGTTGGGCTGGACCACCGTGTCCACCTCGGCCTCACCCACGATCTCGCCGGTCGCCCCATCGATGAGGGTCTGCACCGCCCGGGGCCGACCCAGGGCGTCGAAGTCCTCGGTGACGAAGCCCAGGGGGTTGATCGAGGCGTGGCAGCCGGCGCACTCGGCGCCGCCGGTGAGCTGCTCGACGAAGACCCGGGTGCTCACGTCGGGCTCGGGGGGCGGGGTGTTGCCGACGACATTGTCGGGCGGGGGCGGGACCTCGTCGCACAGCAGGGTGGTGCGGAGGAAGACGCCCTTCATGATGGGCCGGGTGTTGGCCGAGCCGGTCGCCAGGTAGCCGGCCCGGGTGATGAGGCCGGCGCGGCTCCCCTGCACCATGTTGGGCGGCTCGGACGCGCCGTCCCACACCGGCACCCCATAGATGTCGGCGAGCTGCGGGTGGCGCGCGAACGAGCGGTCGCTCGTCAGGACGTCATCCCAGGTGCCCTCGGCGTCGAAGGTGTAGTAGACGGCGCTGTCGGTGATCTCCTCCAGCATGGCCTCGCGCAGGTCCGACGCGGGGAGGAGGTCGCCCCGGAAGGTGTCGAAGACCGGCCGGCCCACGCGGCTGTCGAGCTCCTCGAGGATGTGGTTCCCGAGCCACTCCTCGTAGAAGCTGGCCATCGCCCCCCGGGCGCGGGGGTCCGAGAAGACCCGCGAGACCTGGGCCTCGTAGACGTGATCCATCAGCAGCTCGCCGCTGGCGGCCAGCGCCCGGAGCTCCTCGTCCGGCGGGCCCTGCCAGGCGTGGTAGGAGAGCTTGCTGGCCAGGGACCAGGCGTCGAGGCGGGGCGGGCGACCCTCGGGGTCCTCCTCGTCGAGCACGCTCTGCACCAGGTAGAGGTGGTCGGGCGCCAGCAGGAGCAGGGTGGTCACGTCGGCCCAGTCGGCGGCCGAGACCGGGTTGTCCTGGACGGCGCGGAGGTAGTGGTCCACGTCGGCCTCGGTGAGGGGCCGTCGGAGGGCGAGGGCGCCGAACTGCTCGACGAAGCCGGCCAGGCAGTCCAGCTCCTCGGGTGCGCAGGACCCGGCCAGGTCCGGGAGGCGCTCCGGGGTGGTGAGGGCCACGGCCACGGCGCGGGCCGCGTCCCAGGATCGGTCCACGTGGGCCTGGGAGACGGTCTGGTCCAGGCGGGAGAGACGGCCGAAGTGGGGGTCGGGGCCCTGGGGCTGGTCCTCGACCAGGGCGTCCATGGCCGGGCGGATCTCCTCCCGGACGGCCTCGACGTGGTCGGGGAGCGCCTCGAGCACCAGCGCCTCCAGGGTGTGGAAGTGCTGCAGGCGGGTCAGGCGGCGCAGCGGCACGGCCTGGGGGACCGCCCCGGGGTCGCAGGTGAAGTCCAGGACGGCGGGCTCCCGGGCGTCGGGCTCGTCGACGGGGTCGGTGTCGTCGGCACCCTGGCAGCCCAGGGCCAGGAGCGCCGCCAGCGGGGCGAGGCGTCGGATCATGGGACCTCCGGCGTCCCCAACGTCTCGGATGCCCGGGTGGGTGGGCCCCACCCCCCGCTTTCATCCCCCGATCGGAGCGGCTGGATCCCGCGTCCACGGGACCGGCTATGGGGCCGACGCCCGAGGTGTCCATGTCCTACCGCGTCCTCCGCTCCCAGCTCATCGTCCCCGACTACGACCGGACCTACCCCTGGATCGTGCGGGGGGAAGGGGTGTGGCTCCACGATGATCAGGGGCGTCGGTACCTGGATGGCTCGGGGGCCACGGCCGCGGTCACCCACCTGGGCCACGGGGATGCCCGGGTGGCCGAGGCCCTCGCCGAGCAGGCCCGCACCCTGGCCGTCCACCCCACCCACGTCTTCCACAGCCCGGTGGTCGAGGCCTACTTCGAGCGCCTCTGCGCCTTCGCCCCCGAGGGCTTCACCCGGGCCTGGACCGTGGCGGGCGGCACCGAGGCCGTCGAGAACGCCATCAAGCTGGCCTTTCAGGTGCAGCGGGCCCGGGGCGAGACCCGGCGCCGGCGGGTGGTGGGCCGGTGGAGCAGCTACCACGGCAACTCGCTCACCGCGCTCGACGTGGGCGGCCTGGTGGCCCGGCGCAGCTACTACACGGACCTGATGCCCGGGCTGCACCTCCACGTCTCGCCGTGCCTGCCCTACCGCCGGCCCGAGGGCCTCACCGAGGTCGCCTACGAGGACGCCCTCGTCGCCGAGCTCGAGGAGGTGGTGGCCGCCCACCCGGGCGAGATCGCCGCCTTCATCGCCGAGCCCGTGGTGGGCAGCGCCCTCGGGGCCGCGGTGCCCACCCCCACCTACTTCGAGCGGATGGCCGCCATCTGCCGGGCCCACGGCATCCTCCTCATCGCCGACGAGGTCATGACCGGCTTCGGGCGGACCGGGGCCCGGTTCGGCTGTCAGCACTTCGGCACCCACGCCGACATCCTGGCCTGCGCCAAGGGGATCAGCGGCGGCTACGTCCCCCTCGGCGCCCTGCTCGTGCACGACGACCTGGTGGAGGACCTGCGCCGCAGCGGCGATCCCTTCTTCAGCGGGCAGACCTACTCGTGCATCCCCCTGGCGGCCGCCACCGGCCTCGCGGTCCTCGACGTCATCGAGGAGGAGGATCTGGTGGGCCGGGCGGCCCGGGTGGGCGGCTCGGTGCTGGCGCGGATGCGGTCCGAGCTCGGGGCGCGGCCCATCGTGGGGGAGTGCCGTGGCAAGGGGCTCTTCCTGGGGCTCGAGCTGGTGGCCGACCGGGCCAGCCGCGCGCCCTTCCCCGATGCCCTGCGGGTGGGCAAGCGGGTCGAGGCCGCCGCCCTGCGCCATGGACTGGTGACCCTGGCCGCCAAGGGCACCGTGGATCGGGTCCACGGAGACCACCTGCTGCTCGCGCCGCCCCTGATCCTCACCGAGGACGAGGGGGCCTTCCTGGTCGAGGCCCTCGGTCGCGCCCTGGACGAGGTGATGGCCGCGCCCGATGTGGCCGCGGCGATGGGGTAGCGGCCGGGCCCTCAGGCCTCGGCGTCGGGCATGCGGCTCGGGTGGGTCTCGGAGAAGGCCGGGTGGTCGGCGAGGGCGGCGTCGCAGCGCACCAGGGTGGGGAAGGCATCCAGGTCGACCCCGAAGCGGCGGGCGTTGTAGACCTGGGGCACCAGGACCACGTCGGCCAGGCTCACCGCGTCACCCACCAGGTGGGCGCCGGCGGTCCGGGCGGCCAGGGCCTCGAGGGCCACGAAGCCGCGGTGGATGGCGTCGTGGGCCCAGGCCATCTTGTCGCCGCCGAGCGCGGTGACGGCCTGGAGGACCGCGAAGTTCTGCACCGGCTGGATGCCGCTGTTGACGATCTCCACCGCCTCACGCACCCGGGCCCGGGAGCGGGGCTCGGACGGCAGGAGGGGCGGGTCGGGGTGGCGCTCCTCGAGGAACTCCAGGATGGCCACCGACTGGGTGAGGCGCGTGCCGTCGTGGAGCTCCAGGACCGGGACCTGGGCCAGCGGGTTGCGGGCGCGGTGGGCCTCGCCGCGCTGCTCGCCGTCCCGCAGGTGGACCGGGACGTGGGAGACGGGCAGGCCCTTCAGGTGCAGGGCGATCCGGACGCGCCAGGTCGAGCTGCTGCGCCAGTAGCCGTAGAGCCTCACGACGCGACCACCTTCTGGTCGATGGCGCCGAACAGGCTGTGGCCATCGTCGTCGAGCATCTCGATGCGGATGGTGTCGCCGGGCTGCATGTAGGCGGTGCGGGCCTCGCCCTCGTCGATGATCTCGATCATCCGCTTCTCGGAGAGGCAGGAGCTGCCCCGGCTCCGATCCTCGTTGCTGATGGTGCCCGAGCCCAGGATGGTGCCGGCGGTGAAGCTGCGGGTCCGGGCGATGTGGGCGATGAGGTCGTGGAAGCTGAAGTGCATCTCGGGCCCGGCGTCCGGGTCCCCGGCGAGCTCGCCGTTGAGCCAGCTCTGGAGCGGCAGGTGGAGCCGGCCGTCCTTCCAGGCGTCGCCGAGCTCGTCCGGGGTGACGGCGAAGGGGGCGAAGGCGGTGGCGGGCTTGCCGTTGAAGAAGCCGAAGCCCTTCTTGAGCTCGGTGGGGATCAGGTTGCGCAGGGTGACGTCGTTGCAGATCATCACCAGGCGGATGTAGCGGCCCGCCTCGTCGGCGGTGGTCCCCTGGGGGACGTCGCCCAGGACGACGCAGACCTCGGCCTCGAAGTCCAGGCCCCACGCCGGATCGGCCAGGGGGATGTCCTGGGTGGGGGCGAGGAGCACGCCGCTGCCACCCTGGTAGACCAGCGGGTCGGTCTCGAGGGTGGGCGGCGGCTCGGCGTTGCGGGCCTTGCGCACCAGGCGGACGTGGTTCAGGAAGGCGCTGCCGTCTATCCACTCGTAGGCGCGGGGCAGGGGGGCCAGGAAGGCGTCCGGGTCGACGGGCTGGCCCTCGACCTCGCCCGCGTCCAGGCGGCGGGCCAGCTCCCGCAGGGCGGCCTCGTGGTCGTCCCAGTCGTCCAGCGCGGCCTGCAGGGTGGGCGCGATGTCGGTGGCTGGGGCGTAGGTGGTGTTGTCGCGGGCGACGACGACCAGCTTGCCGTCGCGGGTGCCGTCGGCGAGGGTGGCGAGCTTCATGGGGACCCCTGGGCTCCGGGTGGCCGCTCACGTAACGACGGGTCGGGCCTCCGCAACGCGGGAGGGATGGGCGAGGGCGCGACGCTCAGGGCGCCATGCCGCGCAGCACCTCGGTCCGGCCGGTGCAGAAGGCCTCGGTGGCGCCGGCGTTGGTGCAGGCCTGGAGCGGGTCGTCAGTGGGTACCCCCGCGGCGCGGGCCGCCAGGAGCCAGTCGCGGGCCGCACGGGCCATCCGGTCGCGGGTGGCGGGGGGGGCCTCGGGCGGGGCCAGCATGTGGGCCGCGATGGTGCGGGTCTTGTGCAGATCGAGCCGCACCCGGTCCGAGATGGTGGGGTCGCCCTCGGCGGCGACGAGACCCCGCTCGGTCAGCTCGAGGGCCCGCGCGGCCTGGCTCGGGCCGCTCCGGGCATGGAGGTGCGCCAGTCGGAGGAGGACGTCCACGTCGTCGGGCGCCAGCGCCAGGTGGGCCTCGGCGCGGCGGCGCCAGGCGGTGCCGTCGTCGTCGGCGGAGCGGGCGGCCCACAGGAGCAGGCGGCTGGCGGTCACGCGCTCCGGGTCGCGGGCGTCGTCCGCCCGGGCGGAAAGGCAGGCCCGTTGTGGCTCGGAGAGGGTGCCGGCCCGTGCGGCGCGGTTGAGGGCGCGCAGGTCCTGGCAGGCGGTGTCCGCGGGGGGGGCGGTGGCGCAGCCGCCGCACAGCAGGGCCAGTCCCAACACCGCGCCCCGGGCGAGGCCAGGTCGGGCCCGGCGGTCACGCCCCATCAGCGAGGCAGGCGCCGATCGGGCATGTCCTGGCCGGTTCGCTGCTCGGTGATGTCGTCGTCTTCCATGCCGGAGCGGGGCTTGTCGTCGTCGTCCTCGTCGCTCTGGCTGCTGGAGGTGAGGAGGCTGCCCTGGTTCTGGGGGGTGGTCTTCTTGCTGCAGGCGGTGGTGCCGAGCGCGAGGGCGCCGGCGGCGAGCAGCATGGGGACGATGCGGGACATGGGGCCTCCTGCGTGGCGGGGGCGCTCCTAACGTACCCACGAGGCGTGGGTCGTCAACGGATGTCCCCCTCGGACCGCCTGCGCGGTTGGCGTCCTCGCCCGCCTGCGGTAGACCAAGCGGCGTTGGAGGTCCCATGCTCCGCGCCCTGGCGCTCGTCGTCCCCCTGGTCCTGGCCGCGTGCAGCGACACCGAGATCCGCACCGAGGGCTACGATCAGACCTGCGAGACCGAGGCGGACTGCCTGGCCGTCTTCGTGGGCGATGTGTGCGACTGCGCCTGCGAGGTGGACGCCATCAACACGACCCAGTCGGTGCTGTGGGCCCAGGAGCGCTCCCGCAAGCAGGGCCGCTGCGACACCCTCGGCGACTGCGCGGCCTGCCCGCCCATCACGGTGGCCTGCGAGTCCGGCACCTGCACCGCCACGGTCGACGGCGTGGTGGACGACACCGACACGAGCGACACCGACGGCTGATCGGGACGCCCCCGTCAGGGGTTCTCCTCGAGGGGCCGCGTGGCCCGGCTCAGACGGTCCCGCAGGGCGTGGGAGAGGCCCTCGTCGCCGTATCCGGGCGGCGGGCAGGGCTCGGCCAGCAGAAGGTCCGCCTCGAGGGCATCGAGGGCCCGGAGGGTGGCGAAGAGCGCCCGCGCGGCCTCGGCCGGGTCGCCGGTCCGGGTGAGTGGGGTCGGGTGGAGCATGACCCCCGGCCACCGCACCGCCCGCGGGGTCCACTGGAGGAGCTCGATCCGCGGCACCCGGCCGCGGGTGGGCCCGATTCCCGCCAGGAGGTCGGCCCGGGCCGGGTCGGGCAGGGCGTCCAGGGGTCCGGGCAGGGCGAGAAAGGGGAGATCGGAAGAGCACACGTCTGAACTCCAGTCACGTGAAACGATCTCG
>CAZPJM010000013.1:0-35395 GCA_964586865.1 uncultured Enterobacteriaceae bacterium
CGCGCCCGACGCCTCCTGAGCGCGTCTCGGGCCCCCGTCCAAGGCGTGTTCGACCCGGCGCGCCCGCTGGCTGCCCACGGGTGGCTGCGCTCGCCCGCATCCGTGATGACCGCTCGTCGCGAGCCGTCATGACGGATGCGGGCTAGCCGCCCCGGACGGGAGAGCCCATGGACGAGCAGCTCCGGATCTTCGAGCAGCGCCTCGAAGCCCTCAACACCCAGCTCATGGACCCGGCGGTCGCTTCCGACGCCCGCCGCCTCCGCGAGCTGTCGAAGGAGCATGCCCACGTCTCCGACGTGGTGTCCGCCTGGCACCGCGTCCACGACCTGGACGAGGAGCTCGCCGGAGCGCGCGAGCTCCTGGCCGAGGACGATGCCGAGCTGCGCGCCATGGCCCGCACCGAGATCGACCGGCTCGAGACCGCGGTGGAACAGGCCCGCGCCGATCTCAAGGTGCTCCTCCTCCCCCGGGACCCCTACGAGGGCCGCCCCCTCCTCCTCGAGATCCGGGCCGGCACCGGCGGCGACGAGGCCGCCCTGTTCGCCGCCGACCTCTTCCGCATGTACGCCCGCTTCGCCGAGGCCGAGGGCCTGAAGGTCGAGGTGCTGTCCACCAACAGCATCACGGTGGGGGGCAGCGGGCAGGGCTTCAAGGAGATCATCGCCAGCATCGCCGGCGAGGCCGCCTACAAGCTCCTGCGCTTCGAGTCCGGTGTCCACCGGGTCCAGCGGGTCCCGGCCACCGAGTCCCAGGGCCGGATCCACACCTCGGCGGCCACCGTGGCGGTCATGCCCGAGCCCGAGGAGGTCGAGATCCGCATCGACCCCAAGGATCTGCGCATCGACGTCATGCGGGCCAGCGGGCCGGGCGGCCAGTCGGTGAACACGACCGACTCGGCGGTGCGCATCGTCCACGAGCCCACCGGGATCACGGTCCAGTGCCAGGACGAGAAGTCCCAGCTCAAGAACAAGGACAAGGCGATGCGGGTGCTCAAGACCCGCCTGTACGAGAAGGAAGAGGCGGAGCGCCACGCCCGCGAGGCGGCCGAGCGGCGCAGCCAGGTCGGCTCGGGGGATCGCAGCGAGCGGATCCGCACCTACAACTTCCCGCAGAACCGCCTGACCGATCACCGGATCAACCTGACCCTCTACAGCCTGGACAAGGTGGTGGCCGGCGACCTCCGACCCGTGGTCGAGCCCCTCATGACCCACCACCAGACCGAGCTCCTCGAGGCCCAGGGCCAGACCTTCTGATCCCTCCAGCCCGGACCGCGCCGTGGGCCCCACCCTGGTCGAGATCCTGACCCGCACCGCCGGCTTCCTGGAGGGCCGGGGGGTGGACAGCCCCCGCCTCGACGCCGAGCTCCTGGTGGCCCACGTCCTGGGACTGGAGCGGCTGCAGCTCTACCTCCAGCACGACCGCCCCTTCACCGCCGAAGAGCTGGACGCCCTGCGGCCCCTGGTGCGACGGCGCGGCGCCCGGGAGCCCCTGGCCTGGATCACCGGCCACCGCGGCTTCCACGACATCGACCTGGCCGTCCACCGGGGGGTGCTGGTGCCGCGGCCCGACACCGAGGCCCTGGTCGAGGCCGCGCTGGAGCGTATCGACGCCGAGGGCTCCGACCCGGTCTTCGTGGCCGATGTGGGCTGCGGCACCGGCGCGGTGGGCCTGGCCCTGGCCGCGGCGCGTCCCGCCGTGAGGCTCTACGCCATCGACCTCGACGAGGCGGCGCTGGCCAACACCCGCGAGAACGTGGAGCGCCTGGGCCTGGCCGCGCGGGTGGCCGTGCTGCGGGGCTCCCTCCTGGAGCCGGTGCCCGCGGCCCGACCCATCGACTGGGTGGTGTCCAACCCGCCCTACATCCCGAGCGGCGATGTGGACGGCCTCATGCCCGAGGTCTCGCGCCACGAGCCCCGCCTGGCCCTGGACGGCGGTGGTGACGGCCTGGACGTGGTCCGGGCCCTCCTGGATCAGGCCAGGCAGCGGGTCCGACGGGGCCTGCTGGTGGAGATCGGACACGATCAGGCACAGGCCACGGCGGCCCTCTTCGAGGCGGCCGGCCTCCGCGACGTGCGGATCCACCGGGACCTCTCCGGGCACGAGCGGGTGGTGGACGGTCGTGTGTCGGATGCGGGGTGAACGCGGGTCGATGGGCCCGCACCCTCCGCCCCGGCGGCGCCCCGGACGGGCCTGTTGCCGCCATCGCACCCCGCTGGTACAACCGCGGGGCCGTCGCGCACCCAGGAGGTCCGATGTCGCGCTTCCCCCTCTCCCCCACCCTCGCCCCGCGCCTGCTCGTCACGGCGTCCGGCCTGGCGCTCCTCGCCGGAATCGGCGCGAACGCCGGGTGCAACGGGGGCTCGGCGCCGACCGCTCCCGAGACCACGACCGAGAAGCGGGGCCCCGAGCAGCGCGACATGCTCATCTACGCGGCCGGCAGCGATCTCCACAACCTGCTGCCGGTGGTCTCCTCCTCGGCCTCGGACAGCGCGGTCTTCGCCTACGTCTTCGAGCCCGGCCTGGACTCGTCCTTCGACTGCGAGCTCGAGTTCGAGCCGCGCCTGTACAAGTCCTGGGAGTGGAACGACGACGCCACCGAGCTCACCTTCGAGATGCGGGACGACATCGCCTGGGCGGACGGCGAGATCGTGGACGCCGAGGACGTGGCCCTCGCCTACGAGCTCATCGCCGACGAGACCGTGGCCAGCCCGCGCTTCGGCTACGTCAAGGACTTCGCGGCCCCGCCGCGGGTCAACTCGCCCACCTCCATCACCTTCTCCTGGAAGGGCCCCGGCGACAAGACCACCCGCCTCTCCACCGTGTCCGGCTACTACGTCCCCGCCCACCGCCTGAAGGACGCCGACCGGGCCTCCCTGCGGACCCACCCCCTCTCCCGCAAGCCCCTCCCCTCGGGCCCGCTCATGCTCTCCGAGCACAAGCCGAACGAGTACTTCGTGCTGGAGCCGAACCCGGACTACACGGGCCCCGAGGAGAACATCGCCCACCTCAAGCGCGTCATGTTCCGGGTGGTCCCCGAGTACCAGACCCGGCTGCTCAAGCTGAAGAAGGGCGAGATCGACCTGATGGACGGCATCAAGGTCCAGGACGCCGACGCGCTGCGGTCCTCCATGGACAACCTCCGCTTCGAGCGTCGCGGCTACCGCTTCATGGACTACGTGGCGTGGAACCTCAAGGATCCCCGCTTCCAGGACAAGGCGGTCCGGCAGGCCATGGCCCACGCCGTGGACATCGACGGCATGATCGAGCGCCTCCTCACCAGCAAGGAGACGGGCGACGTCTACGCCAAACAGGCGGTGGGCACCATCACCCCCGAGATCTGCGCCACCCGCGCCGAGATCGAGCCCATCAAGAAGAACGTCGAGAAGGCGAAGGAGCTCCTGGCGTCGGCGGGCTGGACCGACAGCAACGGCGACGGCATCGTCGACAAGGACGGCACCCCCCTCGAGTTCACCCTCATCACCAACCGCGAGAACGAGCGTCGGATGGAGGCGGCCCAGCTCATCCAGGCCGACCTGAAGAACATCGGCGTGAACATGAAGCTCGACTTCATGGAGTTCAACGCCATGACCGAGCGTGCCCGGAATCGCGACTTCGAGGCCATGCTCGGCGGCTGGTCGGCGGGCCTGTTCGTCGATCCGAGCGCCATGTGGCACTCGGGCGAGGAGTACCGGTTCAACTACCCCTCCTACAGCAACCCCGAGGTCGACGCCCTCATCGACAAGGGTCTCGCGACCCCGGACCCCGAGAAGGCCGCGAAGATCTGGAAGGAGATGCAGGAGAAGATCTACGAGGATCAGCCCTACCTCTTCCTGTGGTGGCGGGACGAGGTCGTGGCCATCGACAAGCGCTTCGACGACGCGCAGATCAACATCCTCAACCTGCTCTACCACCTCCCCGAGTGGAAGGTCCCGGCCGACCAGGTCAAGTACGACATCTAGCCGCCTGGTATCTGATGAACCCCCCACTCATCCGTCGACCCGCACCTGTAGCCCCTGGCTGCTAGCCGACCTCCGGAGCCCCCGTGCTCAAGTACGTCCTGCGGAAGGTCCTGCTGGCCATTCCGCTCCTCATCGGCGTGATCACGCTCATCTTCGTGCTCCTGGAGCTCGCTCCGGGCGAGCCCATCGATCGCTTCATCACGCCGGACATGGCACCCGAGGTCCGCGACAACCTCGAGCAGCGCTACGGCCTCGACAAGGACCCGTTCACCCGGTACATCCTGCTGCTCTCGCGGCTGGCCGTACTGGACTTCGGCGTGTCTATCACGAAGGACCAGCCCGTCCTACACCTGATCCTCGAGGCACTCCCCAACACCATCGTCCTCTCGGCGGTCACCCTGGTGGTGCTCTTCCCCTTCGGCATCGCCCTCGGGGCCCTGCAGGCGGTCCGCCAGGGCCGCGCCGAGGACACGGCCATCAGCGTGGGCAGCCTCTTCTTCTACAGCATGCCGCGCTTCTGGCTCGCGCTCATGCTCCAGCTCTTCCTGGCCTTCTACCTCTCGGGCTGGCTCGAGGAGACCCTGCCGGAGCTCACCGGGGTCCCGTGCAACCAGCTCGACGGGGTGGTGGCGTCGTGGTGCGAGGCCTTCCCCCTCGATGGCCGCGAATCCCCCATGGCCTTCACCTGGGAGGAGTGGTCCATCCTCCCGCCGGCGGTGAAGGCCCCGTTCCTCCAGCTCGCCTACGGGCCCGAGCACCCGGTGACCCTCGACAATGCCGAGGCGGTCTGGCGGCCCTTCGTCTGGAAGCGCTTCGTGGACCTCGTCTGGCACCTGCTCCTGCCGGGGGTGGCCATCGGGCTGGCCTCGGCCGCCTCCATCGCCCGCTACATGCGGAGCTCGCTCCTCGAGGTCATCCGGCAGGACTACGTGCGCACCGCCCGCGCCAAGGGCCTCCCGGAGCGGGTGGTCATCGTCAAGCACGCGCTGCGCAACGCCCTGCTCCCCATCGTCACCCTCATCGGGCTCTCGCTGCCGTTCCTGTTCAGCGGCACCGTGCTCATCGAGTACATCTTCTCGTGGCCCGGCATGGGGCGCCTCATCGTCGAGGCCATCTTCGCCCAGGACACCCCGGTGATCATCGCCTGCTTCATCATCTTCGCGGTGCTCGTGGTGGCCGGCAACCTGCTCGCCGACATCCTCTACGCGGTCGTCGACCCGCGCATCCGCTACGACTGAGGCCTCCGTGACCGCCATCGTCAAGGATCACAGCCGCGAGCCCTCGCCCCTCGCCCTGCCGGGCCTGGTGGTGCCCGGTCTCGGCCACCTGGTGCCGTGGGCCGGGACCGCCTGGTACGGCCTGCAGGTCGGCCTCACCCGCCTGCGCCTCCGGGGGCGCCGCGACGCCGAGGCCCGCCGGGCCATCATGGAGGCGGAGGACGCCCACCGCGCCTGGTTCAAGCGCCACGGCGACCACGGCGACCTGATCATCGGCGTGGGCCTGGTGCTGCACATGGCGGTGCTGGCGTGGGCCCTGGTGGCGGGCGTGCCGCGCCCGTCGGCGGTCTTCCTCGACCCCGAGACCGGCGACGTGACGCTGCACGCGGTCCTGGCCACCCTCTACCTGGTGGCGCTGGTCGCCGGGGCCTGGTTCATCGCCTACCGCCGTGCCTTCCCGCGCCAGCTCACCGAGGAGCAGCTCAACAGCAATGGCCAGATCTTCGTCCGGACCATGAAGAAGAACCGCAACGGGATGATCGGGCTCGTGGGCGCCGCCCTCATGATCGGCATCGCCTTCGTGACCCCCTATGTCGCCCCGTTCGACCCCACCGACAAGGACGTCATCGGGGTCGTCCTGGCCAGCCCCGGCGTCGTCACCCACCCCGAGACGGGCCGGCGGATCTTCACCCTGCTGGGCACCGACTCGGTGGGCCGGGACCTGTTCAGCCGCGTCCTCTACGGCGCCCGGGTCAGCCTCTCCATCGGCTTCATCGCCATCCTCATCGCAGGCACCATCGGCACTGCCCTCGGCGCGGCCGCCGGCTACTTCGGCGGCTGGGTCGACCGGGCCATCACCTGGTTCATCGACCTGCTCCTCGCCATCCCGCGCCTGGTCCTGCTCCTCGCCATCCTGGGGATCTTCGGCACCCAGGACCTCACCGGCTCGGGCAAGATCTTCCTCATCGTCGTGGTCCTGGCGTTGACGGGCTGGATGGGCGTCTCCCGCATCGTCCGTGGGCAGGTCCTCTCCCTCTCCCGCCAGGACTTCATCCAGGCCGCCCAGGCCCTGGGCCTCTCCCCCCTGCGAATCATGGTGCGCCACCTGGTGCCCAACGCCCTCGCTCCGGTGATCGTCTACGCCTCGCTGGCGGTGGGCAGCACCATCCTCCTCGAGGCGAGCCTGTCCTTCCTGGGTCTCGGGATCTCCCAGCCCACGCCGACCTGGGGCAGCCTGGTCTCGGACGGGCGCAAGGTCCTGCTGAACAGCCCATGGGTGGCCACCTTCCCCGGCCTGCTCATCGTGTGGGCGGTCCTGTCGTTCAACCTGCTGGGCGACGGCCTCCGCGACGCCCTCGACCCCAAGTTCCGCGGCAAGTGAGCGCCCCGGGCCCCGAAGGCCCGGACCGGTGCCGCTCCCCGCTTGAGCCCCGGCGCTGCATCGAGGACAATGCGGCGCCTCTCTGGAGTGTCCCATGTCGACGGCCGAAGCTCCCCCGCCCTCCCCCACCTCCTCCTCGTTCCGGTCCGTCGTGGACATGTGGAACCACCGGGTCAGTTCCACCCCCGACGCCGAGGCGATGATCCACAAGGACGGGGGCGAGTGGGCCTCCATGACCTGGCGCCAGGCCGACGCCCGGGTCCGCGCCATCGCCAGCGGCCTCCTGGCCCACGGCCTCGAGGTCGAGCAGCGGGTGTGCATCCTGGCCCAGACCCGCATCGAGTGGATCCTGGCCGATGTGGGCATCCTGGCGGCGGGGGGGGCCACCACCACCATCTACCCCTCCAACACCCCCGAGGAGTGCGCCTACATCATCAACGACTGCGAGGCCGTCATGGTCTTCGCGGACGATCAGGCGCAGGTCGACAAGCTCCTCGAGGTGCGGGACCAGCTCGCCAACGTCAAGAAGGTCATCACCTTCGACGGCTCCCCCACCGAGGACGGCTGGGTCGAGACCCTCGCCACCCTCGAGGACACCGGACGGGCCCACCACGAAGAGCAGCCCGAGCACTACGAGCAGGTCACCAGCGCCATCGAGCCGGAGCACCTGGCCACCCTGATCTACACCTCGGGCACCACGGGCAAGCCGAAGGGCGTGATGATCACCCATGCCTCGTGGGTCTACATCACCGAGGCCATCGACAAGCACGGGATCATCACCCCGGCCGACAAGCAGTTCCTCTTCCTGCCGCTGGCCCATGTCTTCGCCAAGATCATGCAGGTGATCTTCATCCGCCTGGGCGTGCCCACCGCCATCGACGGCGACATCCCGAGCCTCATCGACAACCTGGGCGAGCAGAAGCCCACCTGGATGGGCGCGGTGCCGCGCGTCTTCGAGAAGGCCTACAACAAGATCGTCAGCAATGCCCGCGAGGCCGGCGGCATCAAGTACAGCCTCTTCAAGTGGTCGGTGGGCGTGGGCCGCAAGGTGAGCAAGCTCCGCCAGGAGCGTCAGGAGCCCGGCGGGCTGCTCAAGCTCCAGTACCAGATCGCCGACAAGCTCGTGTTCGACAAGGTCAAGCAGGTCTTCGGCGGGCGTCTCCGCTTCCTCATCTCGGGCGGCGCGCCCCTGTCGGCCGAGATCGCCGAGTTCTTCCACGCCTGCGACATCCTCATCCTCGAGGGCTACGGCATGACCGAGTCCACGGCGGCCACCTGCATCAACACGCCCGATGACTTCGTCTTCGGGACGGTGGGCCGGCCCATCCCGGGCACCGAGGTCAAGATCGCCGAGGACGGCGAGCTCCTCATCAAGGGGCCCGGGGTCATGAGGGGCTACTACAACCTGCCCGAGAAGACCGCCGAGACCCTCGAGGACGGCTGGCTGCACACGGGCGACCAGGGCAGCATCCTGCCGTCGGGGCACGTGAAGATCACGGGCCGCAAGAAGGACCTGATCATCACCGCCGGCGGCAAGAACATCGCCCCCGCCCGCTTCCAGAACACCCTGAAGGCCCGGAGCCAGTGGGTGAGCCAGGTGCTCATGCACGGCGACAAGCGGAACTTCTGCGTGGCCCTCGTGACCATCAACGAGGAGACGGTCGGCCGGTGGGCCCGGGACAACGACGTGGCGTACACCGACTACGCCGATCTCGCCTCCAAGGCCGAGGTGAAGGCCCTGGTGCAGGCCGACGTGGACGGGGTCAACCAGGAGCTGCCGTCCTACGAGACGGTCAAGAAGATCCACCTCTGCCCCGAGGACTGGACCGTCGAGAACGGCTTCCTCACCCCGTCCATGAAGGTGAAGCGGGCGGTGGTGGAGAAGCACTACATGGACGTGCTGGACGGCTTCTACGAGGGCGCCGTCGTCCGGGACTGACCGGCGCGGCTCCCGGCCCCCACGGGCCCGCCGGCCCGCGGCGTCGACCTGCCGCGTCGTGCTGCCGTGGCGGTCGCGGCCTCGGCGAATAGGGACAGGGTCCAGCCCGATGGACCACCCGCCATGACCTCCCGCATCCCCGGCTTCTACCGACTCCCGCCCGGCGAGCGCCTCGAGGCCCTCGGCGAGCACGCCGGGCTCGACGCCCGGGACGCCGAGGTCTTCCGGTCCGGCGGCCTCTCCCTCGACGCCGCCGACGTGATGGTCGAGAACGTCATCGGCACCTTCGAGCTGCCCAACGCGGTGGGGTGCAACTTCCTGGTCGACGGCGTGGACCGCGTGGTGCCCATGGCGGTCGAGGAGCCCAGCGTGGTGGCGGCGGTGAGCAACATGGCCCGCCTGGTCCGCGAGGCCGGGGGCTTCACCACCGAGGCCGACGCCAGCCTGATGATCGGTCAGGTCCAGCTCATGGACGTGGCCGATCCGGAGCGGACGATGGCGGCCCTGGGCGAGGCCCGCCCCCACCTCGAGGCCGTGGCGGCGGCGGTCCACCCCCGGCTCGTGGAGCGGGGCGGCGGGCTGCGCGGCCTGGAGATCCGCCGGGTCACCTACGACGAGCCGGGGCACCCCCCCGAGCACATGGTGGTGCTCCATGTGCTCCTCGACTGCGTCGACGCCATGGGCGCCAACATGGTGAACACGGTCTGCGAGCGCCTGGCCCCCCACGTCGAGGCGGTCACCGGCGAGACGGTGGGGCTGCGGATCCTCTCCAACCTGGCCGATCGGCGCCGGGCGCGGGCCCGGTGCGCCATCCCGGTGGGCCACCTGGACGGCGAGGGCTGTTCGGGGGTCGACCTGGCGGCGCGCATCGCGGCGGCCTGGCGCTTCGCCTGGGCGGACCCCTACCGGGCCTCCACCCACAACAAGGGCGTCATGAACGGCATCGATGCGGTGGCCATCGCCACCGGGAACGACTGGCGGGCCATCGAGGCCGGGGCCCATGCCTGGGCCGCCCGGGACGGCACCTATCGGCCCCTCACCCGCTGGGAGGTCCACGAGGGCGTCCTGCACGGGACCATCGACCTGCCCCTCCAGGTCGGCACCGTGGGCGGGCCCATCAAGGTCCACCCCACCGTCCAGGCCAACCTGCGCCTGCTGGCCTGCACCGGGGCGGCCGATCTGGCCCGGGTCATGGCGGCGGTGGGCCTGGCCCAGAACCTGGGGGCGCTCCGGGCGCTGGCCGGCGAGGGCATCCAGGCCGGCCACATGCGGATGCACGCCCGGACCGTGGCGGCCACCGCCGGGGCCGAGGGCGCCGAGATCCCACAGGTCACCGCGGTGCTGGTGCGGGAGCGGGACTTCAGCGTCCAGCGCGCGTCCCAGGTCCTGCACGGCCTCCGGGACGGCTGATGGACGCCGCGGGGCCGTTCGAGGGCCGGGGCCACGGCAAGCTGATCCTCGCGGGCGAGCACGCGGTGGTCTACGGCCACCCGGCCGTCGCCCTGGCGGTGGATCGGGGCGTGCGGGTGCGGCTCACCCGGCGGCCGGGCCCCACCGCGCCGGCCCCGGGCACCCCGGAGGACGACCGCCTGCGGGCGGCCCTGGCCCAGGCCCTCCCCCCCTCGGGCTGGGAGGTGGCGGTGGACGCCGATCTCCCCACCGGCCGGGGGATGGGCAGCTCGGCGGCGTTCGCGGTGGGCCTGGTGCGGGCCTGGGCGGCGGCCGAGGGACGCCCCCTCGACGAGGAGGCCTGCTGGGAGGCCGCGCTGGCGGTGGAGCGCATCTTCCACGGGACGCCCTCGGGGCTGGACCACGCGGTCTCGGGCCGGGGGGGCGCCCTGCGCTTCGTGCGGGGCGAGCCGCCCCACATCACCCCCCTGCCCTGCCCCGCCTGGCCCTTGGTGGTGCTGGACAGCGGCACGGCCGGCGACACCCGGGCCCTGGTGGCCGGGGTCCGGTCCCGGCGCCCCGCGGTCGACCCGGTGCTCGACGCCATCGGGGCCCTGGTCCCCCAGGTCGAGGCGGCCCTCGACGACCCGGCCGCGCTGGGCCCCCTGCTCACCCGCAACCACGCCCTCCTCCGCGATCTGGGGGTCTCCACCCCCACCCTGGACCGGCTGGTGGAGCTGGCGCTGGGGGCGGGCGCGTGGGGCGCCAAGCTCGCCGGCGCCGGGGGAGGCGGCGTGGTGCTCGCCGTGGCACCCGCGCCCGAGCGGGTGGTCTCGGCGGTGCGGGCGGCGGGCTTCGGGGCCTTCGCCTGCCGGCCGGTGCCCGCCCACGCCCCGCCGGAGGCCGCATGAGCACCGCCACCGCCACCGCCCACCCCAACATCGCGGTGGTCAAGTACTGGGGCAAGCGGGACGTGCCGCTCAACCTGCCCGCCGTCTCGAGCCTCTCCCTCACCCTGGACGGCTTCTCCACCCGGACCACCGTGCGGTGGGGCGCCGACGAAGACGCCGTGGTGTTGGACGGCCGGCCGGCCCCGGCGGCCTTCGCGCAGCGGGCCCTGCGCCACCTGGACCGGCTGGATCCGGACCGCCCGCCAGCCCGGGTGGAGACCGCCAACGACTTCCCCACCGCCGCGGGCCTGGCCTCGAGCGCCTCGGGCTTCGCCGCCCTCACCCTCGCAGCCCTGGCCGCCTCGGGACGCACCGCCGATCCCACCGAGGCCTCCCGCCTGGCGCGCCAGGGCTCGGGCTCGGCCTGCCGCAGCCTGTGGGGCGGCTGGGTGCGGTGGGACCGGGGCACCCGAGTCGACGGCCACGACAGCCACGGGATCCCCATCGCGCCGGCCGACCACTGGGACGTGGCGATGGTGGTGGCGGTGGCCACCTCGGGACCCAAGGCGGTGGGCAGCACCGCCGGCATGCGCCGCACCGCAGGGACCTCGCCCTACTACCGGGCGTGGGTCGACACGGCCGAGGAGGACGTGGCCGAGGGCGAGGCGGCGGTCCGTGCGCGGGACCTGGAGCGTCTCGGCACCGTGATGGAGCGGAGCACCTTCAAGATGCACGCCACCATGCACACCGCCTGGCCGCCCATCCTGTACTGGCAGCCCGCCACCGTGGCGGTGCTCCACCGGGTGATGGCCCTGCGCGCCGCCGGCATCGGGGCCTGGGCCACCATGGACGCCGGCCCCAACGTGAAGGTCCTGTGCGCCCGGTCCGATGCCCCCGCCGTCGCCGAGGCCCTCGCGCCCCTGGTCGAGGGCGTGCGGGTCCTGGGGCCGGGCGGGCCCCCGACGGTCGAGCCTGGCGCATGACCGCCGTGGCGCGGATCTGGCGGGCCCCGGGCAAGGTGGTGGTCCTGGGCGAGTACGCCGTGCTCGACGGGGCACCCGCCCTGGTGGCGGCGGTCGACCGGGGCGTGGCCTGCCACGTCACGCCCGGGCCCTCCCTCCGCATCGAGACCCCGGGCCACGACGACCGCTTCGTCGCGCCGGCCCTGGCGGCGGCCGGGGCGCCTCCCGGGACCTACCGCTTCACCCCCTGGAACCCCTTCGAGGCGCCCTACAAGGTGGGGCTGGGCAGCAGCGCCGCCGCCACGGTGGTGGCCGTGGCCGCCGGCCTGGGACCTTCGGCCGCGCCGGAGCGGATCTTCCGCCTCGCCCGGGACGTCCACCGCCGGGTGCAGGGCTCGGGCAGCGGCATCGACGTGGCCGCCAGCGCTCACGGCGGCATGGTCCGCTACCGGCCCGACGTCCCCGAGCCCCTCGGGGCCCCCGACCGCCCGCCGGTCCTGGTGTGGTCCGGGCAGGCCGCCGCCACCGGGCCCCGGGTGGCGCGCTACCGGGCCTGGAAGGACCGGCGCTGGTTCGTCGAGGAGAGCGCGGCCCTGGTCGAGGCCTTCCCGGGCGATCCCATCCCCAGCCTGCGCCGGGCGCGCGCCCTGCTCTCCCGCATGGCCCGCGAAGCGGGCGTGGACTGGGCCACCCCCGCCCTGGACCGCATCGCGGAGCTGGCCGAGGCCCACGGGGGGGCGGCCAAGCCGAGCGGTGCCGGCGGCGGCGACGTGGCCATCGCCCTCCTCCCCGACCCCGAGGCCCAGGCGGCCTTCCTGGCGGCCTGCACCGCCGAGGGCCTGCCCCCGGTCCCCGTCCGGCCCGCCGCCGGCGTGGCCCCGCTCTGACCCGGTCCCCCACCGTGCCGCGCCCCGCCGGCCTCACCGCGCGCCTCCTGGGCCTGGCCTGGCCCATCATCGGCCTCAACGCCCTCCAGGTCCTGGCCCTCGCCGTCGACACGGCCATGATCGGCCGCACCCTCCAGGCCGAGGCGGCCCTGACGGGCATGGGCTACGCCTCCCAGCTCGTCTGGCTGCTCATGGTGGCCATGATCGGCCTCACCGTGGGCACCGTCGCCCTCGTCAGCCGGGCCCACGGGGCCGGCGAGCCCGATCGGGTCGCCCACATCCTCCAGCAATCGGTCCAGGCCACCGTGGTGCTGGCGATCGGGGTGGGGATCCTGGGCAACCTGGTGGCCGTGCCCCTCCTGGCGCTCCTGGGCGCCGAGGGCGCCGCGATGGAGGCCGGCCTGGACTACTTCCGGCCCCTGGTGGCGGGCACCGTCTTCACCTACCTGAACATCCTGTTCGCCGCGGCCCTGCGGGGCGTGGGGGACACCCGGGCGGCCTTCTTCGTCGCCCTGGTGATGAACGGCCTGAACGTGGTCTTCAACTACGGCCTCGTGCTGGGCGGCTACGGCCTGCCGGCCCTGGGGATCCAGGGGGCCGCCATCGGCACGGTCCTGGCCCAGGCCGTCGCGGTGGGTCTCATGCTGGCCTGGCTCTCCCGCGGACACCTGCCCGGCATGCGCCCCCGCTTCGCCATCGCCCCGCTGGACCGGCCCCTCGTGGCCGATCTGGTGCGGGTGGGCTGGCCCGCCGCCGCCGACATGCTCGTCCTCAACGCGGCCTTCCTGTCCATCATCGGCATGCTCGGCCGGCTGGACCAGGCCGCCGTGGCCGCCCACGGGATCGGGCTGCGGGTCCAGGCCCTCGCCTTCGTCCCCGGGATGAGCATCAGCCAGGCCGTGGGCGCCATGGTGGGGAACGCCCTGGGGGCGGACCGCCCCGACGAGGCCCGCCGGGTGCTGTGGCGGGGGATCGCCCTGTGCACCGCCGTCATGACCCCCCTCGGGCTCGCGCTCATCGCCCTCTCGAGCCCCATCGTGGCGCTCTTCGGGGTGGCTCCCGGCACCGCCATCCACGGGCACGCCATGACCTGGATGGAGCTGCTCGGGTGGTCCATGCCCGTGGTGGGCGTCTACATCGCCATCGGCGGCCTCCTCCAGGGCGCCGGCGACACGCGGGCCAGCCTGCGGATCAACACGGTCACCACCTTCGTGGGCCAGATCCCCCTGTCGGCCCTGCTGGGGCTGGTCCTCGGCCTGGGCCCCTGGGGGGTGTGGGTGGCCTTCCCCCTCACCTTCGTCGCCAAGCTCGCCTGGGGCGCGGTGGAGGTCCGCCGCGGACGGTGGGCGGTCACCGGATCGGCGATCTGAGCGCTTCGGACCCGGTCGGGCCATTACGGCATCGATGGAGGTCCCATGCGAAAAGGTCATGGACGGTGTCGCTGGAAGGGCGGCGCCCGGATCCGCGGAGCGGGTCGGGACGAGCTCGGCAGCCTCTACATCACCGATGCGGGCGTCTACTTCCTGCCCGTGGACGGCGGGCGGGACTTCGGGGTGGGCCTGCCCCTCGGAGTGCTGGGCCTGGTCATCCTCTTCGCCGGGCTCGCCTTCGGCGGGTCGGTCTTCTTCGCGGGCGGCGACGAGGTGGTCGTGAGCGTGCGCTCGCTCGCCATCGCCATCATGGGGGTGCCCATCGGCGGCCTGCTCCTCCTCGGCGGGGTCTGGCTCACCGCGAGCGCCCTGCGCTCCTGGGCCCGGATGAAGCGACAGCTCCACCAGGACACGGTCGACGAGGACCTGGGCGAGGGCCTGCCCCTCGAGCAGCGCTACACCATGAGCGGGCTCGGCTGGCGGGTCCTGGACCAGGAGATCGAGCGGGTGGAGCGGGCGCCCAGGGGGGTGCGGCTGGTGACCACCCTGGGCGAGGACGTGGTCCTCACCGCGGTCGAGGACGGCGACCGGATGCGGCGGGCCCTCGGGGCGGCGTGATCAGCGACGTCGCCGCACCAGGACCAGCAGGGGCAGGGCCAGGGCGAGCAGGCCCCCGGCGGGTCCGCCGGCAGCCGTGCAGGCACAGCCGGCCGCGCCCACATCGTCCACGTCGCCCGAATCCTCCGGCGCCTCCGGGTCGGAGCCCCCGGGCGGGACCAGAGGGATGGCCCCCGGGGCGCACTCGCCCGGGTCGAGGGCGTCCACCGGCTCCGCCGTGGTGGCGAAGCCGGCCAGATCCACCGCCTCGACCCGGATGCACAGCCCCTCGGCGTCGGTCGGCAGGATGAGCCGCTCATCGCAGAGCCGTCGGCCGACCCGCGGCTCGGCGGCCTCGAGCGTGGAGGTCAGCACCGGGACGGCCGGGGCCACCGGCTCGCCCTCCGCCGTCTCCAGGATGACCCGGTGGAAGACCAGCTCGTCGGTGGGGCCCACCTGGACCTCCAGGAAGTCCTCGGGACCCCACTCGCTGTCCTCGATGATGCGGGTGACCCCCCGCAGCTCGGGGGCCTCCGGGGGCTGGGCGTCCACCCGCTGGCCGGTCTCGAGCCCGACCTCGACCCAGACGCCATCCTCGCCCCGGGGCCGCGCCAGCAGCCGGTACTCCTGATCCGCCATCAGGCCGAAGACCGGCCGGATGTGGTGGACCGTGACCTGCCCGTGCTCGGTGGTCTCGACCATGACCTCGCGCTCCAGGCCATCGGCGCGGACGAGCCGGATCTCGATCTCGTCGGGCGGCATGTCCACCGAGACCACGCGGAGGACCGGGTTGAGCGGCACGTCCATCGTCTCGGTCCCGGGGAAGCTCTCGGTGGGCCCGTAGGCACAGTCGAGGGCGTGGGCCGGGGCGGCGAGGCCCAGCAGGGCCAGGGCCGGCAACCAGGGGCGATGGGTCATGGGGATCTCCAGGGCGGGGCGGCGCGGGTGGAGGAGCGCCCCGCGGAGCAGTTATGCAAGCAACATGCCTGCCGTGCTGGCCCCTGTCGACGCCCGCGCCGCCTCGGGAGGTCCGACGTGGGTGTCGTGGCGGGTGTACGCCGTCCGACCCTCAGGCCCCTCGGCGTGGACCGCGGGCGGAGCCGTGACTACGTCCCGCCCTCCCCTGCACCGGACGGCCCCATGAGCCAGCACGCCAGCCGCAAGGAAGACCACCTCGACCTGTGCGCCTCGGACGAGGTCGCCTTCCAGGCCAAGACCACGCTGCTGGAGCAGGTCCACCTCGTCCACGATGCCCTCCCGGAGCTCGCGGTGGCCGAGGTCGACCTCACCACCGAGCTCGCCGGCCGAAGCCTGCGGGCCCCCCTGGTCATCGCGGCCATGACCGGCGGCGTCGAGCGCGCCGAGCGGGTGAACCGCGACCTGGCCCAGGTCGCCGAGGAGCACGGGCTGGCCTTCGGCTTCGGCTCCATGCGCCCCCTCCTCGAAGACGGGGTGACCCTCGGCTACCGGGTCCGCGACGTGGCCCCCACCGCCACCCTCTTCGCCAACCTGGGCGTGGTGCAGGCCCGTGGCGCCTCGACGGCCCGGATCGCCGACATGGTGGGCCAGGTGGGCTGCGATGCCCTCTGCATCCACCTCAACCCGGCCATGGAGGTCATCCAGCCCGGCGGCGACGACGACTTCCGCGGTGGCCTGGAGACCCTGCAGCGCCTCCACGAGGAGCTGCCGGTGCCGGTCATCGCCAAGGAGACCGGCTGCGGCCTCTCCCGGGCGGTGGGCGAGCGGGTGCAGGCGCTCGGGATCCGCACCGTGGACGTCTCGGGGGCGGGGGGCACCTCGTGGGTCGGCGTCGAGACCCTCCGGGCCAAGGCCCGCACCAGGGCCCTGGGCGAGCTGTTCTGGGACTGGGGGATCCCCACCGGCGGCTCGGTGGCCCAGCTCGCCGACACGGGGCTCGAGGTCATCGCCACCGGGGGCGTGAAGAGCGGCCTCGACGTGGCCCGCGCCATCGCCATGGGCGCCACCGCCGGCGGCATGGCCCGCCCCTTCCTGATGGCCTGGAACGAGGGGGGCCGCGAGGCCGCCAGCGCCCAGGCAGCCTCCATCATCGAGGAGATCCGCCTGGCCTGCCTGCTCACCGGCAGCCGCAACCCGGATGTCCTCCGGGCGCGCCCCCTCGTACTGGGGCCGGCGCTCCTCCGCTGGGTCCCGGCCGACAGCAGCCTGCGGGAGCGGCTGGTGAGCGGCCCTTGAGTCATGGATCCCCCAACCGGGTGGTCCAGGGGCCGGGACCCCTATAGCGCCCCTCCATGACGCGCGTACTGCTCATCGTCGGCAATGGCTTCAGCGGGAGCACCCTGCTGGCCTTCCTGCTCAATGCCCACCCCGACATGATGAGCGCCGGCGAGCTGACGGGCCCCCACCCCGACCGCGGGGATCCGGCCGAGTACCGCTGCTCCTGCGGCGCCACGGTCGGGACCTGCCCCTTCTGGGCCGACGTCTTCCGGGAGATGGCGGACCGCGGCCACCCGCTCTCGCCGGGTCGCTGGGACACCCGGATCGAGGTGGGTCGGGGCGTGGCCAGGCACCTCCTCTCCCGGACCCTGCTGTCGAACACCCTGGACCGGATCCGGGACCGGGCCGTCCTCCACGCCCCCGGCTCGGGTCCCCATGTCCGCCACCGGATCGCCCGCAACGCCGCCCTGTTCGCCACCCTGGCCCACCTGGCCCAGGCCCGCGTGGTCGTGGACTCCACCAAGGATCCGCGCCGCTGGGCCTACCTGCGGCGCTCCCCCGATCTGGACGTGCGGGTCCTCCACCTGGTGCGCGACATCCCGGGCCAGGCCGCCTCGGCCCGCCACAACTCGGGGCGATCCACCGGCGAGGCCGCACGGCTGTGGCTGCACATGCAGCGCCAGGTGGAGCGCCTGGCGCGGCGGCTGCCCCCCGAGCACTTCCTCCGGGTCCACTACGAGACCCTCTGCACCGACACGGCGGGCACCCTGGACCGGATCGCCCTGTTCGCCGGGGTGGCGCCATACGGGGGCCCGGTGGACTTCCGGGCCGTGGAGCACCACATCATGGGCAACCGCATGCGCCTCGGGACCTCGAGCGAGGTCCGCCTCGACCAGAAGTGGCGGGACCGCCTCTCGCCGCCCGAGGTGGCCGATCTGCTGGAGCGGACCGCGGCGGTGCGGCGCACCGTGGGCTACGGCCCCGAGCCCCACGTCCCGGCCCCCTGAGGCCCGGGCGCGCACCCCGGCGGGGCGTCCACCCCCGGATCGCCCGCCCCGTGCCCGACCTCGCATCGCCCCGGTCGCGGTGCGGCCCCGAGGGCCCCCGTCCGCTACGCTCCGGCCATGCACTACGTCCCCGACAACCCCCTCATCGTGCAGGGCGACAAGACCCTCCTGCTCGAGGTGGCCTCCCCCCGCTACGCCGAGGCCCGCGACGCCCTGCTGGGGTTCGCCGAGCTGGTGAAGAGCCCCGAGTACGTCCACACCTGGCGCCTCACCGACCTCTCCCTCTGGAACGCCGCCGCCGCCGGCCACTCCGCCGACGAGGTCCTGGCCGCCCTGGCGGACCTGGCCAAGTACCCGGTCCCCGAGCACATCGGGCCGTCGGTGCGCGACACCATGGCCCGCTACGGCCGGCTCCGGCTGGTGCGCGACGGCGACTGGCTCGCCCTCGAGGCCGACGATCCGACCGACCTGGTGGAGGTCCGCCACCTCCCCGCCGCCGCCGACCTCCTCGGCGAGGCCCTCTCCGATCACGCCGTCCGCATCGCCCCACGCCAGCGCGGAGAGCTCAAGCAGGTCCTCACCAGCCTGGGTCACCCCGTCGAGGACCTGGCCGGCTACGACGACGGCGACGCCCTCACCATGGCCCTGGACCACGACAGCGGGGGCGCCGGGCCCTGGTCGCTCCGGGACTACCAGGTGGCCGCCATCGACGCCTTCCAGGGGGGCCCCACCGGGGGCTCGGGCGTGGTGGTGCTCCCCTGCGGCGCCGGCAAGACCCTGGTGGGGATCGGCGCCATGGTGCGGCTGGGCATGCGCACCCTCATCCTGTGCACCGGCCACACCGCCCTGCAGCAGTGGAAGCGGGAGATCCTGCGGCGAACCACCCTCACCGAGGACGACGTGGGCGAGTACAGCGCCGAGCAGAAGCAGCTCCGCCCGGTCACCCTCACGACGTATCAGCTCCTGACCTGGCGGCCGCGCAAGCACGCCCCGCCCTTCCACTTCAAGGTCTTCTACCAGGCCAACTGGGGGCTCGTCGTCTACGACGAGGTCCACCTCCTCCCGGCCCCCATCTTCCGCGAGACGGCGCTCCTCCAGGCCCGGCGCCGGCTGGGCCTGACCGCCACCCTCGTCCGCGAGGACGGCCGGGAGGGCGACGTCTTCGCCCTGGTGGGTCCCAAGCGCTTCGACATGCCGTGGAAGCGCCTCGAGCAGCAGGGCTGGATCGCCCAGGCGCGGTGCATCGAGATCCGGGTGCCCCTCTCGGACGCCGATCGGCTCCGCTACGCCGAGGCCCGTCCCGCCGATCGCTTCGCCCTCGCCGCGAAGAACGCCCGCAAGCTGCCCGAGCTGGAGCGGCTGCTGGAGCGGCACGCCGACGTGCCCCTCCTGATCCTGGGCACCTATGTGGACCAGCTCGAGTGGGTGGCCCGGCGCTTCGGGCTGCCGCTCGTCACCGGGGAGACCTCCTCGGCCGAGCGGGACCGGCTGTTCGGGAGGTTCCGCGCCGGTGACGATCGGGTGTTGTGCCTCTCCAAGGTGGGCAACTTCGCCGTGGATCTGCCGAGCGCCCGGGTGGCGATCCAGATCTCGGGGACCTGGGGCAGCCGCCAGGAGGAGGCCCAGCGGCTGGGCCGGGTGCTGCGCGCCAAGGACGGCGACAACCGGGCCTGGTTCTACACGCTGGTCACCGCCGACAGCCGGGAGCAGCACTTCGCCGAGCGCCGCCAGCTCTTCCTCACCGAGCAGGGCTACCCCTACCGGATCGAGCACGCCGCATGAGCGGGCGGCCTCTCCGGGCGGTGAGCGTGCTGCGGGTCGAGACGCCGGCCCTCTGGGAGGAGCTGGCGGCCCACGTCGACCTGGATGGGCTCACCGAGCGCTGCCTGGACGAGACCACCCGGGTGATGACCCCCGACTTCGACCGGGAGGCCCTGCCCGCCCTGCGCGAGGCCGGGGTGCGGGTGCTGGTCCGCTACGCCCGCCGCGACGCCGCCACCGAGGCCGCCGAGCGGGAGGACCTGCGCCAGCGGGTGGACGCCCTGCCCGCCTGGACCCGGTCCGTGCTCCACCGGGCCCAGCGACACGCCCTCGACGACGTGGTCATCGGCACCCAGGCCTGGGATCCGGAGCACCACGCCGCCGAGGTCCGCGCCCTGTTCGGGGCCGGCCTGCTGGCCCCCCTCCCGGGCGAGGACGCCCCGCCGCTGCTGGGTCGCTACCGCCTGCACCCCGACCTCCCGCCCCCACCCGAGCCGGCCTGGGACTTCACCGAGGCCGTCATGGACGAGACGGACGACCTGGAGCCTCCCCGCGAGCCCGGTCCGGTGGCCCTGCTGCACGACCTGGCCAGCCTGGCCGCCGCCCTGCTCCACGTGGTGCCCCGCCGGACCCACAAGGAGACCCTGGCCATCGCCGACGGCCGTCGCCTGGGCCGACGCCTGGGCGACACCGCCCTGTCCCGCCATGGTCGCTTCGCCGAGATCCCCCGCTGGACCCTGGCCCTCCGCGCCCTGGAGGCGCTGGGTGCGGTGTCCATGGACCCCATCGCCCGGACCCTGCACCTGGATCTGGCCCTCGAGTCCACCCTGCGGGGCGCCACCCCCGACGCGGTGGATCGCTTCGTCCATCGCCTGGTGGAGCGGGACCTGCACGTGGTGGTGCCGGCGGTCCGTGAGGCCCTGCGGCAGGCGGGGCCCGGCGCCATCGACGAGGTGGTCTTCCTGGACCTGCTGCGCGAGCAGGACCGGGAGATCCTCTTCGTGCCCTGGCGGCGGGAGGGCGCCACCGTCTACCCCGACCCCGCCGGGCTCGGGACCCGCCCCTGGGACGACGAGGCCTGGGATGCGGTGGAGGCCCCGCTGGTCGATGCCCTGCTGGCGCGCCTGGTGCGGCTGGGGGTGATCCGCCGCGCGCCTGGCGTCTTCGCCGGCACCCCCGACGGCCGACGCTGGGCCGGCGCCCTGGACCATCCCCACCCGCCGGTCTGGGTGACCAGCGACCTGGAGCTCATGGTGCCCCCCGATTCCCTGACCCCGTGGGAGCGCTTCCAGCTCGAGCGCCTCGGCCGCTGCCTGGCCCGCGACGTGGTGGATCGGTACCGCCTCGACCGGGAGGGGCTCGAGCAGTGGCTGTCGACCCACGAGCTCGAGGAGGCCCTCGGCCTGCTGGCGCGTCGATGCCCCGGGGTGCCCGCCAGCGTGGTGGACACCCTCGAGGCGTGGGCGGCCAGCGCCCGGCGGGTGGTGCTCACCCGTGGGGAGCTGGTCGAGGCGTGAGGCCCCGGGCGCCCGTCAGGCCGCCTGCACCCGCCCCGCCAGACGCGCCTCGGCCAGGGCCGCCACCGCCGCCCAGCCATCCAGGCCGTGCCGCGCCTCGAGGGCCTGGTTGAAGTTGGTGGTGCCGTTGACGTCGTATGTCCAGCGGCGCCCCTGGGCGTCCTCCACGAACTCGATGCCGGCCAGATCGATGCCCTCCCGGGCCAGGAAGCGCACGTAGGCCCGCACCAGGGGGTCGTCGGCCGTCACATCCTCCCGCAGCGCGAAGGTGTCGCCGCCGTCCGCCGGGCAGGCCTCGCCGCCGGCCTGGCAGGCGTCGGCCGGGCAGAGCTCGAAGCCGCCGGCGGTGCTCGACCGGATGGCGTACTGGAAGCGCCCGTCCACGATCTCCACCCGGGTGATGAAGGGCTCGGCGGGCTCGATGTAGCGCTGGAGCAGCGTGACCCCGTCCGGGCTGTCCACGAAGTCGGGCCCCTCGACGTAGGCCCGGAAGGCGTCCAGATCCCGGAAGAGCTGGACCCCCAGCCCCTTGCCGCCCTGGTTGTGCTTGGTCACGAAGGGGGTGCCCAGGCGCCGGGCCGCCGCGAGGAGATCCCCGCGCACCACCGCCAGGGTCTCGGGGGTGCGGATGCCGGCGGCGCGCAGGGCGATGTCCTGGCGGACCTTGCTCACCTCGAGGGCGAAGGCGCGGCTGCCGTTGATGACGGAGCGCCCGTGGGCCTCGAGGAGGCCGAGCCACTCCCGGACCAGCTCCACCCCACCCTGGTGGCCGCGGGTGTGGGCCGAGGGCGACATGCGGTTCAGGTAGACCCCCTCGGCGGGGATCTGGGCCAGGTCCAGGATGCCCCCCTCGACGAAGTGGCCCTCCCACCGCAGGCCGCGGGCGTCGAGGGCGCGGGTGAGGGGCGGGAGCCAGGCGGGGTTCTCGTAGACGATGTGGACGGCCATCACAGCTCCGGTCGGGAAGGGCCCGGCCGGAGGATCCTCCCCGGCCGCTGGGCCGGGGGAAGGGACGTGGCGTGGTCAGCGACCCCCGGCACCCACGCAGGCGCAGCAGCAGCAGCACAGGCAGCAGCAGCGGCAGGCGGGGGTGGTGGGGAGGTGGCGCATGGGCTCCACGGGTCGCCCCCGGGTGATGCCACGATCGGGCGGGGGTGACAAGCCCCGTTCGCGGGTTAGGCGCCCCAGCGCCCCGTGTGAGGCCCCACAGGGCCGGCCGTCAGCGACCCCGAAACGCCGCGTACCGGCCGGCACGGTCCTCGCAAGACCTCTCGCCGGAGGTCCCATGTCCACACCCGTCCTGGTCACCTACGCCACCAAGCACGGCGCGACGGCCGAGATCGCCGAGCGCATCGCCCGCGTGCTCACCCGGGCCGGCCTCGCCGTCGACCTCGTCCCCGTCGAGGAGGCCCCCGCCCCGGACGGCCATGGGGCCGTCGTCCTGGGTGCCGCCATCTACATGGGGATGTGGCGCCGCGGCGCCAAGCAGTACCTGACCCGCCACCAGGAGGCCCTGGCGGCCCGGCCCGTGTGGCTCTTCGCCAGCGGCCCCACCGCCGAGGGCGACCCCGAGGAGCTCGTGGACGGGCACGTGGTCCAGGCCGCCCTGGAGCCCGTCATCGAGCGGATCTCCCCCCGCGACATCACCCTCTTCCATGGCCGAATCGACCCGGAGCACCTGGGCTGGTTCGAGCGTTTCGTGATCCGCACCGTGGGCGCCGAGGTGGGCGACCACCGCGACTGGGACGCCATCGAGGCCTGGGCCGGCGAGGTGGCCGAGGCACTGGCCTCGGATCCGGATATCGGGGGCGCTCGCCCTGGACCCGCGGCCTGAGCCCCCCGCGGTCCCTCCCCGCCTTCCCATGGAGCCGAGATGCGGACCCTCCTGACCCTCTCCGCCATGACCGGCCTGCTGGCCCTGGCGGCCTGCACCGACGGCGACGCCGACACCGACACCGGAGCCGACACCGACGAGGTGGACGACACCGGCGAGGTGGACGACACCGGCGACACGGACGACACCGGCGACACCGGCGACACCGACACCACGCCGCCCACGGTCAGCCTCACGTCGGACGTGGAGGGCATCGCCGACGGGGACATCACCGTCGACTTCACCTTCTCGGAGGACGTGGGGACCTCGTTCACCGCCGACGACATCGGCGTGGCCGGTGGCACCCCCACGTCGTTCGAGGCGCTGTCCGGGCAGCTGGCGCGGCTGGTGGTGACGCCCCCGGCCGACACCGAGGGCGAGGTGCGCATCGAGGTGCCCATCGACGCCTTCCAGGACGCCGCGGGCAATGGGAACAGGGCGGCCTACGCCCTCACGGTGCCCTTCGACACCCGCCTGCCCACGGTGGAGACGGTCCTGGTCGACTTCGAGGGGGACGATCCCGCCCGGGTCCTCGGCTTCGGAGGCCTCGAGGCCGGCCTGGCCACCGACCCGGACGATCCGGACAACCAGGTAGCCGAGCTCCGGCGGGGGAGCGGGGCCACACCGACGGCGGGGGCCCGAATCGCGGCCTGCCGCTTCGACGGCGTCCCCCTCCTGCCCCTCGACGCCGATCCCACCCGGCTGCGGCTGCGCCTCCACGCCCCCGACGCCGGGCTCCCGGTGCGCCTCCGGGTGGCCAGCGTGGCCGATCCGTCGGTCTTCGTGGAGAGCGAGGCCACCACCACCGACCTCGGCTGGCAGGCCTTGACCTTCGACCTGGGCGCCCCGGTGGCCGACAGCCCCGGCCTCGACCCCGACGCCACCTACGACGCCGTCTCCGTGATGCCGAACCACGGGGCCGAGGGGACGGCCGGCGCCGAGCAGGTCTTCCTCCTGGACGACCTCACCCTGCTCGACCGAACGGCCACCACCGACTGCCCGACCTGGAGCCTGGGTCCCGAGCTCCTCGCCAACCCGGGCTTCGAGGCCTGGCCGAGCGAGGGTCTGGCCGATGACTGGCTCGTCTTCCCCGGCGATCGCGGCAACTTCGTGCGCGTCTCCACCGGGGACCCCCTGTTCGGCTCGAGCGACACCTTCACCGCCTACGAGGGCGACAGCGCACTCAAGCTGTATGGCGTCTTCTCCGGGTCCGAGACCCGCACCCCGGTCTATCAGGAGTTCAGCACCGACCCGGGGCGGGCCTACGTCCTGTCGGCCTGGACCTACATGCACGTGGACGACGCCATCGCGGCGCCCGACACCTACCTGGCCCTGCGGATCAAGTTCTTCAACGAGGACTACTCCGACGAGGCCGGCGCCGAGGCGCGGATCCGCGTCACGGACACCACCGCCACCAACACCTGGATCCCCGTCGAGGTCATCGGGACGGTCCCCGATGGCTTCACGCGGGTGCAGGCGGCGGCGGAGTTCGTCCACTGCGAAGGGGCCTTCGGCGACTGCTTCACCGGCGGTGGCGTCTACGTGGACGACGTGAGCTTCCGCGAGGTCGAGTAGGCCCTCCCCGACCCGGCTGACGGGCCCCGCCCCGACGCGCTACCTGCCGGGCCTGCCCTGGAGCCCCCGTGACCCATCGCATCGCCCTCGTGCCCGGTGACGGCATCGGCCACGAGGTCGTACCTGCCGCCGTCCGCGTCCTCGAGGCCCTGGACCTGGACCTGGACTTCGAGACCTTCGACCTGGGGGCCGAGCGCTACCTGCGCGACGGCACCACCATGCCGCCCGAGGTGATGGCCCGGTGGGGTTCCGAGTTCGACGCCATCCTGCTCGGGGCGCTCGGCGACCCCCGCGTGGAGAGCAATGTCCACGCCCGCGACATCCTCCTCGGCGCCCGCTTCGAGCTGGACCTGTTCATCAACTTCCGCCCCGTCCGGCTGCTGGACAGCCGCTACACCCCCCTCGAGGGCAAGGGCCCCGGCGACATCGACATGGTGGTGTTCCGCGAGAACACCGAGGGGCTGTACACGGGCATCGGCGGCCAGTTCAAGCGCGGCACCCCCGACGAGGTGGCCATCGAGGCCGAGATGAACACCCGAAAGGGCGTGGAGCGGATCATCCGGGCCGCCTTCGCCTACGCCGACGAGCACGGGCTCGGCAGCGTGTGCATGTCCGACAAGTCCAACGCCATGCGCCACGGCCACGACCTGTGGCAGCGCGTCTTCCGCGAGGTGGCGGCCGAGTACCCGGGCATCCGGTCCTTCCACCTCTACGTGGACGTGCTCTGCATGGAGCTGGTCCGGGCGCCCGAGCAGTTCGACGTCATCGTCACCAACAACCTCTTCGGCGACATCATCACCGACCTCGGCGCCCAGCTCCAGGGCGGCATCGGACTGGCGGGGAGCGGCAACCTGCACCCGGGCAAGGTGGGTCTGTTCGAGCCGGTCCACGGCAGCGCCCCGGACATCGCCGGGCAGGGCGTGGCCAACCCCTTGGCCGCCATCCTCTCGGCCGGGATGATGTGCACCTTCCTGGGCCATCCCGACGCCGAGGCCCGCATCCAGCGCGCGGTCCAGGGCGCCCTCGAGGCGGGCGAGGTCACCCGAGAGCTGGGCGGCACCCTCGACACGGACGGGGCGACCCGGGCGGTGCTGCGGAGGCTGTGACCGGAGGGTGGGGGTGATGGCGGCGGTGACGGCGGCGCGGCTCCGAGAGCCGGCCGCCGGACGCCTCGGCCGCGTTCGGTGGCTTCACCTTCACCGTGCCGTGAGCCCGGGATACGCCGTGCCCATGGACCTGCTCACCGAGTTCGAGCGCATCGTGGCCGCCCTCAACGCGGCCGGCATCGACTACGCCCTGTGCGGCGGCCTCGCGGTCGCAGCGCACGGGGCCCCACGAGCCACACGAGACATCACCCCTCGAGACCGACGCCGGGACCGTTACGGTCATCAGCCGAGAGGCGCTCATCGCCATGAAGGTCCAGGCGGGCCGCCAACAGGATCTGGCCGACGTGGAGAAGCTGACCGATGTCGACCGTTGACATGAGCCCATCGGCCGTCACCGCGCGCCTCCGCCGGGCGAGCGAGCTGTCCGACCTCGACCCGGACCGCCGGCTGGACGCCAAGATCAACTACAGCCCCGAGGCCGTCACCGCTCGGATCCGCGAGGCGCTGGAGCTCGGTCGGCTGTGCGCCGCGCTGGGGCGGCGACGGGGCGTGGACTGAGGGATCGGGGTGGGCGCCCGACGGCGCGTCGGTGGTGGCGGCGCGGCCGGCCGCCCCGGCCACACGAAGCTATACGGACGGTGGAGGCAGCCATGGCCGAGCCCGCCCTGAAGCGAATGACCGAGGCAGAATACCTTGCGTTCGAGGCCGAGGCTGACCGCAAGCACCACTTCATCGACGGTGAGATCATCGCCATGGCCGGCGGCTCCGACCGCCACAACGCCATCGCGAGCAACGTGCTGATCGCGCTCGGCCTCGCCCTCCGCGACGGCCCCTGCCGCCCTGTCGGCAGCGACCAGCGCCACCAGGTCGCCGCCACCGGCCTGTACACCTACCCCGACGTCACCATCCGGTGCCGCGACGACGCCGGGGACGCCCGCAGCCCCGTCCTGGTCGAGGTCCTCTCCGCCTCCACCGAGTCCCTCGACCGGGGCCGGAAGTTCGTCCACCTCCAGCAGGACCCGGGCGTCCGGCACTACGTCCTCGTCAGCCAGCGGGAGCGCCGGGTCGAGCACTTCCGCCGGGTCGACGCGGACCGGTGGGAGCTGACCATCCTGCGCGGCGAGGACGCGGTGCTGCACCTGGACGACCCGGCGGCAACGGTCCCCCTGGCCGAGATCTACCGGGACGTGGCCGGCGAGAAGAGCGACGATGAGCACGCCCCGTACGCGCTGGGGTGACAGCGCCACGCTGCGCAGGTCCGGCCCCGGTGCGCCGTGTCGCACCCTCGGACGTACGGTGGCGAGCCTGCCTCCAGCAGGCCGAGCCCCTACCCCCCGAATACCGCCACGTCCTTGCCGACCAGCTCGACCTGAACGCCATGACGACGGGCGATCCACCGCAGGGTGTCGGCGTGGTGGAAGGCCACGTGGGTGGGGTCGCGAATGTAGTGCCAGCCGGCGAAGGCGTCGGGGTCGGTCCACCGCTTGGTCATGACCACCAGGACGCCCCCGGGGCGGCGGAGGGCCAGGAGCAGGGCCCACAGGTGGGCCGGGTCGTGGGCGTGCTCGACCACCTCGGTGCAGGTGACCCCGTCCCAGGTGCGGGCGAGGGGGGCGGGGTCGGGGGCGTACAGCGGGTCCCAGACCGCGGCTTTATAGCCATCCTCGGCGAGCATGGCGGCCAGGGCAGGGCCGGGGCCGCAGCCCACGTCGAGGACCCGGGCCGGCGGGGCCAGGCGCGCGCGGAGGGGATCGGCGGCACGGGAGAGGAACCGCCGGTAGCCCGGGTCGTCGATGCGGTTCTCGTGCAGGTCGTAGAAGGCGCGCTCGGCGGCCGGGTCCAGGTGGTGGGAGGGGGGCACCGAGACGAGCGCGCAGGTGGGGCAGCGGCGGTAGGGCCGGTGGACATCCTCGTGGAAGCTCACGGTGCGGCCCCCACACAGGGGACAGGCCCGGCTCACGGCGCCCTGTGGCGGGGCGCTCGGCCCGCCGCGCGGAGGGCCTCGGCGAAGGCCGCGGTGGCGGCACCGGGGTCCTCGGCGCAGGCCACCGCCCCCAGCACGGCGATGCCGGCGGCCCCGGCGGCCAGGACCTCGGGCACGCGATCCGGGGTGAGGCCGCCGATGGCCAGCACCGGCTGGGCCACCGTGTCGGTGATGGCACGCAGACCGTCCAGGCCCAGCCGGGGGGGCGGCGCCTCCCCCTTCGAGGTCGTCCCGTAGACCGGCCCGCACCCCAGGTAGTCCACGTCCGGCGTCCCCATGAGCAGCGCCGCGCCCAGATCGTTGGCGGTGGCGCCCAGCAGGCCCTTCACCAGGGGCCGGACCCGGGGAGGCGGCAGATCCGCGGGGCCCAGGTGGACCCCGGCGCCCACCAGGGCCGCCACGTCAGGGCGATCATCGATGATGAGGGTCGCCCCGGACCGGGCGCACAGCCCGGCCAGGGCCTCGGCCACCCGCAGCCGCTCCCGGTCGCTGATGGGCCGCTTCTCGCGGTACTGGATCGCGTCGGCCCCGCCCTCCAGGGCCAGCCGGGCCAGGGTCACGTGGTCGAAGCGGTCCTGGAGGACCTCGTCGGTGAGCACGTGGAGGCGGGGCAGATCCCTCATGGCAGGTCCGCCACCGGCGGCCGGTGGTGGAACGAGGGCCGGGCGGCCTCGATCTGGGCGGCCAGGCGCAGCAGTCGGTCCTCGCGACCCAGGGGAGCCGTCCACTGGGTGCCCACGGGCAGGCCCCCCGGTGTCCAGTGGGTGGGCAGGCTGATGGCCGGCAGGCCCGCCAGGTTGGCGATCTGGGTGTTGGGCGTGGCGGCGAGGGCATCCTCGGCCAGGCGCTCCAGGGCGGCGAGCAACACCCGGCGGGTGCCCGCCACCCGCAGGACCTGGATGAGGCGCTCCTTCTGCGCGTCGGGGTAGAGCTCGCCCACGGGGGCCGGCGGCCGAGCGCAGGTGGCGGTGAGCCAGACGTCGTAGCGCTCGAAGAAGTCGGCCAGGACGAAGCCGGCCCGCTGGGCATCGCGGCGGGCGTGGGCCAGGTCCACCGCGGTGAGGGCGCGGCCGATCCGTCCGAACAACCAGGTGGTGGGCTCCACGTCGGCGGCGCGGACCACCTTGCCGGTGAGCTCGAGGATCTCGTCCAGCTCCATGGCGACACCGGCCGCCACATGGGCGAAGTAGGCCTGGCGCAGCGCCGCGGCCGGCAGCGCCGGGGTGGCCTCCTCGACGTGGTGGCCCAGCTCCTCGGCGAGGTGGGCGGCCTCCTGCACCGCGGCGACACAAGAGGGGTCGTTCTCGCCCGCCAGCAGGGCGGTGGGCGTGACCGCGATGCGCAGGCGGCCCGGAGAGGCCCCCACCTCGTCCAGGTAGGGGCGCTCGGGCGGCGGGGCGACGTAGGGGGCGCCCGGCTCCGGGGCGCAGGTGACATCGAGCAGGGCGGCCGTGTCCCGGACGCTCCGCGTCACCACGTGCTCCACGGCCAGACCCAGCCAGGACTCGCCGTGGCGGGGGCCGGTGGGCATCCGACCGCGGGAGGGCTTGAGGCCCACGAGACCGTTGTGCGAGGCGGGGATCCGGATGCTGCCTCCCCCGTCGCTGGCGTGGGCCGCCGGGACGTAGCCCGCCGCCACCGCCGCCCCGCTCCCGCCCGAGGAGCCCCCCGGCGTGCGGGAGGGATCCCAGGGGTTGCGCGCCGGACCGTGCAGGCGCGACTCGGTGATCCCCATGATGGCCAGCTCGGGCACGTTGGTCTTGCCGAGCAGGATCAGGCCCGCGTCCTGGTAGCGCTGCACCAGGGTCGTGGCGTGGGCGCGGCGGACCATCGCCAGGAGGCGGGTGCCGGCCGAGGTCGGGTGGCCCGGGACGGTGGCGTGCAGATCCTTCAGCAGGAAGGGCACCCCGGCGAGGGGCCCGTCGGGCAGGGGCCCCGCCGCACGGGCACGCGCCTCCTGGAACATGCGATGGACCACGGCGTTCAGGGCCCCGTCACGGGCCTCGATCCGCGCGATGGCGGCCTCGACCAGCTCACTCGGGTGCACCTCTCCGGCGCGCACCCGCTCGGCCAGACCCACCGCGTCGTGCGCCTCGTACGCGTCGAAGACGGCCACGAACACCTCCGCGGCGAGTGTAGCGGACCCGGGCGATCCACCTGTGCGACGATGCCGGAAACCTGGGAGACCCCATGTCCTCGCCCTTCGACGCCCCCGCCACCGGCCGCATCGCCGACATGGACCCGGTGGATCGGATGATCCGTCAGCGCGCCGCCAAGTCCTTGCTGGGGACCGGCGGCTCGGCCGTCTTCGCCGGCTTGGTCGCCCAGTGCTGCAACCCCTTCCTGGTCATGTCCCTCATCGCCATCTCGGCCGGGGCCGCCACCTTCGGGGTGCCGCGCAAGATGCGGAAGAGCCTGGGCGAGCCCCACCTCTTCCCGGCCAACGCCGCCTTTGCCGGCCAGGTCCTCGGCGTGCTGGGGATCCTGCTCGGCGTCCTGTCCATCGGCCGCTTCGTGCTGGGTCTGGTGCTGTGAGGGTGGGCCGGCGGCCCCCTTGGCAGTCCCGTCCGGGCCGGGCATGGTGCCTGCGATGTCACGAACCCTGCTCCTGCTGTCCCTCCTCGCCTGTGGTGGCGATGCGCCCACCGACACCGACGGCGCCGACCCGGACGGGCGCACCCTGCCGTACGTGGGTCTGCTCGGCGAGTGGTGGCTGCCCGAGGGCGAGCTGCTGCCGACCCAGGCCGAGGACTGGTGCAGCAGCCTCACCCCCGACCGGGTCGACCTGTCGGACGCCTGCTTCCGGGATCCCACCTCGTGCGAGCAGGGCATCCTCTTCGAGGATCCGCCGGGACCCGCCACCGCCACGCGCCTCCTGTTCATCCGCGCCTCGGACTGCACCGTCGGTGACCCGGTGCGGGTCCGGGCGCAGAGCGACTACGGCTCCTTCGAGTGGGAGGGCCCCACCGAGGACGGGACCCGGGACGTGTGGCGGGTGAACGCCCGCCGCTGGATCGTCGAGGACATCGACGACTCCTTCGACATCCAGGTGGAGAGCGGCGACCACACCTTCCGCCTCACCGAGGACTACCGCTGGGACGAGGAATGAGGAGGCCGTGAGGCCGCCCGGGGACCGCGCCGATCGGGATCTGGCGGTGACGTGGCTCGCCTTCGCCGTGCTGGCCGGGCTGGTGCTGGCGGCGCCCCTCGACGTGCCGCGTGGCTGGCGCATCCTCGGCCTGGTGATCGTGCATGGGCTCGCCCTGCCCATCCTGGCCATCGCCAGGGGCCACCGGGCTCTGGCCTCCATCATCGCGTTCGTCTGGCCCTTGTCCGCCTTCCTGATCCTGCCGGACTGGGTGCTGTCGGGCCTCCTCGGCACGCTGGTCTTCCCCGACGACGGGGCCCCGCGGGTGGACACCATGCCCCTGGCCATGGCGGGGATGTGGGCCATCCCCCTCACCGCGTCCACCTGGGTGGGGCACCGGCTCGGGCCCCAGCTCGGTCCCCTGGGTGCGGGCGCCACCGCCCTGGCGATCTTCCTGGCCAGCGAAGCGGCCGCGCCGGTCGTCGGTCTGTGGGCGCCCACCGATCGGGTCACCACCTGGATGGGCGTGGCCCTCTACGTCCTGCCCGCCGAGTGGATCCTCGCCGTCGTCACCTACCGGACCTGGGCCCGCACCCGCGACGCGGGCCTCATCGGCCGGCTCCACCACGCCTTGCTGGTCGCCCTCGTCTACCTGGGTGCGCTGGCGGTGGGGCTGCTGCTCATCGAGCGGGTCGTCCGCGGCGGGTGGTGAGGAGGCCAGCGGGGCTACCCCCGGGGCGCGGTCACAGCGTACCGGTGGCCGGGAGCTATTGAGCGGCCCGCTGGCGCGGAGGCTCGGGGTCTATGCCGTACAGCTGCTCCAGCCGGACCTTGGCGCTCCACTCCACGTCGAGTATCTCGATGACCTGCTGCTGGTCCGCCTCGGACCCGGGCGTGACGATGCCGACGCTCTCGGCCACCCACGGGGCCCGGCGGAGCAGGAAGTCGCGGCGCGGCCCGGCCTCGACGGTCTGGATGTAGTCCCGGGCCCACTTCAGCGCCTGGCTCTTGGAGGCCCCGCGGATGGCCCGCCGCACGGTCCGGACATCCTCGTCGGAGTCCAGGCGGACCGGCAGCGTGGGGGTCTCGGTGGACAGGTCGCCGAGCACCTTGTCGTCGGCGAGCGCGCGGTCGAGCCAGGCGCGCTCGGCCTCGGCCAGGGCGCGGTAGCGCTCGGAGGTGCGCAGGGCATCGCGGGAGGCCCGGGCCTTGGCATGCCGCCTCGCGAAGGCGTCGAAGCCCAGGCGATCGACGCGGTCCCGGGCCTTGTCCTTGCCGCCGATGACCCACCCCTCGTACGCCTGCCAGGTGGGGTCGTCGCGCTCGATGTCGCCGTGACGCACCCGCTCAGCCTCCAGGCGTCGACGGGCCGGCTCCCACACCTCGGCCTGGAACCGGGACCAGGCGCGCTCCATGGCGAACGCGTCCCGCTCGGCCCCGGAGACGGTCCCCTCGTCGGACGACAGGTCCCGGTGCGGCTTCACGCGGCCGCCCTGCTTCGCATACCAGGCGACGAAGGCCTTGCGCTGGGCCTCGTCGGCATCGGCGGCGGCCTCCTGGACCCACGCCTCGGCGGTCGTCTTCCGGTGATCCGCGCGCACCTTCTTGCGGGCATCGCCGACGGCGGTCCCCAGGCCCGTGACGGCGTGCTTGCTGGTCGCCTTGCCCACGGCGAGCAGGGAGGCGGTCACGTCCTCCTCGGTGATGTCGAGCTCGCCGGTGGTGATGCGGTGCCAGGCCTCGCGGCCCGCCAGGGAGAGGCCCTCGGCGATGGCGGACTCGCCCCCCTTGCGCAGGGTGGATGTGCCCAGATCGCCCAGCCCCTTGCCCAGGTGGCCGACGAGCCCCCCGGGCCCGTCGGACCGCTTCGGCGCGCTCATGTCCGGCCCGCCGGCGGGCTTGGCGACGGCGGCCTTGCCGACCTCCTTGGCGAGGGCTTCGAGGATGGCGTGGGCCAGCTCGTCGGGCATTCCGCCCACCTTGGCCTCGAAGGCGAGCAGGCCCTTGCGCAGCCCGTCGTCGAGGCCGTCGCCCACGAGGGCTTCCTCGACGCCCACCCAGGCCGCCTCGGAGATGTGCTTCGTGGGGACGGCGGCGGCCGCCTGGAGCACGGCGACGCCGGCCTTGGCGCCGGGGACGCGAAGGACGGTATCGACGCTGCCCTGCACGGTGCCGAGGAACGCGCCCACGTTGCCTTGCTGGAGCCACCGGGCCGAGGCGACGCGCGCGCCCTTGAGGGCATCGCCCAGCCCGGCGGTCGCCGCCTCGACGAGCAGGTCGACCGCCAGCTTCTGGACGCCGGCCTCGGCGTCGTGGCTGGAGCCCTGGATGAGCTCCTTGACCGCGAGGGAGGCCAGCCCGGCGGATGCGGTGGCGATGAGCTGGGCGGCGAGGGGGGCGGCACCGGGGCCGGTCACTGCGGCGGCCAGGGCGGTGGCGGCGAGGGTGGCCGCGAAGGAGGCGAGCTCGGCGGCGGTGGCGCGGGCCTTCTGGTACGCCTCCAGGCTGGCCATCGCGTCGCCCTGGAGGGACTCGAGCCGCTTCAGGCCCGCCTCGTCCAGCCGGCTGTAGTCCATCCCGTCGAGCTGATGGGCGAAGGCGGCCAGGTGGAGCGCCCCGGTGTTGTCCGAGGTGGCCAGCGCCTCGAAGCCCCACGAGGTCTCGCCCACCGACACATCCGCGGTATCGGCGAGCTCGGCGACGACGAGGCCGGTCTTGCGGGCCGGACCCCACAGGATCTCGTCATCGACGGCATCGCCTCCGACCAGCTTCCGCACGGTCTCGGCCTCGAGCGCGCCGATCCGCTTGCGGAGCCGAGCCCGGACCTTGCGGAACACGGCGGACTCGCTATCCTCGCCGTCGACGAAGCCCGTCCGCGTGAGCACCTCCGCCGCCTCCTCGGTCAGGTCGACCCGATGGTGGGCGAGCTGTGGGGCGAGCTCGGCATGACGTGCCTCGGCAGCCTCGTAGGCCGCCCGTGCCTCGGTGAGGTGGGTCTCTCGCTCGGCCTCGGGGACTCCATTGAGCGCCGCGGCCTTCTTCTCAAGCGCTTTGCGGGCGTCGTCCCGCTTCTGCCGCGCCGCCCGAAACGGCCCGTAGACGCTGGCGAGGGGCGGGGTCCCATCCCGGGCGGGCATTCGAATAGAGGCCCAGCGCCTTGCGAGGGTGTCCTCCGAGACCGCGTCGACGATGGCCAGCGCGGTCTTCTCGTCATCGACGCCGATCTCGGTCAGGAGGATGGTGGCGATGCCGTCGTCGCCCCACTTCGCCCCGTCATAGGCGGCCACCAGCCGTTCGGTCTTCCAGAAGGGCGTGGCGGCGTCCAGCCGGGTTCGTACCGCCTCGTCGAGCTCGGCGACGGCATCCCGGAAGCGGAAGCCGGACACCGCGTAGGTGGCGCTCTCCGGGTGCTCCTTCTCTCGGCGGTCCGCGCCGAGGGCGAGGAGGGCCTCCATGAGCCCGGGCTTGTCGTCTCGCTCCAATGCCGCGAGGATGGCGCTCCGGTGGCGGGCCACGTACAGGGCGCGCTCGGCGCGGGCCTTCGGTCCATCGGCGGCGGGCTCCAGGCGCTCGCGCGCCCGGTACCGCACCTGCGCTTCCGGGTCCGACGGCGGGCCCACCGGGTCGATGGACGGGGCCGCTGCCGCGCTGTCCTGAGGGGCATCGACTGCCCGGACGGAGGCCTCCGCCGCATCGAGCAGGGTCGCCAGCTCGGCGGCCGCCTTCGGGGTGCCCTCGACCGCGGCCTCGAACCGGGATCGCTGCGCCGGGTCGACGGCGATCCGCGCCAGCTCGTCCTCGGGTTGCTTGGACAGCACGTCGACCGCGCGCCAGGGGTCGGCGAACCAGTCCACACCGCTCGCGTCCGCGTCGGCCAGGCCCGCCTCCAGGTCGTCCTTGCCGCCGTCGAGCAGCCCGAAGAGCTCGCCCAGGATGCCCGCCTCGCCGCCCGCGCGCTCCTCCAGGAACTGGCGGAACGAGGCATCCTGGCGGAGGGCCTTGCGGTCGTCGTCCTTCAGCTTGGCCAGGCCATCGCGCAGCCCGCCGCGCCCGCCGAATGCGTCGTCCGCCTCGGCGATCCGGACCCCCTGGTCCTTGCGGTCGAGCAGCTCGTATTCGCGCTTCATCCGCGAGTCGTCGGATCCGATGCCCCACGCGGTGAGCTGACCGAACCAGTCGGTGAACCGGCCGCCGTGCGAGCCATCCAGCCGGTGCTGCACATCCACGTCGGTCACCCGCAGCGCCCGGGCCCGGTCGCGCTCCTCCTCGCCCAGGCGGCCGTCCCGGGCCGCGAGGATCTTGTCGGCGTCGGCCTCGTACTCGTCGACGTAGGGGATCCACTCCTCGACCGCGTCCCACAGGCCCCCGTCGTCGTCGAGGAACTCGGCTTCGTCGACCTCGCCGGTCAGGCTGCGGCGGAACAGGTCCCACGCCCGATCATCGGGGGCGAGCGCGCGGAGCCGGGCCATGGTGTCGGCGTCGTCGAGGATGGCGGTGCGCCGGGATGCGCCGAAGCCCTTGCTGTTCACGGTGACGAGCACCCCGTCCCAGTTGCCCGCGGTCGCCTCGCCGAGGAGCTCCTGGGCGTCCTTCGACAGGCCATCGTCGCCGGCGAGGCGCAGACCGGTGGACGCGGCGTCTTCGCCCAGGGTGCCCTGGGTCCGCGCCTCCTCGAGGGCGAAGCGCAGCTCGTGGCC